>JAHEJY010000019.1:1405-29532 GCA_024638625.1 Actinomycetes bacterium
ATTGCCGAGCCGCGTTCGATCAGCACCACACCGAATTCTCCATCGGCCTCGAGGCATTCACGGGTCATCGTGCGGTAGCGGTCTTCAAAGATGTGGAGGGGGAGGAGCATGTGAGGGAACAACACAGTATGGAGCGGGAACATCGGGATGCTGGTCGTTGTCACGATCGGCAGCATACGTCGGGCTTCGCCGCTATCCGCCCGACAATCCGAACGCGCGAAACCTCTCTGAAACAAATCGACATTGCCGTTCACGTCGGATTTACCACCGCGAAAGAAACGCTGTCCAAGATGCGCCTCGACAAAGGAGGAGAACCATGTATCAACGCGCGTATCCGGGATCGGACTCATGAAGAGACGCATGGCATGGCGCTTGACCGGTCTCGTTTTGAGCGTGTTGGCAGTCTGGATGATCGCGGCGGCTCCGGCGCTGGCTCAGGAGGCTCCTGATATCCAGGTGGTCCTCGACAACCTGTGGGTCTTTATTGCAGGCATTCTCGTCTTCTTGATGCAGGCGGGCTTCGGTCTCGTCGAAGCCGGCCTGACCCGGGCGAAGAATGTCTCCAACATCATGGCCAAGAACCTGGCAGACATGTCCGTGGGCGCATTGGCGTTCTTCGTCGTCGGCTTCGGATTTGCATACGGCTCCGATGGTGGGAGTTTCATCGGCACCGATTTGTTCTTCCTCTCGGGCGCTACTGGCGACCTGGTCAACGATCAGATCTACACCGACTTCTTCTTCCAGGTGGTGTTTGCTGCTACCGCCGTCACCATCGCTTCCGGGGCCATGGCAGAACGAACCAAATTCAGCGGGTACTTGCTCTTTTCGGTCGCGATGACCGCGCTCATATATCCCGTTGTGGTTCACTGGTTCTGGCAAGGAGACGGCTGGATTTCCGATCTGGCCATCGGCGATGCGAAGTTCGGGGATTTCGCCGGTTCCACCATCGTACATTCGGCCGGAGGCTGGGCAGCGCTGATGGGCGCCTACTTCCTCGGCCCACGAATCGGCAAATATGACGCTCAGGGCCGTCCCCGGGCAATCCTCGGCCACAACATCGCCTTCGCCGTTATCGGCGTCTTCATTCTGTGGTTTGGTTGGTTCGGGTTCAATCCCGGCTCCGAGTTGGCGGCCGATGGCGTCGTGATGAGGGCCGGTGTGACGACCCTGCTGTCGGGCGCCGCCGGCGGCGTGGCGGCGGGAGCGGTGATCTGGATCCGCAACAAGAAGATGGACGTCGCCATGGCGGGGAATGGTGTTCTGGCGGGGCTGGTCGGCATCACCGCCGGAACGGCGACGATGTCTCCGGGAGCAGCTTTGATCACCGGATTGATCTCAGGGATCATTGTTGTCTATTCCGTTCTGTTCTTTGATCGAAGAGGAATCGATGACCCGGTCGGTGCCATTTCGGTGCATGGCGTGTGCGGAGTTTGGGGAACGTTGGCCGTCGGGTTGTTCGCCCAGTATGCGGACGGGTTTGTCGCAACCGACGACGCCGGCCTCTTGTACGGCGGCGGCATTGATCAGCTACTGGTTCAGGCAATCGGAGTGATCGGCGTATTCGCCTGGGTCACGGCCACGACCGGGATTCTGTTCTGGTCGCTCAAAAGAGCCAATTTGCTGCGGGTGTCGGCTGAAGAAGAAATGGGCGGCCTCGATATCTTCGAACACGGGGCCCCCGGCTATTCGCTAGAACTCGTCAACTAGGAGGAGGATCACATGAAGATGATCGTTGCCTACGTCAAGCCCTTCAAGCTGGACGAGGTCAAGGATGCTCTCAAGGCTGTCGGTGTGACCGGAATGACGGTCACCGACGTGTCCGGGTTCGGACGCCAGAGCGGACAGACCGAGGTCTATCGCGGGGCCGAATATCAGGTGGACTTCGTACCAAAAGTTCGCCTCGAGATCCTCGTGGACGAATCGACGGTACCTGACATCGTCCAGGCCATCGAGCGCGCAGCTCGCACCGGCGAGATCGGGGATGGAAAGATCGCTGTCCTATCGGTGGACGAAGCAGTTCGTATTCGCACCGGCGAACGGGGACCCGACGCCATCTAGACAGCGTTCTTTCGCCGAAGCGGGGAAATTGGAGCGGACGGATCAGTGGATGATCACTGGATGCGACCTCCGTCCGCTCATTCCTCGTTACGATTCTGGTTGCATACCCTCGAGGTTTGATGGCGGGACCGTCCAAACGCAATTCGGCATCTTCGGATCCGGCACCGGTCGGAGTGGCGCGGTCGCTCGTGCTCGAGCGGGTCGGTCGGTGCTGCGTGTGTGCCACCGGCGACCACGCTTCGCCCGTCGCAACCGGCGAGGATTTTGAGTACGACACGAGCGATGACACGTTCATAGCCCAACAATGTGCCCGGTGTGGACTGGTCTATTTGGACCCACGGCCGGCCATGTCAGAACTGTCGAAGATCTACGGCGATGCCTATCACGCATACGAATTCACGCCTGAGCGCTTCGGAATTGCATACCGGGTTCGGGCCTGGCTCGAGTCGCAGCGGCTGCGACGCTGGACCGCAGGGTTACCGCCGGATGCCAGGATCATCGATGTAGGTGCAGGCGACGGATTTCACCTTTCGTTGCTCTCGAGGATCGGGGACTGGTCCATCGAAGGAGTTGATCCCGACCCGACTGCCGTCGCGGCGGCGCGGGCCAAGGGGCTCACGATGCATCTCGGTGTTCTGGAAGATCTCGCGTTTGAGAACGAGACGTATGACTTTGCCATCCTGATCATGACCATCGAGCATGTCGGCGACCCGGTCGGCTTGCTGCGCGAGGTTCGACGGATCCTCAAACCCGGGGCAAAGGTGGGCATCGTCACGGACAACACCGGGTCACCGGACTTTGCTCTCGGCAAACGACGGCATTGGGGTGGCTACCACTTTCCCCGCCATTGGAATCTCTTCAACGAACACGCCATGCGGAAGTTGGCGGCGGGCGTGGATCTCGAGGTTGTTTCGCTCAAGACGATGATGAGCCCGGTCAATTGGACGTACACCGTGCACAATCTTCTCAAAGACTGGGGAGCACCCGGCGTGTTCGCCAAGCAATTCAGCCTCGACAAGCCGTTGGCGCTCGGCCTGTTCACCCTGGTGGATTCGGTGTTGACCCTGTTCGGTCGAGGCGCTTTGCTGCGGGTGGTGTTGCAGAAGAAATCAGGTCGCTGATGGCGTCGGACGACCTCCCGGTAGCGATTCTCGGCGCAGGCTGGGCGGGCCTGGTTGCGGCCTCAGAACTGCGGGCCCGCGGGTATCCGGTCATGGTCCTCGAAGCCAGCCCTTCGATCGGAGGCCTGGCACAGAGCGTGAAAGACGACGAAGGCTTTTCGTTCGATGTCGGGGCTCATTTCATCACGAACCGTCTGGCCGGCATGCTTGGCCTGGGCGCGGAATGTCGAACCGTTCGCCACTACGGCGAAGCCGTGTGGTTCGCCGGTGGCGCCCATGGTTATCCATACGGTCTCGTCAAGAACGTTCGGTTCAGCTTGTCGGCCGTGAGGTCTCGCATTGCCGGCCTCCTTTCGCGTGAGGAGGCCAGTTCGGCCCGGGACGAGTTCGTCGGGCGATACGGTGTCGCCCTGACCGACCGGGTTGCCGGGCCGCTGCTCGAGGCCTGGTCGGGGACGGCGGCTGAACGACTGGCACCTGCGGTCGTGAACAAGATCCCGACGTCGCTACTCAAGACTGCCTGGCTACGGGTGGCTGGTCGACTGTCACGCCGGGCGGTTGCGATTGGCTATTGCCGGGAACTTCCGGAGTCGGCGTCTGTATGGCACGTCTATCCGGAGTCCGGACTCGGACGCCTGGTGGCGCGCATCGCAGAAAACGTGGAGGATTCAATCAGGCTGTCGTCGCCGGTCGAGGCCATTATTGTCGAGGGCGAGCGGGCGGTAGCTGTGCGGGTCCGGGGCGAAGACGTGGCTGTTCGAGCGGTGTTCACCTCTCTTCCGATCAACGTTCTGCCCAAACTCGTCCTCGGAAGTTCGCGTATCGACGATCTGGCGGAATTCCGATTCAGGCCAATGGTGTTCGTCAACATGAAGTTCGTCGGACGCCGGCTGCTGCCAGAGGTGGTGCTATGGACCCCGGAGCCCGGCTTTGCGTTCTTTCGGCTCACGGAAGCAACCCGGTCGATGCCCTGGTTGGCCCCGGAAGGCAAGACGGTGATCACAGCCGACCTCGGTTGCGAGGTGGGTGATGACGTCTGGACCATGTCCGATGATGACCTCACCGCCAAGGTGCTTGCCGACTTGGAGGAGGTGGTTCCAGAAGCGAGGGAGCGGTTTCTGGGTTCACGGGTGATGCGTACGAAGCTGGCCTATCCGGTGTTTGACAGTTCCTACGAGGCCCGTCGTCAGGAACTCGCTGCCGATTTCCCGATTGCGGGGATCGTGCCGATCGGACGCAACGGCGAATTCGATCACCTTCTGATGGAGGATGTGTACTGGCGGACTGTTCGTTCAGTCGACCGGTTTGTGAGAAGTGGCTGACTTACAGACGCGATCTCGAGATTCGTTTTATCGACAAGGGCGAATATCGACAATACTGAGGCCATGACGCAGGAGTACCGATCCGGGCAACAACGCCGTAAGGACCAGGTGGCAGACAGGCGGTTGGCCGATCGGCTCGATACAGCCGCGGTCGAAGAGGTGATCAAGAGGGCAATCGAGCTCGAAGCAGAGGACCCGTCACCCACGCCATCACACAGCTTCACGCCCGAGGAGGTGGCCAGGATTGCGGGAGAACTCGGCATCGATACCGAATTCATCAGGCGGGCGATTACGGAGGTGCAGAGTGCTCCTCCCCAGGATCGGCGCAGCAGGCTGGACAAATACTTCTTACCGGAGCCTCTGGTCGAGAGCAGTGTCGTCGAGGGCTTGAGCCGCAGTCAGATTGAAGCGATGTTGGCAGATTGGATGACGAATCGCGAAGGTATGCGGCTGGTCGATCGATTCGATGACGGCGGCGAGTGGGAAGTTGATCCGCACTGGCTCGCCAAGCTGAGAACTGCGTTGAACAGTGACGGCGGTCGCCTGGGCCGTGTTTCTGCCGGGCCCGTCCGCCACCGGATCAGTGAGATAGGTGACGCACAGCATGTCATTGCTCTGGAGGCGTCCGACACCGTCCCCCAGGTCCTGGGGCGGGCAGGGATTGCATCCGGAGCCGTAGTGGCTCTCACGGTGTGGCTGCTGGCTTTCTTCGGAGTTCTCGGGGGGCTCGGGTTTGGTACGACCGTTGTGTTCATGCTTCTCGGCGTGTTTCTGGGCGGCGGCGTAGTGGCGAGTTTCCGCGCCGGCATCCGAGCTTGGGGACGCCGCATCAAACGCCGTCTCAAGACGGCCCTCTTTCGCATGGGTAACCCGGACGTGATGCCCACGTCGTCCCGCCTGGGTGATTTCGTTGCGTCATTATTCGGCGGCAGCGCTCGCCGCTGATCGACCTCTACTGCTCCTGTGGTCGGCCGAGTTCCGCTGCTCGATCGCGGGCCGCTGTCAGGGCTGCTTCGATGATGTGGACGAAGCCGGCATCTGACAGGACTTCCAGTGCCGCCGCGGTGGTCCCGCCAGGCGACGTGACTTGATCCCGCAGGGCCGATGCATCAGCCATACGTTCCACCAGCATGGCGCCGGCACCGGCAATCGTGTGATGGGCGAGTTCGGTCGCAGCGGCTGCCTCGAGCCCCAGCGCGGTGCCTGCGGACTGGAGCGCTTCGGCGAGGAGAAAGACGTATGCCGGTCCTGATCCCGACAAGGCTGTTACGGCGTTGAGTTGATCCTCGGTTACCTGCACGACGATGCCGACCGATCCGAGCACGGACCGGACCATTTCTATATCAGCTTCGCTCGCATGAGATCCGGCGGCAAAGCCCGTCGCGCCTTTTCCCAGTGCCGCCGGCGTGTTTGGCATTGCCCGGATCACGGGGTTCCGGGGCAGGGCATCTTCTAGCGTCGCAATCTCGACTCCGGCGGCGACTGAGAGGACGATCTGGCTTTTTGAAACGTGGTCGCCGATCGTATCGAGGACCGCCCTGATGTCTTTTGGCTTGGTTGCGAGGACAATGATCGCTGCGCCGTCAATCGCGGCCAGCGGGTCGATGGTTGCCGGGAATCCGAGGGCGGCGAGCTCGTCAATTCGATCCTGTCTGCGTGCGCACAGAACCAGGGAGTCCTGTGCCCATCCCGACCGCACGAGACCGTTCGCGATCATGGCGCCCATCGATCCGGCTCCGATGATTGCAGCACGGGACATGGCGGGAGTGTAGAGCCGGTCGCCAAGGTTCTATCCTGTTCCCGTGACCAAAAAGATCTACCTCTCGTCAGCCCTCGTGCTCCTTCTCGTGGCAGCGACGGCACCCGCACTCGCCCAGTCCGATCCCGAGACCGATCTGCGAAATCAGGGCTATTACATCGAGCCGGGAATCACACCGGACGCCGGCTCGATAGGTCGGACTGTGGCCGCCATGCGCGAAGCCGGCTTTGAGTTCTATGCCATCTCGATCGCCTCCGAGGCCCAGGACACCCAACTCGTGGCCGACGAGGTGGTTGCGTTTTTCGGCAGCGGAACCGCCATAGCCATGGGCCCAGGGTCGATCGGGGCGACGTCCAGTGAGTTCTCTAATGATCAACTCGACGCGGCCCTCGATGCGATACCGGACAACGGCACCGACGCCGAGGTCGTGGCAACCTTCGCCAGAGCTCTGGCTCCCGACGTATTTCAAATTGCGACGACGAACTCCGACAACACGTCTTCTTCCGGCGACGGGGTGTCGTGGGGATTCCTCGGGCTTGTCGCTCTGGGGGTCGGGGGTACGTATCTCCTGGTGCGGAGCGGGTCGAAACGCGAGGAGAAGTCGCGGGAAGCCGACATCGCGGAGGCCAGAGCAGAAATTCAGGCGCAGCTAGATGTCATAGCAAACGAGATCCTGGAAGATACCGATGCCGTGTCACTCTCCGACGACCCTGAAGTTCGCAAACACTTTGAACGGGCATCAGCGACATACGCGACCGCTTCCGACGAATTGGAATCTGCAGATTCTCTCAACGAATTGGAAGATATCACCGATCGGCTCGACGAGGCCAGGTGGCAGCTGGCCGCGGCTGATGCGTTGCGCGATGGTCAACCAGTACCTCCCAAGCCGCAGCGGGAACGGGCCACGTGTTTCTTCGACCCCACCCATCGCCCGGCGACCCAAAAGGCGACGCTGCGAACGAAAGCGGGCGACAAGGAGGTCATGGTTTGCGACGAAGACGCAGAGCGACTCCGGAAAGGCGAGGAGCCACGTCCCCGAATGATTGATGTGGGAGGCCGACCGACGCCCGCTCCCATGGCACCCCGGTCCTACGGTGGCGGAGGATTTGGAGCGCTGGACGTGTTCACCATTCTCCTTGGAGGATTGGCTCGCTCAGGTGGATTCGGTGATTTCCTCGGTGGACGCCCCCGTTCGGCGCGCAATCGGGCTTCGAGCTCCGGTCGGGCGAGTCCGTGGAACACTGTGACTCCCCGGTATTCGCGACCGACGGTCACCCGAACACCCCGCACCCGTTCGTCTGCGGGGCGGTCCCGTTCGTCGCGGTCCCGTTCGCCGGGGGCTCGTTCGTCGCGGTCCCGATCGTTCAGCTCCGGTAGCCGGAGTAGCGGAGGTAGAAGCAGGTCGGGTTCACGCCGGTAGCATGCCGGGCTGTGGCAATCTCTAGGATGGAGAGCCGTACCACGACCACGTGCACAAGGTCCTGCACAGGGATCGCCTGAAAAAGGGAAGGAACCAATGGGTTTTCTGAAGCGCCTCTGGGGATATATCGCCCAGTTGTTCAAAACCACTGCCGAACGAGCAATGGATCCGGAGATAGAGATCGAGCAAGCGATCAGTGAGGCCCGCAAGCGCGACCAGGAGCTTCGTAATCAGGCGGCCAAGGTTGTGGCCCATCGGGTCCAGCTCGAGAGCAAGATCGAAAAGGCCGCCGAGAATGTGGGCGAGGCCCGCGAGATGGCGAAGAAAGCGATCTTGAAGGCCGAGGAATCCACGCAGGCAGGCGATGCCGAGGGCGCGGAGAAATGGACGAGGACCGCTCAGTCCCTCGCCATGAAACTCCAGGCGTCAGAGAGCAATCTCGACTCGCTCAAAGGGCAGTACCAGACCTCGATGGAGCAGGCGGAAAAGGCGAAGTCGGCCGTATCTCAGAACGCCCTTCGGGTTCAGGAGTTGGCGGCTCGCCGGTTAGAGCTCCTCGGATCACTCGAACAGGCCAAGATGCAAGAATCGGTCAACAAGGCTGTTGAGTCGATGTCTGCAACTCTTGAAGATGAGGTTCCGAGTCTCGAGCGGGTTGAAGAAAAGATTGCCGCGCGCAAAGCGAGCGCCATGGCTCATGCGGAATTGCGAGAAGCTACGCCAGAGGGCGCAGAGTCCGAATTGCGCGAGGCCGTTTCGCTGGCAAAGGCAGATGACAAGCTCGCCGAGCTCAAAGCAGAACTCGGTCTCGCCTGATCGAACGTCGGTAGACCGGTTGGTGTTCACGAAACGCCATCCATGAATCCCGGGCCGACATCTTGGCAGGTCCGCGTGGTGTCAGATCGAGATGAGGTCCTGGCGGCCGGTCACCTCTTCGATTCCCCGCCACGCCCCGACCTGGTTGACGATTTCCTGGCACGTCCGGGTCACCACATGCTCGTTGCGTACGATGTCGACGCGCCGGTGGGATTCGTGACCGGAATCGAAATCTCTCACCCGGACAAGAAGACCGAGATGTTGGTCTATGAGCTCGGTACCGGCGAGTCACATCGCCGGCAGGGTGTGGCAACCGCGCTCCTGGCGGCGCTCCATGAGGTCGCCGAATCGATCGGTTGTCGCGGCGGCTGGGTTGTCACAGAACCGGACAATGAGGCCGCTCTTGCCACATACACGTCGTTTGGTACATCGCGGGGCGGTAGGTCCGAAGCAACAATCACGGTCACCTGGGACGTCTAATAGGGAACCACGTAGTTGTAGACCAGCGCGAAGTGCACGGCGCTGCCGGCCACGACGAGAACGTGGAAGACCTCGTGCGACGAGAACACCCTCGGAAACAGCCTGGGCCAGCGGGTTGCGTAGATCACCATGCCGATCGTATAGAGAATGCCGCCGACGAGGAGCAGAACGATGGCGCCGCGGGAAAGCCTCTGGACGATCTCGGGCAGAGGAATTACGGCAAACCAACCCATCGTTGTGGCCAGGGCGACCGTGAACCACTGAGGGACTCGTGGGAAGAGGATCTTCTGTCCAACTCCGATCAACGCGAGACCCCAGACAACGCTCATGGTGAAGATTCTCCAGCTGCCATCGAGAACATTCATGGCGATGGGGGTCCACGACCCGGCCACGAGCACGAGGATCATCGAGTGGTCCACCCGCTGGATTCTGCGTTCCCATTTCTCACGCCAGGGGACCGAGTGGTACAGAGAACTCGTGGTGTAGAGGGCCACGAGGCTCAGCCCGAAGATGACCATCGACCACATGCGTACGGCATCCGAGGACGTCTGAACCGTCAGCACGACGAGTCCCACCAGCGATGCAATAGCCGCCGAGCCGTGCAGAAATCCGCGTACCGGATTCTGCATTCTTCCTAGAGTCAGGCGTTCCATCGGCTACAACCTACTGCGATTTCAGATATGCCTATCTTTCATAGGCCAACACTCGATTATCGACCGCTGCGAATCGAACTTGATCGCCGACCGAATATCGTTCGGGTGACGTCAGCTCGAATTCGGTGCCGTCTGACGCCACGCGAAGGTCGTAGCCACGGCCATTGAACGACACCATCGTCGCCATGCCAGAGAGTGGTCCGGTCCGATTCACCACAAGAGAATCCGGTGGAAAAACCGCCACTACCGGTCCGTCCGCGACGTCGACGGACACGGGTCCGAACGGCGTTGACACCTTCCCTCCCGCGGCATTCGACTCCGCCTGGTTCTCATATCCGATGAAGCCCGCAACGAATGCCGACGCCGGCCGTTCCCAGATGTGTTCCGGAGCACCTCTCTGGAGGACCTTCCCGGCTGCCATGATGGCAACCTGGTCAGCTAGTGCGAGAGCTTCTCCCTGATCGTGGGTCACGTAGAGGACAGGTACCTCCAATTCTGCAAACAGCTCTCCAAGTTCGAGCGCCAACTCCTTTCTGAGTTGTTGATCCAGTGAGCCGAGAGGCTCATCCAACATCAAGAGGCGCGGGTCTGGTGCCAATGTTCTCGCGAGGGCCACGCGTTGTGCCTCGCCGCCCGAAAGCTGATCAGGCATCCGGTGTCCAAACGAAGCCAACCGCACCATGGCGAGCACCTCTGCTACCCGTGCTCGCCTGAGATCCGGTGCCAGCTCCGCCAGGCCGAACCCCACGTTGGTCGCAACGTCCATGTGGGGAAACAGAGCGTGAGTCTGGAACATCAAGCCGAAATCGCGCTCATGGGTCGGCCCAGAAACCGGTTCTCCGTCCCACCGGATCTCGCCTTCGTCAGGTTGTTCGATCCCGGCGATGAGCCTGAGCAGAGTCGACTTGCCGCTGCCGCTCGGACCGAGAACGACCGTCACCGACCCCTTCGGAACGGTGAGGGAAACCCCGTCAACGGCGGTGGTCTGGCCATATCGCTTACTGAGTGATTGCACTTCGAGCATCAGAACTCTCCGACCCGGGCAATCCTGAATCGGTCGATCACCATGATTGCCGCACCGGTCACCAGCATGAGAAGCACGCTCATCGCCATCGCAGAGCCAACGTTGGCTTCGCCCGGACGCGAGAGGAATCTGAAGATCAACGTTGGCATCGTGGTAGTCGCCGGACGAGCTATGAAACTCGTCGCTCCGAATTCTCCGATCGAGATTGCGAATGCGAATCCGGCGGCGACCAGCCACGAACGCCAAACGATCGGCAGGTCGATCCGGGTCCACACCCGGGCAGGGGACGCACCAAGGGTGGCAGCTGCTTCCCGAAGCTGGACCGGAATGCTCGCCATGACCGGCGCCACCGTGCGCACCACGAGAGGGAGGGCGACGAGGCTGTGAGAAATCGGTACCAGCAGCCACCAGGTTCGGAGATCGATCGGTTGGTCGAGTGCGACCAGAAAGCCGAATCCGATGGTCACCGCGCTTGTGCCGAGGGGAAGCATCAGCAGCGAGTCGAACAGCCGGGCTGAGCGGCGGCCGCGTCCATAGGCAACGACTGCCGCTGCCAGTGCGCCGACAGTCACTGCCAGCGCCAGCGCAACACCGGCGAAGCCGAGGGAGTTTCTAATCGCGTCTGCCGGAGACCCTATCGACCCGGCCACCAGCAAGGATCGGTAATGATCGAATCCGTATCCGCTCCCGATTCGCAATGATCGTTCGACAAGGGCCACGAGGGGTAACGCCAGGAGCGTGGCGATCACAATCAGGTTGAAGGATGCAAGGGGGAGGGATGAACGATTGATTGGCATCCGTCGGTTTGTCCGGAGCGAGCTCTGTGTCGGATGGATGCGACTGTAGGCAAACAGCGCCGTCGTGACGAAGACGAGTTGGACGATCGCCAGAGCGGCCGCCACCGGCAGATTCAACATCTGGACGGTTTGTAGGTAGGTCTCGACCTCGAGCGTGCGCAGTCTCCCTTTGCCAAGGATCAACACGACCCCAAATGACGTAAATGTGAACAAGAAGACGATCGCGGCGGCCGCGGTGATGGGTGCGCGTAGTCGAGGAAGCGTGATCGTCCTCATGACACGCATGGGGCCGGCGCCCAGCACCGACGCGGCGTGTTCGAGGGACGGATCGAGATTTGACCAGGCCGCCGACACGGTTCGGACGACGACTGCGTAGTTGAAGAATGCATGAGCGGCTATGACCACCGGTATCGGTGCGTCAATATCCAGCCAACCTTCCGTCAAGGCGATGAAGGCGCTAGCAACCACAACGGTGGGTAGCACGAAGGGAATGGTGATCAGGCTGAGGAGTAGTCGCCGTCCCGGAAATTCGTAGCGGGCAAATAGGTATGCCGCTGGCAGCCCGAGAACGAGGGTCACCGCCGTAGAGAGGAGAGCTTGCCAGAGAGTGAACCAGGCCGAGCGATAGATGGTTGGCCGCGCAATCAGGTCTACGAACGCTTGCAGGCTGAAGCTTCCTTCTGCCGTGAGCCCGGTCCAGACGATGGTCGCAACCGGGTACACGAACAGCGCCAGCAAGAACGACGTAGGCAACGCGGCAATAAGGAGCAGCGAACGATTCGAAATCGGCATCACTCAATCGCCTTCACGGCCGCCCTCGTTCATGCGGTAAAGAGTTCGTCCCATGCGCGCAGCCATCGTTCCCGATTCGCTTCGACCCGATCCGGAGGCATCAAGCTGGGGTTGTCAGGCACCCGGGTGTACTCGATGAATGCAGACGGAAGCTCAGCCTCGGCGCTCGCAGGGAATACGAACATATTGAGAGGAATATCCTCCTGGAAGATCTTGGACATCATGAAATCAACCAGGAGACGGGCCTCGACCGGGTGGTCGGTGCCTGCCAGAACTCCTGCGTATTCGACCTGGCGGTAGCACCCCTCGGTCACCACGGCCGTCGGCGCGATCGTGGTCGGTGGATCGGCGAACAGGACTTCTGCCGGTGGTGACGACGCATACGACACGACTATCGGTCGCTCGCCCGTGGAAAAGGTTCCGTTGTATGCCTCCTCCCATCCGGAGGCAACGGCCACATCGTTATCGAATAGACCGCGCCAGTAATTCTGCCAACCTTCCTCTCCATAGACGTCGATGGTTGCCAGGAGAAACGCCAGTCCGGGCGAAGAGGTCAGCGGGTTTTGGACGACCAGGGTGCCGGCGTATTCGGGGAGCAGGAGGTCGTCGAGGCCCGTTGGCGGCTCGAGGCCGAGTAGCTCGAGCGCTTCGATTCGGTAGTTCAGGCAGACGTCGCCGAAATCGATGGGAGTCACGTCGCTCGGGAGGCCCGAAAGGAGATCGGAGCGCAGGGGAGCCGCATCGGACCGGTACGGATCAAAGATACCGGCATCGGTCGCTCGTCCCAGAAAGGTGTTGTCGACGCCGAAAAGCACGTCTGCCAGAGGGTTGTCTTTGGTCAAAATCGCCTGGTTGACCATGGCTCCGGCATCACCCGCCTGGAGGACCTCGACATCGACTCCCGTCTCGAGGCGGAACGTATCGAGAATCCCTTCCGAAACCAGAAACGAATCGTGCGTGAGGAGACTGAGCGTGACAGGGTCGTCAGCCGTTGCATTCAATGGGACAGTCGTTGTTGAAGCCGGATCGGCGGCGGATACGGTCGTCGCGCTTTCGTCGACGGATTGACTCTGACAGCCGGCGATCACCAGCGTCGCAATACAAAACGTCGCAATAGAAAGGGCGGCTAACGGTCGACTCATACAGGCACAGCCTTCCTTCGTCGGAATTACCCGAACAGGTTCTGCGGGTCGGCGCCGGACAAATGCGCCCTCTCAGCCCGGTATTCCGAGCTCCCCGGTTGTGGTAGCCATGTTACGGGCACGCGCGGCGCATGGTTACGATGGACGAATGGCAACTCTGTTTTCACGGATCATTGATGGTGAGATTCCCGGTACGTTCGTTTGGCGAGATGAGTCGTGCGTTGCTTTTTTGTCGATAGCGCCGCTTGCTCCTGGTCACACCCTGGTCGTTCCAAAGCGCGAGGTCGACCACTGGCTCGACCTGACGAGCGATGAGCTCAGTCATGTGAGCGGAGTTTCCCAAACCATCGGCCGCGCGATCCAGACAGCCTTCGATCCCATCAAAGTCGGCATGATGATCGCCGGTCTCGAAGTTCCGCATGTTCATATTCATGTCGTCGGTATCACGACGGATGGGGATCTGAATTTCGAACGCGCCGACGCGTCAGCTACCCGGGAGAGCATTGAAGAAGCGGCCAATCGCATCCGTGAGCAACTGGTAGCGATGGGTCGATCAGAGGTCGCCGGCTGACGTGTCCGAAAGAGCCATACGGTTACAGAGTGCGCTCGAGCTCGTCTGCCAGTTCGGCTAGCAGTTTTGGCTGCAGGGGTGGTCGGAAGAAGAAGATGATGTGGTTCGCGCCACTGTCGATGAATTCGCCTGCGAGGTCGACCGCCATACCGGGGGTCCGGTTCACGATGATCTGCACGGAACGTTCGAGATCGGAAGGCGAGCGCCCGGCGTCGGCGATGGACGTCTCGAGAATTGCAAGCTTTCGGCGAAAGAGCTCCGGGGTGTCCTCTTTGAATTTCTGCACCGTGAAGTTGTAATGATCTGCATGACGAGCGGCGATGGGAATGGTCCGTTTCTCCCCTGGGCCCCCGATAACGATCGGCAGCTGGTGCTGGATCGGCCCGGGCTCCAATGGGGCGTCGGTATATCGGTAATACGACCCGGCAAAACTGGTGGTACTCGCGTGAAGCAGCGATCGAATCACCACGGCAGCTTCTTCGAACTGATTCATCCGTTCCCCGACGGGCAAGAACTCGAGGCCATAGTCGAGGTGCTCCCGATCCATCCACCCGGCACCAATCCCGAGCTCGAAACGACCCCGCGAGGCATGGTCGAGTGTCACGGCCTTTTTGGCGATCAGGATCGGATTGCGAAAGGACACGGCCGCCACGAGGATGCCGAGCCGTAGCCGAGTGGTTTTGGCGGCGAGAGCCGCCAACGCCGTGAAGGGTTCGAAGGTTGGCTCAATTCGGCCTTCCAGCCCCTGGAAGTGGTCGTTCACCCACCCGCAATCGAAGACCGCCAGGTCCTCGCCGGTCAGCCACATCTCTTCGACATCGGACCATGGGGAGCCGTCGAGTCCGACCTTGAAGGAAAACCGCATACCGCCAATCTACGTGAAATCAGAAGGAGCACCGGCGTCGACTGCATCGGCCATGGCCGCGAGAGAGGTGAACCTGAAATCGGGCTCCGGAAAGTCAGGGACCGGGGCAGTTGCCCCCCAAGCACCGCCGTCGGCCAGGCCTTGACGGTCGATCCACGCCGTAGCCAGGCCGGCCTGGTCGGCCGGCACCAGATCGTGAAAGATGCTCTGGGCGGTATGGAGCACGGCATCGGGTTCGACCGCCAGATCGGCACGGATCCGCTTCCGCAGAAACTCGAAGTTTGCCGGGGAGGGTTTGTACGAGCCGACGTCTTCGGCCGTGTAGATGGCGTCGAACTCGACGCCCAGTTTGGCGTTGGCAGCGGCAAAGCTCTTCCGGTCTACGTTGGAAAGGATCACAAGCCGGAAACGGCGCTGAAGGCGTTCGAGGGAAGATGCACTGTCCAGAAACGCCGGCCAGCGCTCAACCGATCGTCCGAAGGCTTCATTCAGCGCCGGCGTCGTCTTTAGATTGAGTTTGGAGGCGACTCCGACGTGGACCTCCTCGAGGATGCCTGGATAGAGCGTTCGGGGCTGAGCCAGCTGCACATGTCGTTCGGTCTCGGCGAACGTTTGCAGGGTGGTTTGGCGATCGAACTCGAGTGCGTTCGAGCGCAGCAAAGGTCCAAATGCCTCCCATATGCCTTTCTCCCAGTCGATCAAGGTGCCGTAGCAGTCGAACGTTAGAACGCGAAAATCATGAAGTTTCTTCATGCAATTGCCCGCTTATTCGTCGGCGGGAGCCTATACCTCGCCGATCGGTTGTTGACCGGTACTGAGGAGTGAGGGGCGGCTACCTAATATCAGAAAATGCTTACCGAAGAGCGAGCGGATACGACCGGGAATCGATCAGGCTGGTTGAGCGCCAGCAATGTGTTCTATGCGCTGGCGGCGCTCTCAGCAATTGGAATTCCCCTGGCCGGCTGGATTGGTACCTTCCCTGGACATGCCGAGGCGGTCGTCAAACGAGATGTGTTCGTCAACATCCCGTCGTCTCTGCAAACCCTCTTCTACGTTGGCACGGGTGCGTTCCTGGGAATCATGTTCTACCTCTTCGCCCTCCGTGCCAAGAACTGGCAGCGAGGCTCCGGTGAGCTTCGCAAAGGCCTGCTAGCCAGACGCCTGAAGCGCCTGGACGACGGGCTGAGAATGAAGACCTTGCTGCGCGATCGGGTGGCGGGCGTTATGCATGCAATGATCTACTACGGGTTTCTGCTGCTGTTTGCCGGTACGGTGACGCTCGAGATAGACCACTTGATGCCCGCCGACTGGAAGTTTTTGACCGGGCGCGTATACCAGGGGTATTCAGCGATCCTCGATGCTGCCGCGCTGATGTTTCTCGGTGGTCTGGCTTGGGCGGTGTACCGAAGATTCGTCCAGAAGCCCTGGCGGCTGCGTCAGAAGACCAGATCCGACGACGTGTGGACCCTCACCCTGCTGGCAGCTATTGGCGTCTCCGGGCTCCTGGTGGAGGCGGCCCGTATCGCGGACTTCGGGCGCCCCGATTTCGAGACCTGGTCCTTTGTTGGGTTCCCGCTGAGCTATCTGTTTCCGGAATCGGTTGCCGGTACGACCCACCAGTGGCTCTGGATCGCCCACGCCGGGCTCTTCGTTACCTTCCTCGTTGCACTGCCGACAACCAAGCTGCGTCATATGGTGACGTCGCCGGCAAATCTCTTCTTGAGCCCGCAAGAGAACCGCCCCAAGGGCGCCATGAAGGCCATGCCCAATCTGCTCGAGGCTGACGACATCGATACTGTGGGCGCCGCCGCCGTGGGTGACTTCACCTGGAAGCAGCTCTTCGATACCGACGCGTGCACAATGTGTGGACGATGTACCGAGGTGTGTCCGGCCAATGCGACTGGCAAGCCGCTCGACCCGCGTGAAATCGTGTTGAAGCTCGGCGAGGTTGCGACCCAGACAGCGTCCTACCCTTTGTCGCCGCCGGTCGCGATGGACGACGGCATCGTGATCAGCGCTGATTCTGTCTTTGAACGTGTCACCTCTGAAGAGGTTTGGGCCTGTACATCTTGCAAGGCTTGCGATGAGGCCTGTCCGGTTGGGATTGAGATCCTTGACAAGATCCTCGATATGCGTCGCTATCTCGCTCTGATGGAGTCGGACTTTCCCTCTGAACTCGGTAAGGCTTATGTCAGCATCGAGAACAGCAACAACCCCTACGGCATGGGTCAGGCGCAGCGAGCAGACTGGACAAAGGACGTGGAGTTCCCGGTCCCCATCTTGGGACAGGACACCACTTCTGCCGAATATCTGTACTGGGTCGGGTGTGCGGGCTCGTTTGACGATCGAAATCGAAAGGTGACTGTTTCCACCGCCCGGTTGCTCCACGAAGCCGGGGTCGAATTTGCCATACTGGGACCGCGGGAATTCTGTACCGGTGACCCTGCGCGACGTACCGGCAACGAGTTCGTATTCCAACAAATGGCTCTGCAGAACATCGAGACGCTCAACGACCTCGGCGTGAAGAAGGTCGTCACCCAGTGCCCCCACTGCTTCAACACCCTGGGTAACGAATATCCCCAGTTCGGGGGGGACTACGAGGTCATCCATCACAGCGAGTTGTTGATGGATCTGGTGCAATCGGGCAAGATCGTCCCCAAAGGGACCGCAGACAAGAAGACCATCACCTACCACGATTCCTGCTACCTCGGTCGCCATAACGACGTCTACGAGGCCCCGCGGGAGGTCATAGGGTCGATGGCAAATCTCGTGGAGATGCCTCGCAACGGCACCAGGGGGATGTGCTGTGGCGCCGGGGGCGGTCGATTCTGGATGGAGGAGCAAACCGGCAAGAAAGTCAACATCGAGCGTTCAGAGGAAGCGCTGGCAACCGGGGCCGATGAAGTGGCGGTAGCTTGTCCGTTTTGTTATGTGATGCTGGATGACGGAATCAAGGAGCTCGGCGGGGAAAACGTAGTCGTCAAGGACATCTCCATGCTGCTGGCCGAGCGTTCCCTCAACGATTGACAAGAGCCGTCGCCGGGCCGGAAACCCGTCCCCGGACGTGCTGGCGGCGGTTGTTTGCCCCGGGTAGCGGCTCTCAAGTTCCGGACCGGATCGACCGATACTCTCGGCGTAGAACCACCATTTGGAGTGAGTCAGTGAATTGTTCGCGATGTGAAGCCAAGGCGGTCGTCCGCAGGGGCGAAGCCGTCTACTGCGGCAAATGCGCTATGGCTCGTGACTGGGAAGAAGTAATCCAGTTCATTCAAACCGAACGCGTTGTCATGACATCTACCAAAGCTGCCGACACGGCGCCGGCACCTCCCGAAGCTTCCCGGCCGACCGGTCAGGAAGGCCAGAAGACCCGGCCAGCCCGCAAGCCTGAGCCACCCACTCAAGCTCCTGCTGAACCGAGCGTGTCTCCCAGCGGTCCTCCGGCTGATCCCTTCGCGTAGAAGACAGGTCCAGGGAGACCGGAGTCCGGCCTGGCTACGCTGACAACCGATGAGTTCTCAGCTTCGTTTCACCGCCGACTATGACGCTCCAAGGTTGAGAGTGTGGACAGCGCTCCAACTGCCCGAAACCTGGACGGTCCTCACCGGCGTCGACGAGATGCTCGACTACCAGATGAATGGAGATGATCTCGCCTCTATCAGGTGGCGATCGAAGATCGGTCCTCGCAGGGTCAACGGGGAAACCAGGGTCGAGGCCTCGGAGAGGCCCGATTTCATGACCATGGTTGTCGACGCAGGAGACGTGTTGGCGCTCACAACGGCGTCTTTGTTCGATCTGGAGGCAGGAACCAAAGTCGACGTCGTGGGTCAACTGGAGGCGCATGGATTCTTGTCACACCTCATTCTTCCTGTCGTGAGTGCAACCATCGAGCGGGCCATGCCGCTGGCGCTGCAGCGCTTGAATGACTTTCTGTGAAGTGGTGGCATCAACAATGGCGTAACCTCGGCATATGAACGTTCTGGTGACCGGTGGTACCGGTCTTTTGGGCTCTGTGCTGGTTCCTCGACTCGTTGAGGCAGGCCATGATGTAACGGTGTTCACCCGGCAGGAAAGGCCGGTGCTGCCAGAAGGAGTCGAGATCCGACACGGTGACCTTCTGGATGGGTCTGGAGTCACCGCCGCAACCGAGGGTTCCGACATGGTCATCCACGCTGCCTCGAACGCTTTCAGACGCACGAATGCGACTGATGTCGGAGGAACCGAGCTGCTCATCGATCACCTTCAACACATGGCCGATGCCCCCCATCTCATCTATCCGTCCATTGTCGGCATTGATGATCATCCGCTGCCCTACTACAAGGCGAAGTTGACAGCGGAAAGACGGATAGTGGACTCCGGCCTTTCGCATACGATTCTGCGGGCGACTCAATTCCATGTCCTGATGGCCAAAGCGTTTGAGAAGTTGCTGCGGTTTCGGGCGGCACCGGTTATCAAGGGATGGCTGGTGCAGCCGGTCGATGAAGGCGAGGTTGCTGCACGGCTGGTTGACCTCGTATCGACCGGTCCCCAGGGTCGGGTACCGGATTTCGCAGGTCCTCACGTGGTGTCGGTGGGTGAGATGGCAGAGCAATACGCCGACCACCTCAACCGAAAGATCCTGCTCATCGGACTGCCTGCGGTTGGTCGTATTCCCAAGGCGTACGTTGCGGGCCTCAACACCAATCTCGACGCCGATCTCGGTTCGATATCGTGGCCTGAGTGGCTGAAGACCCACACCTGAACCAGACCCGGCAGATGGGGCGGCCGGACGATCGGCACTCGGAAAGCAACTACCGTTCGGGCGATGCGAATCCTTTTTGCGGCGGCCGAATATGCACCGCTCGTCAGTTCGGGTGGACTTGGTGACGCGATAGCCGGTTTGGCAAGGGCGCTTGTGCGTCAGGGGACCTCGGTTACGGTTGCCATCCCGCGATACCGATCGGTCTTCGAGATCGGAAGCAAATTGACCGGTCCCGGGAATCGGTATCGGCACGTCGTCGACGGCGTCGAGGTTGTGCTGATTGATGATCCCGATTCATTTGATCGGGATGGAATCTACGGCGCCGGCCCCGGTGCCTCCTATGAAGACAACTGGCTGAGGTGGGCCCGCTTTGCCATGGCAGTTGCAGATCTTGCCGAGGCGGACGGATACGACGTCGTGAATCTCCACGACGCCCATGTTGCCCTCGCAGCAGTCCGGATCGAGACGCCGACGGTATTCACCATTCACAATGCTGCCTACCCGATTCTGGGACCTCTCGCGGAGACGAACGCGATGCTGGGTCTGCCTCCCGAGGCTGTGCTACCGATGGGCTCGCTGGAGTGGTTCGGTGAGGCCAACTTCATGAAGGCCGGGTTGTTGTACGCCGATCGGGTGACAACTGTGAGTCCCGGGTTTGCCCGCCAGATCGCCCACGATTCTGAGGTGACAGGAGGGCTCGACGGCGTGATACGCTCGCTGACGCATCCACCGGTCGGCGTCATGAACGGAATCGATATCGAGGCGTTCAATCCGGCCACTGACACATCCCTTCCGCTCGCCTATGAGGCAGACACGTGGAACCGTCGAAGCGAGAGTCGTCGCGCCCTCGCCGCCACCACCGGCCTCGACGCAAGCGGCGTCATCTTCGGTACCGTTGGTCGGGTCACGGCGCAAAAGGGCTTTGATCTGATTGACCCGGTTCTCGAAGATCTCATTGAGGAAGGTTGTCGCCTGCTGGTCGTCGGTAATGGGGAGCAGGACGATCTGGTCGACAGCTGGGTCGATCAGTATCCAACGGCTGTTGCTCACAGACCGTTTGACCAGAAGCTTGCCCGACTCACGTGGGCCGGATCGGACGCATACGTGATGCCGTCTCGATTCGAACCCGGAGGCCTCGGCAACATCTATGCAATGCGGTACGGGTGTCCACCGGTTGTGAGATTCACAGGCGGGTTGGCGGACACCGTGGTCGATGTTGACGAGGACCCAGAACATGGCAACGGGATTGGCTTTCGACTCTACGAATCGATCGAACTCGCCAAAACCCTCCGCAGGGCAATGCGCCTGGTTCGAAGCCATCCGGATCTTTGGCAGAACATGGCGATACGCGGCATGAAGACGGATTGGGGTTGGGACCGCGCGGCAATTGCCTATCTCAACGTATACCGAAACGTCCTGGCTGAGATAACTCGCAAAGCCTGAGGTTGTTACGGTGATGGGCATGGACCGGATGAACGATCTCGAACGAATCAATCGCGCCCTCGACGAGGCGACCAAAGTATTGGGGATGTTTACTCCAGGCCGGATTGCCGCCTCACAAAAGAGGGGAGGAGATCCTGTCACCGAAGCTGATCACATGATCGACGACATACTCAGAGAGATGCTTCCCGCCTCCGGCGAGGGTTGGCTGTCGGAGGAGACGGTCGACGATCCCCGTCGTCTGTCGGCTGAACGTGTATGGGTTGTCGATCCGGTCGATGGCACACGGGAGTTCGTCGATGGGATACCTGAGTTTTGTATCTCGATCGGCCTTGTGGAAGACGGTGTTGCCATGGCGGGCGGAATAGCAAACCCGTCGATGGGCACCCGTGTTGTGGGATCGTTGGAGCACGGCGTGCATCTCAATGGCGCGCCTGCCTGCGTGCGGCCCATTGATTCGATCGAGGGTATCGAGGTGTTGTGCAGCCGGAGCGAGGTTCGACGGGGTGAATGGGATATCTTTGCCGACCATGGCATCGAATGCAGGCCAATGGGTTCAGTGGCGTACAAAATGGCGCTGGTTGCCGCCGGACTGACCGACGCCACATGGACCCCGGTCCCAAAGAACGAATGGGACGTCGCGGCCGGCACCGCACTGGTCACGGCCGCAGGTGGTGTCGTATTCTTACCAGACGGATCAACACCGCTTTTCAACCGACCGGACCCCCGGATTCCGGCCCTGGCGGCCGTGCCGGCCGGGATCGCCAACGAGGTCAAGGAGATGTTCGCCAGACAAATGGATTTGATCTCTAGCGGCTGAGGTGATTCAACTCCGGATTCTCCACACGGCTGCAGCCCGCTGAGGAACGGTGACCGTTGTGGTGCCATCGTTGGTCTCGATTGTGCCCTGTCCCCACATCAGCTCGGAACCTTGCTGGTGGTAGAGGAACGATGCAGCAGCCTCCTCCTCTCCTGCATTGATGGCCACGACGATCCCGTTGTCGCCGTCGCGGCGTTCCATGACGTAGAGCCAGGTTTCGTATCCGCCAGCGGCGGGTGCCAGGCGCCGATACCCGCCGGTGCGCAGCGCCACCTCTTGCTTCCGGAGAGCGATGAGCTCCGAGAAGATTGTGCGTAGATCGTGATCCCACGTATCCGTGCTCTCCCATGGAAAGCCGCCACGAGATGCGGGGTCATGTTCACCCATCATGCCGATCTCGTCACCGTAGTAAATCGATGGTGCACCGGGAAATGTCATCTGGAGCACCGTCCCGAGAACGACCGACTCGCGATCGCCGCCCACGGCCTCGAGGATCCGGGGCGTGTCATGCGAACCGAAGAGGTTGAGGTTTCCCAACATCGCTTGCCTGGAGTACACGCTGTGGAGATAGTCGATTGAATCTGCGTACCCGCCGGCGTCATGTGGATGTGAAAAATCGTATGGCGCCTTTTCGGTGGCCGCGAGATTTACCCGATCGCCTGCGACGAATCGCATGACGAACTCGCCAAACGGGTAGTTCATGACGCCGTCGAAGCGGGATCCGGTGTTGACCCATTCCGGAGCCGGTTTCCAAATCTCCCCGACGATATAGGACTCAGGATTCACCGCCCGGGTTCGCGCCCGGAATTCCTCCCAAAACCCTTCGGTCTGTATCTCCTCGGGAACGTCCAGCCGCCATCCATCGATGCCCCGGGTGAGCCAGTACTCGCCGACCTGCATCAAGAAGTCACGTACTTCAGGGTTGTCGGTGTTGAGTTGAGGAAGAGCGTGGAGACCCCACCAGGCGTTGAAACGAGCCGGCTCGGACTCGTCGTATGCCTTGAGAGGCCAGTCGTGAACTCTGAACCAATCCCGCCAGGGAGACTGCGGACCGTTCTCGAGAAGGTCGTTGAACTGGAAGAAGCCTCGACTGGCATGATTGAAGACGCCGTCCAGCACGACCCGAATTCCACGGTCCTTACAAGCCCCGATCATGGCGTCGAAGGCGGCGTGGCCCCCGAGCAAAGGGTCTACCTGGAAATAATCATGGGTGTGGTATCGATGGTTCGACGCCGACTGGAAAATCGGGTTGAAATAGATCGCGGTTATGCCGAGCGACGAGAGATAGTCGAGATGATCGACGACGCCGAGCAAGTCCCCGCCTTTGTAACCGTGGGAGGTGGGATCGGCATCCCACGGCTCGAGGTTCGATGGCTGGGGTACCCGGCCTGAGCGAGCGAACCGGTCGGGAAAGATCTGATAGAAGATCGAGTTGGGGACCCATTCGGGAATGTCATAGTCCATGAGCGGGCTGGACCCTACCCGAACCATCCGACCCACAGCGCCAAACGCCAGGAACTCTGAAGATCCTCGTGATCTCGCAACGATTTCGAGATACTGTGATTACATGGACGAGCCCTCTTTCCTGGGCCCCCCGGCCCGGCGGGTGGGTCCGTCTGGCACAACTGAGATCTTTGACGGTCAGCATGAGAAGTTCATGATGTCCGACTTCTCCATCCGGATCAACGCCAAGACGTACCTCGGATTCACGGGCCGAGAAGTGGTTGGCCGGCCATTGGGGGACGGCTACCTCGGAGCGGAATTGACAGATCTGTTGGCGGCTCGCGCAAAACTCCGCCACGGCGAGAAGGGTTTCACAGGGTATTTCCATCTCCCCTCGTTCTACCTGATTCGACGCGCAAACGGCACGGACTACGTATTGGTTCTGGCCTACGGCGAGTGGGAACCCGGAAGGTTCCTTCTCCAGTTAGAGGGCGTTTGGAAGGTGTCGAGCATTGGGCCGGACGGCCCCTTGCGCGCTCCGCCAGACCCCGTTTCACCGCCGCCGGTCCGGTTGGTGGTTGAGCCTGAGCAGCCGCGTCGTCCCTGGTGGGTTCGGGGCCGGCGTGAACCGAGAGGGAGCTTCAAACGGTAAAGAGATCCCCGGATCGAGGATCAAGGCGTAATCTCGATCGATGCGTACCATCGGAATCATCACCGCAGGTGGCAGCAGTAGCCGCATGGGAAGGGACAAAGCGGAGATCGAGATCGATGGTTTGGCCATGGTGGACCGCATAGCCGACACGTTGCTGGCCCACGTTGACGAAGTGATCGTCGTCGGGGGTAGCCGGCCCGGGGCGTTGGTCGACCATGACGAGATCGAAGGACCCCTCGCCGGCTTGGCAATCGGACTCTCCGCAGCGGACGGGGCCGACGCCGTATTCCTGTCGGCTGTTGATCACCCGTACCTGAGGGCCGAGACGGTCCGGCGTCTCATCAATCGATTCGAAGGCACAACGGCTGTAATGCCCGTTGATCACAATGGCAACCGACAGGTCCTGTGTGCTGTCTATCCGCCCATCTGGGCCGAGCAGACCGAGTTCGAGGGGATCACTCTCAAAGGCAGCATCCAATCCCTCATCGATCGGCTCGGATATACCGCGATTGAGCCCGATGAATGGGCAAGCTGGGCTGAAGATGGACGGTCATGGTTCTCTGTCGACTCACCGGCAAGACTGGACGAAGCCGTTCGTAGATTTGGAGGGTGATGAGTTGGCTAGATGATTACGCAGAAGCACTGGGCGTCAGCGGGTTGACACCTGCCGACATCGAGCTCGTTCTCGACCTTGCTCGCGAGGTCGCGCATGGATCGGAGCGAAAGAACGCACCTCCGGCCGCCTTCCTCGCGGCGCTCTATGTTGCTTCGGGCAACGGTGATCTTTCGGAGGCCGTGCGGAGGGCTGAGGCGCTCATCGGCCAGGCGTAGGCTTGCCCTGCGATGATTGAACCACGGACGTTAAAGGGTTTTCGCGATACCTTGCCCACCGCTATGTTGGCACGGGAGCACGTGATCGATACGGCGAAGCAGGTTTTTCGATCGTTCGGCTACCTGCCGATTGACACACCGGCACTGGAATACTCCGAGATCTTGCTTGGCAAGGGTGGTGACGAAACAGACCGACAGATGTTCCGCTTCATGGATCAAGGGGACCGCGATGTCGCCATGCGCTTCGATTTGACGATTCCGCTTGCCCGGTTTGTCGCTCAGCACGCGCACGAACTTCGGATGCCGTTCAAGCGGTTCCATGTGGCGCCGGTCTGGAGGGGAGAGAATCCTCAGCGGGGTCGGTACCGTGAGTTCGTCCAGTGCGACTTCGACACGGTCGGGACCACGAGCATCAACGCTGATATCGAAACGGCGCTCGTCATCCATGAGCTGTTTTTGGCGCTCGGCATATCCGACTTCGGTATCCGGATCAACAACCGGAAGGTATTCAATGGCCTTCTCCACCGGCTCGATTTGGTGGACCGGATCACACCCGTACTGCGGGCCGTTGACAAGCTGGCGAAGGTCGGTCCGGAGAGGGTCACAGCAGAACTGAGCGACGCCGGCCTTTCCGAAGATCAGACGATTGAGCTCTTCAAACTCCTTGATATAGAGGGCTCGGACCCTTTCGAACAAATCGAGGAGGCATCCCACCTGGTCGGTGATGCGGGTGATGAGGGGATCGACGAACTGACTGCCATGTTCGAAGGACTTCGGGCGAGTGGGGTCACTCATCATGCAGTGCTCGACCTCTCGATCGCACGTGGTCTCGACTATTACACAGGCTCTGTTTTCGAAACCTTCCTGACTGATCTCCCTGAAATCGGGAGCGTGTGCTCGGGGGGCCGGTACGACGACCTGGCGAGCACATACAGCAGGCGGGAATTTCCTGGGGTGGGCGCATCCCTGGGCGTCGACCGGCTGCTGGCCGGGTTGGAGGAAATGGGGTTGATCGACGTACCTGGTGCCACGGCGCCGGTATTGATCGTCATGTTTGAAGCAGGGCGGATCAACGACTATCTCGCACTTGCCGCCAGGTTGCGCCGGTCCGGCATCGGAGTCGAGCTCTATCCGGAGGCTCGAAAGCTCGGAGCTCAACTCAAGTACGCAGACCGGGCCGGGCACTCATTTGCCGTGATCCTCGGGGAAACCGAATTCGCAGCCGGTACCGCCCAAGTCAAGATCCTGGCGTCCGGGGAGAGCGTCGACGTGAGGGTCGGGGACCTCCCTGGAACGCTCCATTCCATGATCGGGGCCTGAGGCCAGGTCGTAACCGGGCGCGTAGTCTCGGTGCAAAAGGAGTAGTGAGCTATGCGATTCACCCAACACATCGTTATTCACGCAGTCGACGCCGAGGCCCTGATCGACCTGGTGCGCGAATGGCAGGCCGGCGACACGGCGAAAGAACCCGGGAATCTTGGCGGGCGCCTGCTCGCATTTCGGGATCAGCCAGATCGATACGTGCTCCAGGCCGAATTCGCCTCGTATGAAGATGCGGAGATGAATAACGATCGCCCAGAAACCCAGGCCTGGGCTGCCCGCCTCCAGTCGTTGATAACCGGCGAGCCCAAGTACGAGAACCTCGACGTCCTGGCCGACTTCTAGGCGGGGCCGTCTTGGCCGAGGATCAGGACACCCAATGGAGGGAGGTCGAATTCGATCGACTGTCCCTGGCCGTGCATTGCGGTGTCGTCGGTCAGAACGTGGTCGGCGCCGCTGCCGCTTCCTCCGAATGTTTCATCGCTGCTGTTCAGAAGCACGTTCCACCGGCCGTCATCGGGTACCCCGATCCGATATGAGTCGCGAGGTACCGGCGTGAAGTTGCAGACGAAGACCAGATTCCGTCCCGATGGTGAACGGCGGAGAAAACTCACGACGCTGGCCGCACTGTCCTGGTAGTCGATCCACCTGAACCCATGGTGGTCGTAATCGGATTCCCACAGTGCGGGTTCCTGGCGGTATAGGTGATTGAGGGCCCTGACCCATGCCTGAACGCCCGCATGGAGGGGGTCGACCAATGCGTTCCAATCGACCTGCCCGTCGTGGCTCCACTCGCCGGCCTGGGCGATATCGCCTCCCATGAACAAGTGCTTCTTTCCGGGTAGCCCGAACATATAGCCATAGAGCAGACGCAGGTTGGCGAACTGATCGGGCCGGTAGCCGGGCATCCTTCCCAGCAGTGATCCTTTGCCGTGAACGACCTCGTCGTGCGAGAGCGCCAGAACGAAGTTCTCGTTGTACGCGTAGATCATGCGGAACGTCAGTTCATTGAGGTGGTAGCCCCGGTAGATGGGATCGTTTGAGAAGTATCGGAGCGTGTCGTGCATCCAGCCCATATCCCATTTGAAACCGAAACCCAACCCACCCTGGCTGGTCGGCCGTGATACGCCCGGCCAGGCCGTCGACTCCTCTGCGATTGTGACGATTCCCGGGTGTTCTCCGTAGACGGAGGCGTTCATTTCCTGAAGAAACGTGACGGCGGCGAGGTTCTCGTTTCCACCGAATTCGTTTGGCGCCCATTCCCCCGACTTGCGGCTGTAATCGAGATAGAGCATGCTCGCCACCCCATCCACCCGCAACCCGTCGACGTGGTAATACCGCAGCCAGAAGTCGGCACTGGAAAGCAGAAAGGATCGAACTTCCCCCCGTTCGTAGTTGAAGACCAAGGTGCCCCAGTCGGGATGGGCGCCTTTGCGGGGATCGGGGTGTTCATAGAGTCTCGTGCCGTCAAAATTGGCGAGAGCGGCGTCATCCTCTGCGAAATGGGCAGGGACCCAGTCGAGAATCACACCGATACCGTGCTGGTGCAGGTGATCGATCATGAACATGAGGTCCTGAGGCGTGCCGTATCGGCTGGTAGGAGCGAAGAACCCGGTCGCCTGATACCCCCACGACGGGTAATAGGGATGCTCGTTGACAGGCATCAGCTCCACGTGGGTGTATCCCATCTTGGTCGCATAGTCGGCGAGCGCCGGTCCCAGCTCCCGGTACGAGAGAGAATCCCCGTTGGGATGCCGCCGCCAGGATCCGAGATGGAGCTCATAAATGGACATGGGCTTGTCGTGCCGATTGATTTCGCCCCGCGCTGCCATCCAGTCGCGGTCGCCCCACTCATAGGCGAGGTCCCAAACCACGGATGCTGTCTTCGGAGCCAGTTCGCCGGCGAATGCGAACGGGTCCGACTTGAGAAAGCCCATACCCACCTGAGGTTCGATGTGGTACTTGTAGGTATTTCCCAGGCCTGGGCACGCCTGTACGTGGCGGCGCAGTGTGTATGGAGAACAAAAGGTTCTTCGAGGACAGCCGACGCCATGGAGACCACG
>JAHEJY010000231.1 GCA_024638625.1 Actinomycetes bacterium
TCGCGCCGTGAACGACCTCAAACTGAACCGGTAGGCCGTACGCCTTGTAGACTCCGTGCAGCTCATGCGCCTGGTTGATCGGCATTTGCGGATCCTGATCACCGTGTAACAGGAGCAGGGGTGGATCGTTCGGATCGACATGAAACACGGGACTCGCAAGCTCCGCGAGCTCCGTCGTCGACTCCAGGGGACCACCGAAAAGTAGCGCCAGCGCGGGCCCGCGCAGATTGACGCCGTACGGTGTCGATTGGGCCATGATCGTCGTGAGATTCGATGCGCCGAAGTAGCTCACGGCCGCCTGGACGTCGGAGGAGACATCGAGATACGACCCCACCTCGCCTTCGAGCTCCTTGACCCCATTGGTGACTCCGACGAGCGCTGTGAGGTGACCGCCGGAGGATCTGCCGTGGACCCCGATCCGCGTGGCATCGTAGCCATAGGTCTCGGCGTTCGCGCGGAGGAACCGTATCGCCGCCTTGATGTCGTGAATTTGCGCCGGAAAGGGTGCATCCACGGAGAGACGGAAGTCGACGCTGGCAATGGCAAAGCCTTCCTCGAGCAACGCCAGCGTATTGATATCTTCTTTGGTCCGGTGCAACCACCGTCCACCGTGTATCCACACGAGTAACGGGAGATCATCGACACCCCTCGGTATATAGAGGTCCAACCCGAGCTCGCGGCCGTCGACGACGGCGTACGGAACGTCGGAGATCTTCGTATAAGGCGTCGCGTCTGGTTGCTGGGCGGAGGCGCACAACGCGAGTAAGACGAGTGCGCTCGTTGAACCAATAACCGCTCTTCGCATAAGCCTCATGGGATTTCCCTTAGGGCTGCCCTGCCTTTTGCGGCGGATTCTACATCGATACAACGCGAGCATCCGAAATCTGGTCGGGCCTAGGTTAGTGCGGGTGCCGTTCGTAGTGCTGGCGTAGGAGATCCTTACCGTAATCGTTGCCGTTGGGTGTTCGCACGACCGTGTGAATGTGTTCGCGGATCGGGATGTCCGAGCGCGAGTTCGGCAGTGAGATCGCGCCCTGATGGTCGAACTCGATAATGATCACCGGGCTCTGAATCCGGAAGAAGAAGAGATCATCCGCGCCGAGCGATGCGTCCCACTGGTCCCAGCCGAAATAGGTATCGTCGATGTGTGCCATCACCTCCTCCATCTTGACCCTTGCGTGAACGTCACGGTTGAAGGAGACGAACTCCTCGATCAGGTCGACGACGAGGTTACGTTGCTCGGCGGTCATGTTCTTGACCATGATGCCCCGATACGGGATCACGGCGTTATCCTGCATAAGCTCGATCGAGCCGCGGCCGAACGCTCTGCCACCCGCTTCCGGATCCATATCCTCGGGCGCGAGCTCCGCGACCTGTTTCTGCTCGTCCGTCAACGAGGCGTAGACGGCGTAAGCCTTGTCGCGCTCTGGTTCCATGACGCTCAAGCCCTTGTAGCGGCCGGATTCGGCGATGACCGGCTCGGACCCCGTGAACAGAGGCGACAGCACCACCTGGTTGCCGAGCACGAAGTAGTTGACGACCAGGTGATGCCCATCCAGCTGCCAGCCCCAGGGCTCCGCCTCGGACGGCTCGCCCATGAACGTCAGATAGTAGAACCACTCCGAGTAACGGTCGGGCCGGTTCGTAAGCTCACCCAGATGGTCGTTGAGACGCATGATGTCCCGGGAAAGCGCAAAGCCCTTCGCGCTGAACGCCGTACGCATGAGATCGAAGGCCTTCTCGCGCTGGGCTTCGGTCAGCTCGTCGAAACCGAGGCCTTCGCGAACATAGGAGCTCGTATTGCTCCACCGCCGCCACTCGGGATCGTCGACCGGATACATCGCCTTATCTCGCTGTTCCTGCGTCAGCGCTGCCAGAAAGTCCCGTGCTTCCCGGACCAGGCCTGCATTCGACGCGCCTTTTTCCGGATCGATGGAGAATAGACCGTAGATGGGCTGACCGGCGGTCGTGACCCCAACGTAGGGTGTCAGGGACTGAGCATCGACGAGCTCGGTCGTGCGG
>JAHEJY010000117.1 GCA_024638625.1 Actinomycetes bacterium
GGCTCGAGCAGCACCTCGCCCAGCGTTCCACCTTCCACGACAGTTTCCAGCCCTAACTCGGGAATGACTGCCGAGCGGATCAAGGAGAATCCATTGGCGCGAACGTTCGGGGAATGCAATCCGATAAGCGCATCGCCCGTCTGGATTGCCGATCCATCGATGCCATGACCACGTTCCATGACGCCGACCGCCGTCCCGGCGAGATCGAACTCGCCTGGCTCCATGACTCCGGGGTGCTCGGCGGTTTCTCCCCCCAACAACGCGACACCGCTCGCCCGGCACGCGACTGCAATGGACGTGATGAGCCCCGCCGCCCACTCGACGTCCAGAGCCCCTACCGTCAAGTAATCGGTGAGCGCAATCGGGAGGGCCCCTACGGCCGCCAGATCATCGATGCACGAAGCGACCAGATCCTGGCCGAGACCATCGTATAAACCGGCCTGCCGGGCGACTTCGGCCTTGGTTCCGCAGCCGTCGGTGCTCATGACGATGACCGGGTCGTCGAAGCCCGGAGGTATGGAGATTCCGCCTGCGAAGCCGCCGAATTCTCCCCGCACATCCTGGCTCCACGTTGATGTGACGGCATCCTTGATGAGATCGACGAGCGCCTCACCCGCAGCGATGTTGACACCGGCTTCGCGGTACGCGGTCATGTCGATGGCGCGCCGGTCGATCGCATATCGGGAATCTCGGTCGGGTAGTCGCCCGTTAGGCAAGCGGTGCAGAACCTATTGGGATCTACGGCAGTGGCTTCGAGCAGCCCATCCATGGACAGGTAGCCAAGAGAGTCGACCTCGAGGAAATCAGCGATTTCTTCCACCGTCATGCGCGAGGCGATGAGTTCTTCCTGTCGTCCTGTATCCATGCCGTAGAAGCACGGCCACTTATACGGGGGAGATGAGACCCGGAGGTGAACCTCATTGGCGCCGGCCTTCTTCACCATCGAAATGAGCTGCCGGGTAGTGCTCCCCCGCACGATCGAATCGTCAACCAGCACGACGCGTTTACCTTCGAGCTCCTGGGTAATGGGGTTGAGTTTCATGCGGACGCCTTGATCACGCATCTGCTGGGTCGGGTTGATGAACGTACGGCCTATGTAGCGGTTCTTCACCAAACCGTCCACATAAGGGATTCGGGCAGCAGCGGCAAAACCCTGGGCAGCGGGTATGCCACTCTCGGGAACCGGAATCACGACGTCCACGTCGGCAGGGTGTTCTGCAGCCAGGCGTTCTCCCATACGGCGTCGAGCAGCGTGGATGCTCTGGCCTGACATGGTGCTGTCGGGACGTGAGAAGTACACAAACTCGAAGACGCAGGTCCGCTGCTTCACATTCTTGAATGGATGGATGCTGCGTACCCCGTCCTGTCCGATGATGATGACCTCGCCCGGGGCGATCTCGCGGATGAAGTCGGCACCGATGATGTCTAATCCGCAGGTCTCGGATGCGAGCACCATGCCGCCGTCGATGCGACCAAGCACCAGCGGACGAAACCCGAGCGGGTCGCGCACGCCAATCAGGTGATCGTCATCCATGATCGTCAAGGAGAAGGCGCCCTCGAACATCGGAAGCACCGTGCTCAAAGCCCGATCCCAATCGGTCCGGTCCAACTCCCTACCTATCGCCTCGGTCATCAGCTCAGAATCCGACATCGTTTCCTGGAGAACACCCAGATCGTCGGCCAGCGAAGACGTGTTCGACAGATTGCCGTTATGCGAAAGTGCAATGGTCCGTTCGCCGATGGCGCGATAGCTCGGCTGGGCATTCTCCCAACTGCCCGAACCCGTTGTCGAGTACCGGTTGTGGCCGATCGCAAGGTGCCCATCAAGGCCTGCCAGTCGTTGCTCATCGAAAACCTGGGCGACGAGGCCGAGGTCTTTGTACACCGTGACCCCGGTGCCTCCGGAAACCGCGATTCCTGCGCTCTCCTGACCCCGGTGTTGCAGAGCGAACAGACCGAAATAGGTGAGCCGGGCGACATCGAGGCCGGGCCCGTAAACGCCGAAGACGCCACAGGATTCACCCACCTTTTGAACAAGGCCGACGTCGTCCAACCAACCGGTAGAACCCAAGATCTCGGACTGCAGCATCGAACCTCCGCCAATCACGGCCGGAGTGTAGGAGCTGCGCCTGAGGCCACATCTACGTATGGAAATACGGTTTTCGCGCTTTGGCAGCCCACACTTCTGGAGGCGAGCCAAAAGGTAAACCGGCACAGCGCGGCGGTCGATACCTATGTATCATCGCCCGCGGCTCCCCGGGATCCGCAGAGGAGAGACCCCCTTGATAACTTCTGGCTGGACTGCGACCAGGCAACCGATTGCTTTGGCGACAGCCTTCTGCCTCGCCGCCCTGACGCTCCTGCTCATGGCACATCCGTCACAAGCTGCAGACGTGGGATGTGGTGTGGCGGACATCGCCGGCGTCGTGTATCGCGATTACAACAGCGACGGCACCCCCGGGTCGACCGAACCCGGGCAATCGGGGCTGACAGTCACGGCATACGACGTGGCCGGTTCGGCCGTGGCCAATACCACAACCGATGCGGTCGGGGCCTGGAGTCTGACCGTCGGCGATGGTGCCACGGTTCGGGTCGAGGTCACCGGCTTGCCTGCTCATCTCGAGCCCGGTCCGCGGGGGGCCGGCTCACTGACGACGGTTTTCACCACGACCCAGGGTGCGCCGGCGTCCTGCAACCTGAATGTCGGCGTCGCCAACCCGGGTGAATACTGTCAAACCAACCCTGACCTTGTTTCGAGCTGCTTCATCGAGGGGCCCTCTACCGGGATCAGTGCCGGCGCCCTGGTCCGGTTTGCCAACAACAGCGGGTACACCTACCAGCCCGGCGACTCACCGCTCGATCCGGCCTTCTCCGGCGGACCCGGTCTGCCGGCGTCCACGGAGGCGGCTCACGACTCACCGGCGTCCGCGTATCCGGCCACGATCGCTGAGGTGGGGTCGACGTTCGGCATAGCTCACGAACGGACGACTGGCGATGTGTTCGTGGCATCGTTTCTCAAACGACACGCCGGATTCGGTTCTACCGATTCACCGGGCACGATCTATCGCATCGATGGCACGTCGGGAGCTGTTTCTCCGTTCGTCGATGTGCCGGGCACGGGCGTGAACCCCCATCCCAATGCGACAACCAACTTCTTTTTCGACAACAACTCCTTCGATCTCATCGGTGGCCTCGGCCTCGGCGATCTCGACATCTCCGACGATGACCAGACGCTGTATACGATCAACCTCGCAACAAAATCGCTCGTGGCGATCCCGGTCGCCACCCCCCTCGTCCAGACGGCCTATCCGATACCAACCGGAGCCTGTGCCGTCGCAGCCGACGCCCGCCCATTCGGCCTGGGCGTCCACGACGGCATTGTGTACATCGGCGTCACCTGCTCGGGCGAAACCAGCCAGTTGCAGACCGACATGTCGATCCATGTGCTTGCCTTCGACGGCGGGACCATCAATCCTGCTCCGGTCCTGGATGCACCCATCGACCCGGTTGCCTACCCGCACCCTGGCTTCACTGCCTGGAACCCCTGGTTCGGCTGGGCCAATAAGCCGGCCAGTATCGACCCGGATCCCGGCATCGACACCACCGTCGTGCCTCAGGCCTGGCTAACCGATATCGACTTCGATGGCGACGATATGATCCTCGGCATCAGGGACCGGACCGGAGATCAGTTCGGCAGCGAGCTCGGCGGTGTGGACCCGACCGAGACCAACACCACCGACATCTACCGGGGCCAGGGCTTCGGTGACATCCTGCGAGCCTGTGGAAACCCGACGAGCGGCTGGACACTCGAGTCAGGCGCCACCTGCGGATCGATAACGACTGCGGGGCTCGGCAACAGCGGCCCGGGCGGGGGCGAGTACTACTTCGAAGACCACTACCTCGATGCGGAAGACATCACGGCCGGGGGGATTGCGCAGATTCCTGGCCAAACCAGTGTCGCCACCGTGGTCTGGGATCCCGTCTTCATCCCTGGCTTCTACAACGACGGCGGTTTCGTCTGGCTCGACAATGCAACGGGCGCCCGAACCCAGGCGTACCGGGTCTTCGATACGGACGGGGATTCGAGCCCCACATTCGCGAAATCGAACGGCCTGGGTGACCTCCACGCTATCTGCACCGCGGCCCCGATCGAGATCGGCAACTATGTGTGGCTAGATGCCGACGGTGACGGTGTCCAGGACCCGGGCGAGGCACCCATCGGATCCGTGGCCGTCGAGCTCTATGACTCGATCAGTGGAACCCTCATCGCGACTACAACCACCGATGCAGCCGGCCACTACTACTTCGGCGAAACCGACGGGGTTCAGCCCGAGACCAGCTATGAGATTCGCTTGTCGGGAGCGGCTCTGACCGGCCTCACCCTCACGACGCAGGACTCGGCATCGGGTACCGACATCAACGACTCAGACGGAGGAATACTGGCGGGCGGATTGCCGGGCGTGATCATGACAACGGGGCGTTCCGGTGCCAACGACCACTCGTTCGACTTTGGTTTCACGACTACGTATGACCTTGCTCTCCGGCTGACGGTAGATCCTGCCTACGTCGGGCCTGCCGTTCCCGGTTCGGACGTTCCCTTCGTCATCGAGGTGTTCAACCAGGGGGGAGCGCCGGCGACTGCGGTAGAGATCAGCGATTATGTACAGCCGGGTTTCCTATTCGACCCCTCCAAGAACCCGACCTGGACCACGGGCGCCATACCTACCATCACCCTGCCGGGCCCGGTTGCTCCTTCGGCCTCAACCACCGTGTCCATCGTCCTCACGGTGGATCCGGCCTTTGGCGGCAGCGTGCTCACCAACTTCGCCGAGATCTCCGCAGATGACGGCGCGGACATCGATTCGATCCCGGATGCGATTCAAGGCAACGATCCCACGGTCGATGACGAAATCAACGACCCCGGTGTCGTGGATGAAGACGACCACGACATAGCGTCGCTGACCCTTGGCGCCATGGCCTCGATCGGCGACAGGGTGTGGTTCGACACCAATCAGAATGGCGTTCAGGACCCGGGTGAGGTCGGCGTTGCGGGCGTCACTGTCGTACTCGCCCTTCCCGATCTCACTCCTCTCGCAAGCACAACCTCGGACCCCAACGGCAATTATCTCTTCGACAATCTGACGCCAGGCGATTATCAACTCACCTTCACGATCCCGGCCGGGTACTCGGTTTCACCCGTTGACGCCGGCGTTGACGACGCGGCTGATTCAGATGTCGACCCGGCCACCGCCATGACGACAGTGACGACCCTCGACCCTGGCGAAAACGATCTGACCTGGGACCTGGGGATGTTCACGACGGTCGCAGCAAACGGGTCAATCTCTGGCGGAACAGCATTCAACGACACCAATAGCAACGGATCTCGGGACACGGGTGAATCGCCGGTTCCCGGAGTCACCGTCAATCTGGTTGATCCCGCGACCGGCAGCGTTGTCGCTACCACAGCGACCGACTCGAGTGGTTCGTACTCGTTTGGTTCGGTGCCGCCCGGCACATACGTCATCGTGCCCGTCGCTCCAACCGGAGGAACGATCATCAGCCCGTCCGGGGGACAGAGTGCTCCAATCGAGGTCCTCCCGGGACTTGCTTCAGGTGGGGTCGACATCGCCATCGCCGGCGACATCCTTCCTGCTACCGGTATGAATTCGGACGTGATCTTCAACCTTGCGATGCTGATGCTGATCATCGGCAGCGCTCTCATCATCGCTACCAGCCGGATCACGAGAAACCGCGTGCGGGTGGGCACCGGTGGACCTCAGAACAGCCTCGCCTAGCCGGTTCTAAGCTGGCGCAATGCCGCCGAGCACGAACTAACCCATGGCTTTAACCGCCGAAAGCTCCGACGGCCTGATCGCGACGGTCGATGATGTCGCATCCCGGGCCGGTGCGTCGATCCTGGCCCAGGGTGGGAATGCCGTCGATGCCGCGGTCGCGGCCAGCGCGGTCCTGACTGTCACCGCTCAACACATGTGCGGCATGGGAGGTGACCTGTGGGCGCTGGTATACCTCCCTGGCGAGGCACCTGGCTGCCTGAACGCAACCGGTCGCGCCGGCTCAGGTGCAGACGCAGCACGGTTGCGGGCCGAGGGACATACGCACGTACCGCCCTTTCATGATGTCCGGGCGGTCACCGTGCCCGGCTGCGTCGACGGCTGGATGACGTTGCTGGATCGATACGGAACAAACAACCCGGGGGACGTGTTCGAGCCGGCCATCAGATGCGCCCGGGATGGTTTTGCTCCGTCGCCGTTGTTGATCGAGGATGCTCCGCTCATCGCCGGAGTGCCAGGGGCAGATCCGTTTCGCGCCATGGGCTCTCTCGTGAAACGCGAGGGTCTGGCGCGGTCGCTCGAGGCGATCGCTTCCGGTGGACGGGAAGCCTGGTATGGCGGTGAGTTCGGCGAAGGTCTGATACGGGTCAGTGGAGATCTCTTCACGGAGGCCGACCTCGCCCAGAACCAGGCCACATGGGAACGGCCGCTCTCCCTGGAAGCATGGGGCCACACGCTGTGGACAACGCCTCCAAATTCGCAGGGGTACTTGACGCTGGCCGGCGCCTCGATTGCCTCCGGGCTCGACCTGCCGACCGATCCGGAGGATCCAGCGTGGGTACACCTTCTCGTCGAGGCGGCCCGGGTGGCCGGCTTTGACCGGGACGACGTATTGAACGACATGGCTGACGGAAACGCCCTACTTGACCCTGACCGGCTTCGTGAGCGTCGCAAGCGCATCGACCCGGATGCCGCCGCGGATCTGGGAGACGCCTATTCGAACGGAGGCACGATATTCCTCGCCGCCCTCGACGCCGCAGGAATGGGGGTATCTCTTATTCAGTCCAACGCCAACGGCTTCGGTACGAGGATCACGATCCCCGAGATCGGCGTGTTCCTCCAGAATCGCGCCATCGGATTCTCGCTCCAGGAGGGCCACCCGGCCGAATACCTGCCAGGACGACGGCCCCGGCATACCTTGTCGCCGGCGCTGGTTACAACGCCCTCAGCCGAATTGCGGACGTTGCTCGGGACGATGGGCGGGGACAGCCAGCCCCAGATCCTCCTCCAGTTGCTGGCCCGAATCCTCCATTCAGGACAAACCGCCGGAGATGCCATTGCCGCCGCCCGCTGGGTACTGGCGCCGACCAACACCATGGGATTCGACACCTGGGAAGACCCGAGCGGACTCGCTATCGCGTTCGAAGAAGACGCTCCCACTGCCTGGGACGACATCCGCCTGAAAGGCCACCGAACCCGACGCCACCACGACGAGCACTACGGCCACGCCCAAATGATCGACATCAAAGACGGTGTGGCCCACGGCGCCGCCGACCCCCGTTCAATCGTCGGGTCGGTTGCTTCACCCGACATCAGCTAGACACGGATGACTCGATGGCAGACCGCCAGACGAGCGTCGCCGTGGCCAAATCGGTATCGGAACCGCCGATGTCGATGCGGTCTCCCGTCATGGTTCCGATGTGACGGGCGTTGATATCGAGGCCGGCCGCGATGGTTTCGATCGGTCCACCCGACGGTGAGACAGCAATAA
>JAHEJY010000118.1 GCA_024638625.1 Actinomycetes bacterium
ACGCGGACGATGGCATCATTGACGACAACGAGGTCGGCCGGTTGATAAGCGCCTGGTAGTCCTGCGATGGCGGTCGCAATTGAGGTTGGCCGATCCATCCGACGATTGTACGGATGTTCCGACTGCGCCGGCTGTCTCAGCCGTGTTTTGTGAGCACGCCGGCGTCGACGAGGCTATCGACGAACTCATCGACATCGGCGACTGCGACCTCTACTTCGATTGCGTACTCAGCGGAAAGCGCCGTTGCCGCGGCCGATGCAGATTCATGGGCCGCGAGCAGATTCCAAATGGAAGCAGCGGAACCGGTGAATCTGAACATGTCGCCGCCTCCTGCCGCAACGACCACTCCATCGATGGTCCCGTAGATCGTGTCGTCTGCCAAACGCACGTCGCCGTTCCATTCGGGGACGACCTGGATGGGCGTCGGGCCGGCCCGGTTCTTGAGACAATGACTCGGTGGAATAAGACGCCAACCACTTTCGCTTTCGCTGAGGGCTCCGTTCCAGAATCGGATATCGGGCTCGTTCCATGGAAAGGCCACGTGATCAGGCTGGCCATCCCAGTATCGCGGATCGTGTTCAGACCACATCACGCGCCAGGACTCGTATTCGGCGCCCATGCGGTCGGGGGCGTGGTCCATGAGGTCGTTTGCGCTGACCGCAGCAATCACCCGGCTTTCGGACTGCTCGATTGATGCCCTCAGTTCGGCGGCGGAGAAAACCGGCGCGAAGACGATATCGGGCGTCGAATCTCTGGCGGGATTGGAGTCCAGGTATCGGGCAAATCGATCTCCCGAGTAGGCAACGTCGTCGAGCACAATGGTCGGAGCGTCGTCGTCGACAGAGTCTTCGTCGAAGTCGAGGAGATAGGACATGACGCCAAGCACGAACCAACCGCCCCTCGGGATCGCTGTGAGCCGGTAGCGGCTGAGATCATCGCCGAGCGATTCCCTGAGTCGGGTGGAGAGAACCAGACAGGCGTGCTCGAAATCGTCGTAGCCGATGTATGTCGTATGAGGGACGACATGTGTGAGTTGCCAGCGCAACGCTTCGATTCTGGAGCGGTCGACGTCATCGAAGGTTCCGATCAAGCCAATGCCCCGGTCGCCGGACTCCCGCACGACAATGGCCGGGTTGCTCATCTCAGAAAGGATGGGGCTTGCTTGCAGCCCTAGAGCAAGCTGTCGCAGTCGACCGGAATCGGATTTCGCGAACTGGCCATGGAAACAAGCTCCATCCACGATGGGAAGAGGCTCGAAACGCGCTAGATCGGTGTGGAAAGAAACCACGCCCGGAATCTAGCTGGATCGGGCTAGTTGCCCGGTTCGCCCATACCCATGCTGCTGCCGAACGAAGGGTCAGTGCCCGGGTTGGTCTGGCCGTTCTGGGTCAGTTCGGCGATGGAGCCCAGCCGCTCAATCGTTGGTTTGGCATATATCTTCTTCTCAGTCAAAAGTCGCCCCTTTTTCGCGCTCTTGGTGGTAAGTGTACTCACACCCGTGACGGTTGCAACCGCCGTTTCTGCTTGTAGATGTGCTCTGCATGATATCGAGGAAAGGCCGCTCACCAGAAGTTTCTCAGCCACATTTCCAGACTCAGGGCGGCCCAAAAGTTGCCGTCCAGGGGAGCTCCTGAGCAGAATGCCGCGAAATGCGAGCGTAAACCGCTCTCCCCGACGTAACCCCGGGCCTGCGATTCCATGCCCGACATGAGCTCGAGGACCTGCTCGGATGCCATTCCTCGGAGGTGCTGATCGACATACGGCAGCGGGATGGTTTTCGACAACGGTGCCGCCAACTCTCCAGGAGCCATCGTCTCCAAAGCGAGGCGGGATATGTGCTTCGGGTCGCCCGGGGTCTGGACCAGACCGGGCGGAAGTCCGAGAATGAAACTGATCAGGTCGACGTCGGCCCAGGGGTCCACGAAGCGGACTCCTAGGCGAGTATGCATTCGCTGCATCCAGGTGGCCACCCGCATTTGAAAGGGAGACAGGATGCTCCGATACCTGCGGCCGACAGGTCCGGTCTGGGGCGATGCCGGCAGGTGATCGATCATGAGGTGAGCCATTCCGGTCGCTTCGGTGAATGCAGGGTTCATCCATCCCTCCCACACCCTCGGGCGGGTCGCTGTGGCGATTCGTCGAATGGGGAGAGGCAGGCGATCGACTATCCCGGGACGGACGAAGTCGAGCCAGAGCGCTTCTCTTGCCGTCTGTCGACCCATGAACATCAATTCGTTCGAGAGACCAGACCATCCGCCCTCCCTCAGAAGCGCCCAGAAATCGTAGATGTCAGAACCGACCACCAGATCCCCTCGATTGCCGAGCATCATCGATTCGACGCCGGCGGTGGCTGCCAAACCAATGGTGTGGACGAGCAGCGGCTCGTAGTGTCCATAGAGCGGATCGTTCTCGTCAGGACCCTCCGGAAATCTCGACAAAGGTGGCGCGAGCTCGGCATCCACATCGACAACCGGGATTCGGAGCGCCGAAGCGAGCGGAGCGCTCACCGCTCGCTCATCTGCTTCGGGGGTATCGGTATACGCGAAGCTCCAGGCCTGGATGCCGGCGGGGAGCCCATGTCGGTCGCGGACGGTAGCTGCCGCGGCAGCCAGGGATGCCGAATCGAGACCTCCGCTGAGCATGACGCCCGCCCGTTGAACCGGAAGTCGCTCCTCGACCGATTTCTGGAGGAGACGTGCGAGTTCGGCGGCTGCCTCCTGTTCGTCCGGCGGTGGGCCTTCTGCGGCCGTGAGGCTCCAATACGGCTTGGACATCACGCCGGTTCGATTGATCGTGACGATGTGGCCGGGTTTGACCTGGTCGATACCGGCGAAGAATGTCCAGGAGAGATCTAGAACACCTCCGGCGAGATGGCCGGCGATCGCGTGCTCATTGATTCGCCTGGGAACGAGACCGGTCGCAAGGATGTGGGTCGGCTCGCTTGCGAAAAGCAAAAGGCCATCCTCGTAATGAAAGACCAGAGGACGCAGGGACATCGGATCGCGGGCGGCCAAAACGAGGCTTTTCTCGATGTCGGCGAGCAGGATCGCGCAGTCACCATCGAGCGACGCAAGGGTCAGGCTGCCGTGCCGTTGATAGTCCGCGATCAATGCTTGTCCGAAACTCTGTACCGCCGGTGTCGAATCCAACCTGGCATCGGCCACCACGACGATTGCGCCATCTTCGGACCAGGTGAGCGATGGCTGCTCCACGGCAATGGGTATCGAGTAGGCCTGGAGCCCGGACTTGCCGTCTCGGACAATCTGACCGTCCCCAGGATTGGTTGCGGCCGCGATCATGCGGTCGACCAGCGACGGGTCGATCGGCCTGTCATGCAGATCCACGATGCCGCCAATCCCTGCCATGCCACCAAACTAGGTTCTTGATCTCGATGCATCTGTCAAAGAATCGGCCGCTGTGAACTGCGAATCGCCATGAAACGACACCTCCTCTACGGCAGCACCCTGGCATCAGATTTTCCCTTTGCGAACAAGCTGCTGGCGTCTTCGGCCGAACCGAACCTGTGTTTCGGTGTATCGCCGAAACCACTGCTACCGAACCCCGACTTCGAACTCGTATTCCAGACGGAACCCCCTCTGTATGATGGCAAAGCTGAGTTGTATGTGTACCAGGGACCCCAGGAATCGTTCGTTTTCGACTTCACGGGTGCCACCCGGTTCCGGTTGTCAACGGGGGAGATTCTCTTTGAGGTGACCGACTATGACTGGTCATTTCTGACCGAGATCTACTTTCTCGGAATCATCATGAGTAGCTGGCTCGAAATGATGGGCACGATTGCTTTGCATGCGGCAGCTGTCACCATCGACGGCCATGCGGTCGCGTTTGTCGGATTGAACCAGGCGGGCAAGAGCACGCTCGCCGCGTCGTTGAGTGTTCGCGGGCATCAGTTGCTCACCGACGATGTGCTCGCTATCGACGAGTCAGCAGACGGGTTCATTGCTCACCCGGGATATCCCCAAATGCGGATGTGGCCGGAAACGGCAAGGATCTTCGGATTGGACCCGGACGGATTGCCTCAGGTGCATCACGAATTCGACAAGGTACGGGTGCCGATCGGGCCCGGAGGGGTCGGAACGATGCGAGAAACACCTGCTCCGTTGTCGAGAATCTACATTCTCGATCGGTCAGACGAGGTCGCCGGTATCACCCACAGTGCAGCCTCCTCGAGCGAGGCGATGGCCCATATCCTTCGCACCTCATTTGCAGGGCTGGTCCTGGGTGGTCTGGGTGTCAACGAGGGGCGCCTCCCGATTTTGGCGAAGCTGGTGGATCAGGTGGCGGTCACCCGTCTTTCCTACCCTTCGCGCATGGAGGGCATCGTGCCGCTGTTGGAAACGATCGAGAGAGACGTTCGTGGGCGAATATAACCTTCTTCACTTTGGGGACATGCTGGCCGACAAAGGCCGGGTCGGCGCATATCTTCAGGCGTTGGAATCGGCTATCAAGCCCGGTTCGATAGTTCTCGACCTCGGTACGGGGCCGGGGTTCTTTGCGCTGAAGGCGTGCGACTACGGAGCGGCCAGGGTGTATGCCGTCGACGCCAATCCGTCTATCGAATTGGCCAGGGAGTTGGCGAGGGTCAACGGCCGATTGGATCAGATTGAGTTCCTGCAGGCATTCAGCACCGAAATCGATCTTCCTGAACAAGTTGACGTGATTGTGTCCGATTTGAGAGGAGTGACGCCGCTCTATCAGGGCCATATCGAATCGATCAGCGATGCCCGTCGCCGCTTTTTGCGTCCGGGTGGGACGTTGATACCTCTGCGCGACGAACTCTGGTGTGCCCCGGTCGGGCCCTCCGCTCTCGGCGAACCGTATACCGTCTGGTCAGACGACTTCCACGGAATCGACCTCGCTGCGGGAGCCAAGTACGTTCGCAATATCACAAGCGCCCCCAGCATCGGTGCGGACGATCTCATAGCTGAACCCCGGCTCTGGTCAACACTCGAATACGGGACCATTTCGGACACCAGCACATCCGGTACGGCAACCTGGGACGCCCCGGCTGGTGTGATTGCTACCGGATTGTGCATCTGGTTTGAAGCAATACTCTCGGAAGACGCCGATTTCACCAGCGGACCGTCGCGACCCGGTGGGCCGGAGCGGATCGCCGAAACGTATCGGCGCGCCTACTATCCGTTTCTTGAAGATATTCGTGCCGACGATGGTGACCGGCTCACTGTTGATATCGAGGCCCGAAGTGTCGAAGGGCTGAGCGGCGGATATGGCTGGCGGTGGACCACAACGTTGTTTGATGAATCTGGCGAAGCCAAGCAGAGATTCGACCAGACGACGCTCTTGAGCATGCCGATCCCCAGGCCAGGCGGCCCCTAGACGATCTCGACGAGCCCTCGCTCTTCGAGCTCGCGGACCAGGTCATCCAGGTCGCGCGCGAGGGTTTGCGCATCGACTTCATACATGGCTGACAGTTGTTCTCGTGCTTCGCCGAGGGAGCCGGCATCGCCGATGGCCTTCCACATGCTCAGAGCAATCCCATCGAGTGCGTAGTAGACCTCGCTGCCCATATGGAGGATCACGGCTTCGCCGTCTGACAGTTCCTGTAGGAGGGCGTCGGATGCGAGCACGATGTTCTTGGATTCGTCGATGCTGGTTTCACCCATGGATCATCCTCTTGGTCGTGTTGCCTTCAGTCGAACACTTTGCCGTCTGCGTCGCCCCCGAAGGGCGCATACTCCGAGGCTACCTCCGGGTCGTCGTTGATCACCTGACCGTCGACTTCTACCCATGCGTGGAATATCGGGCCGGCGGGCGTTCTCTTGACCCCGAGTTGGATTTCGGATGTGATTCCCATCCTCGCCAATAGGGCCGCGGCCGTGAGAGACCTGGACAGACAGTTTGGAGTGCCGACCGAATACTTCGATGCGACGGCAACGACAACCGCCGTCCGATGTGCGGCGTCAATAGCCGTTTGAGGATCAATCCGATTCGTATGGGCAGGCGACTCGATCAGCCAATGCTGAATTCGCTGAAAGCCAAAGAGGCGAAAACCGATACGAGTTGCATGAAGCAGCCAAAGGGCGCGCAACAGGATTCTGCGATCCCGAGCGTCAAGGCCCGTCACGAACATTCTGAATCGATTGAGCCATCGGCGTATCACCATGGGATAAGAGTATTGGTGGGGATTGGAGAGCTCCACGAGTCGGACAACTTCTCTGGATAGGCTGTTCTGCGCATGCACGACGTGACGGGCCCGGATTACTCCTTTGTCCCGCCCTTCTGGCCCAACGACGAGGAGCGAGCACTCCTCCGAGCGGCGCTCCTGGACGATGACCGCGCCATCGACTCCTGGGCAACAGTAGACATCGCGGCCGCTCTCCGGTCCTACGCGTCATGGAGCTTGCTACCTCTGGTTTTCTTCAACCTGAAGTCTTTGGGAGTGCCGATGAACGATCTGCCGGATGCGGCCGCGGCATTCTCGAGTACGAGCGGCAACAATCAACGTCTTCTGACCGCTGCCGAGGACGCTATGGAGAGTCTGGCCGGTCTTGGGATCGAGAGTGTCATGCTCAAGGGTGCTGCTCTCGCGTCCAGTGCCTACCCTCATCCGGGAACACGGCCCATGTTCGACCTCGATATCCTGGTGCGTCCGACAGATGCAATGACGGCAGCGGCGATGTTGGCCGGCCAGGGCTTCCATCCGGCGGTGGAGCTCACCGATGCGGTTCTACGAACACGTGCGAGTGCTCAGTTCGTGAGGTCGGATGGAGTCGATATCGATCTGCACTGGCATGCCCTCGGCGGTTATGTCGCCGATGCGTTCGACGACGCGCTGTGGCTTGGGGTGAGGCCCGTTTCCGACAATTCTTCAGTATTGAAGCGACTAGGTCAGGCTGAGCAGCTGATCCATGTCGTTGCTCATACGCTGAGGAATGGCAAAGCCGGGACGCATTGGTGGTTGGATGTGGCGCTGATCATCAAAGACGGCTGGCTGCCAAGACATTCTGAACAGCTGGCCAGTCTCTCGACATTGTTTGAGATGACGCTTCCGTTGCGTGGCATTCTTCGATTTGTGCAGCGCGAAATCGGATGCGAGGTGCCTGAGGGTATCTTCGAATCGCTGGCCTCGCCCGTTCCCGGCCGGGGTGAGGCGACGCGAAGCCGCATTCTGGCACGGCTAGATCCAGATTCGACGCTCGCGGCTTTGATCAGATCATGGGCGACCTACTCTGCGGTCAGCCGTGCGGAAAAACGGCTCGCCCATCCAATCGGATTCGTCCGGTTTACCTGGCAATACCTCGGTTCGAGTTCGTCTGATCCCTCTGCTCTTGCGGCGGTGCGACGCAAGCTGCAGCAGCCTGAGTCTGAACACTTATAGTGGTCACACGTGGCGAGATTAGGTATATTGTGGTCTGAGTCGGACGCAGAGAGTGAGCGGAGCTTGCGGATCTCGTTGCGATGGTGTTGC
>JAHEJY010000119.1 GCA_024638625.1 Actinomycetes bacterium
AGATGGCAATGCGTGTCGACCCACATTTACCCGGGCAGCTCTGCTTTCCGAAACAGCGGTTTGGGCGCGGCGAGAGATGTGCCCGGTTCGATGACAGGCGCTTGCCATGAGAGAGAGTCGATCCCCAGGTCGCCGGCCACACGTTCCGAAGTGACCGGCAAGTAAGGCGCCAACGACACGTTGATTGCGGCCACCGCGTTGATCGCCACAAACAGGATCGTGGCCGCTCGAGCCGGGTCATCTTTGACGACCTTCCACGGTTCTGTGTGACTCAAGTATGCATTAACAGAAGCGGCTGCTTCCATCGCGGCGCGCAGGCCGGCCCTCAGCTCAACGGCTTCAATGGCTTCGGAAACAGCCTCGAGCGATTCTCTTGCACCTAGCAGGGTTGCCTGATCGAATTCCTGCAAGGTACCGGGCTCGGGCACGTTCCCGTCGAAGTTGCGAGCGATCAGGCTGGTGACGCGATTGACGAGGTTCCCCCAGGTGGCGACCAATTCCTCGTTGATGCGGCGAACGAGATCTTCGTCCGTGAGGTCGGTGTCTGACTGCTCGGGCAGGTTGGCGGCGATTGCGTATCGCAGAGCATCGGGCTCCAACCAACTCAGATAGTCATTGATGGAAGCTCCGACTCCCCGGCTCTTTGATGCCTGCTGACCCTTGAAGGTGACGTACTGGTTGGCAGGCACATCGGTCGGTACGTTCAAGCCGCCGTAGCCGATCAACATGGCGGGCCAGATGACCGCGTGAAACGGAATATTGTCCTTGCCCACGAAATAGAACGAGCGAGCATCCGGATCTTCCCACCAGTCTCTCCACGCGTCGGGAGTTCCCTGGATGGCAGCCCACTCCTTGGCAGCCGACAGGTATCCGATCACAGCGTCGAACCATACGTAGATGCGCTTGCCGGGTCCCAGGTCATCAACCGGGACGGGTACCCCCCAATCCATATCGCGTGTGATGGCGCGATCGTGTAGTCCTTCGGCCACAAAACCCTTGGCCCAGTTGAGGACATGGTTGCGCCAGCCAACCCGGCTGTCGAGGTATTCCTTGATGCGGGGCTCCAGCGTCGACAACGTCAGGTAAAAATGTTCCGTGGCCCGGATCTCAGGAGCCACCCCGGTGAACTTTGACCGGGGGTCAATGAGGTCAGTCGGGTCCAACGTGCGCCCACAGTTGTCACATTGGTCACCGCGAGCGTGCTCGTAGCCGCAATGGGGACAGGTTCCCTCGACATAACGGTCTGGCAGGAAGCGCTCGGCCGCCGCGTCATAGAACTGATCTGAGGTCTTCTTGACAAGAAATCCCTGCTCCAGCAATCGCAGGAACACGTCCTGGGTGACGTCCGTGTGATTCTGATTGTTGGTCACCGTGAAGAGATCGAACGAGATTCCCAGGTCACGCCAATATCCGAGAAACTCGGGGTGGAAACGATCCACGATGGCCTCGGGCGTCGTGTTCTCGGTTTCGGCACGGACGGTTATCGGGGTGCCATGGGCGTCGCTTCCGGAAACCATCAGCACGTCGTTGCCGGCAAGACGATGGTATCTGGCGAAGATATCAGCAGGCAGATAGGCGCCGGCCAGGTGGCCGAGGTGGAGAGAACCGTTGGCGTACGGCCAGGCCACGGCTACCAGGATGTGTGACATCCGGGCAATAGTACAGCTCAGATGATTTGGGATAATTCAAGAACCCCGCCCCGAATACCCATCCGGCAGATAGGGTTGGGTCGGTCCGCGAGCCGCGTTTTAGCTCGCTCCTGGACCAGTTCGATCATTACCACTCGCACAGGAGAGGGCATGGATACCGGCATCGTACGAAAGGTTGACGAGTTGGGAAGGCTCGTCGTACCTGCAGAGACCCGAAGGCTTTTCAACATCAAAGAGGGCGACGAACTCTCGATCTGGGTTGAAGGTCCGAACATTTTGCTTCGCAAACTCGAAGACGTATGCGTGTTCGACGGGTCGACCGAAGGCGTAACCCACTACCGCGGACGCGGAGTGTGTGCGGCCTGTCGTTCGGAGCTCGCAGCACCGTAGCCCTATACCCGGTGAGGGTTGTGGCATAGGGTGGAGGTATGGAATCTCACCATACCGGGCAAGCGCGTTCCGTTCGAGTTGCCCGTGGTTTTCGCCGACGTCTTATTGGTCTGGGGCGAAACCCACGTGACGGCGCCGCCCTTGCGTTCCGGTCGAAAAGCGTCCATACCTTCTTCGTAGGTAGGACGATCTCGGTCGCCGCCCTCGACGAAACCGGACGGGTCATCGACTCAGGCTCACTCGCACCCAATCGGATCTATGTCCGTCGAGAGGCTGTGTCGATTGCAGAGTGGGTAGGGATGCCCCCTCCACCGGTCGATACAAGAGTGGAACTGTTGGGATGACCGGAACGCTCTGGTTGTGCGGATCTCCGATCGGAAACCTCGAAGACGTATCCGATCGGTTGCGGCGGATTCTGGGGACGGCAGACGTTGTGTACGCCGAAGACACCCGCCGGGCTCAAATCCTCTTGAACGCTGCCGGGGCCTCCACCCGTGTCCGCTCATACTTCGTCGGCAACGAAGAACTCAGGGCAACCGAATTGCAGAGCGATCTCGAAGCAGAGAAAACTGTCGCACTGCTCACCGATGCCGGAATGCCGGCCATAGGAGATCCCGGAATCTCAGCGGTGCGGGTAGCGCGTGAAATCGGTGCGACGATATCGGTCGTGCCAGGGCCCAGCGCGGTGACCGCGGCGGTCGCCCTCTCGGGCATGGGAGACCGCTTCGTGTTTGAGAGTTTCTTGCCACGCAAGGGACATGAGCGCACCGAGCGCATCAAGACCCTGGCGGGGGAACCTCGAGCGGTTGTCCTGTTTTGCTCGCCGAAGAGGTTGCTCGCCGACATGGCAGATCTTGCGGAAGCCCTCGGAGCGGATCGTGAGATCTTTGTAGCCCGGGAATTGACCAAGATGTATGAAGAACTGTGGTGGGGCACGGTTGCTGAAGCCATCGAACACTGGACCTCCCAAGAACCCCGCGGCGAATTCACGGTGGTCATCAATGGTGCGGCGCCTGCCGCGGTCGATTGGCAGCAGGCAGTCGATGCGGTGAAGCATGAGGTAGCCAAAGGATCTACACAGGCATCAGCTGTTCGGACCGTTGCCGACCTTCTCGGGGTTTCCAAGAACGAGCTCTACCGGCGTGTCCTGGAGGCCGGGACTCAGTAACGGGGCCAGAACTGCTCGCGAACCTTCTCGCCAAGGGTTCGATCGGGAGACGCTACAAACAAAACCTCGTCATCCACCTGGGCGACGTACACATAGCCATCGCCCTCGAACACAACTCCTTTGTGATCGGACCGACCGGCCGCCAATGCAAAAACGTTGAGGGCCCAATGCGACAGGCCATCACGTAACTCAATCGCATCCTGTTTGGAGTCCATGACAAAGAGTGACGACAGAGCCAAACCCTCGCGACGGCTCCAGACCGTATAGATGTCGCCCGCCCAACCTGTCGTGGCCTGCAACATCTCGGCCTCACCCAGAGAGTCGTTGAAGAAGGATCGGATCCAGAGCTCCCCCATCGTCCCCGATTCGCCGACCAGCATCCCGCTACCCACCGTATCCGGATTGGACACGACGATGGGTTGCGTACTCCGTCGGTAGGACTCCGGGTGGAGGAGCTGTTCCGCGGTAGAGGGTGGACGCTCGTATGCCTCGTTGAGCTCTGCCATACCGCCTCGCGAGATCAGGTCCTTGATAAGGACTTGAGCGACCTCGTCACCGATTTGTTCGAACGTACGGGCGAAGCCCGGCAGAATGAGTTCCGCCTCCTGTTGGCGCACGGACTCGAGCTGGAGAGCAAATCGCTCGGTCGAGGTCAAGTACCCGTCCACGAACTCATTTCGATGGAACGCAGAATCGCCAAGGCGCAAACCGAGCAGTCCGATCTTTGCCTCGTCGTCGAGCTGGGCAGAGGTCGGGAAATGCTCGTACGAAAGTGCCAGAACGAGTTCGCCGATCACCTCGGCACGGGCAAAAGGAGTCAACTCGGTCCTCGGAGTAACTACCGCGATTCGATCGGCTGCCGCCTGGTACTGAACGATTTCCCCGGTCTGGTCGACGGTCCCAAAGCCCATACCCTCCAAGACGTCGACGCGGAGAGTTTCGGGGATCACCCTGGTAACGAGTTCTTCGCCTTCCACGAATGCGAGCGACGGTGGCTCGTCAAACGACAGTCCTCGCACTTCTTCGGCAATACCGATCAAGGCTTCAAACTGACGCTCGACAAGTGCCTTGGCCTCGGCCACCTGGAGCGTGGTCGTCGTTGACGCCTGGGGGGCGGACGTGATCAAAGGCGCGACTGTCGTGGTTGACGAATCGTCTCCGCACGCGGCAACAACCACGGCGCCGAACATCAGCCATACCGCGGCTTTCTGGCCCAATCGCATAGTGGTCTATCGGCTGTGAGGACCCGTTTCCGAAGGAGAAACGCGATATTGCAATCGCTATCGTCAGGCCGCGAGTTGGTCCCTGGCAGACCTCCCTGCGGTGGGATCAGACGCGATCACGATCTCGAGAAGCGTGCCATCCACCCGGAAGGCGTAGAAGCCGCCCTCAGACTGCCACGTTTGCCAGGATCCCGTTTGGCCTGTGCGGGAGCCGAGGGACGCGAACCAGCTGCCCAACGCATCCGCATATTCGGCGGCATCGGTGGGCGTGTCGCCTACGTACCTCGTCACCTCGACGATGTCGGTTCCATCCCAAAGCCAGATCACACGGTCACCTCCCCAACCGTCGCCAACCTTCGCGGCCGATCCCGCATCGAGCACGGCTCCGATGAGAATCTCGAGGTCGCCCTGGCCGAGGGTGAACTCATCGACCGGCGCGTAGCCTGCGAGCTCGACATCTGGTGCCTCGACGTCAACAGGGTCCTCACCGGTGCGTGCCAGGAGCTGCTCGGTAGATGTCGGCGGGTCCACATACAGCTGTTCGATCTCGGCCGGGCTCAACCCCTGGATATAGAACGCACCAGTGGTATATGGAAACGCCAAGGATTCGAGCAGAATCGGCGGCAAGCCGCGCGAGGCTTCTTCCTGTTCAGCGGCGTCGGCGAGCACGTCGCCGAATTCTGACGGGAGCATGCCGGTGGCCATGAAGACGCTTTGGTGAAACGTTGCATCTCCTTCGATGACGGTCTGCAGCGCTCTCAACTCGTCTCCCGCTTCGGCGTCTGCGAGGGCAAGGAAGTCCTCACCCCATGCGTAGTACTGGTCCGTGAGCGCATGCACGAGTTCGTGCACGATCGTGAGCCTGTCGGTTCCGGATAATCCGGCACCGGCGTCCCGCACAAAGAGTTGCCTCGTTTCGGGTTCGTAGTAGCCCAGCACCTGTTGGGCCAGGAGGTCTCGCAGAATCGCCTCGAGGTCTTGACCGGGTTCGAGGAGTCCATACGTCTGCAGCAGTCGCTCTTCAGCCGCGAGCAGTTCCAGATCGAGATCCTCTACGACCTTGTCGTCCAATTGTGCCCTGAACTCGTCGATCGGTTGGATGGCGACGTCCGGAGAATGCAAGAACTCGAGTCCTCTGACCCGCTCCGTGATGTCGATCAGCTCGTCAACCTCCTCGGCCAGCGTCGGCGTTTCATCCACGACGGAATCGGGGGGCGATACGGATTCGGTGGTTGTGCTCGCGTCCGGGGCGGTTGTGCTCGAGATCGACGTCGTCGTGACCACGTCAGGGCGCGTCGTGGAACCTGATACAGGTTCCTGGTCTCCCGAGCATCCGACGAGAAGCAGGCACAAAGCGAGGAGCAACACGCGCCACATGAGCGATGACCCTACTTCTCGCCAGGTTTACGGGAACACAGCCGGTGGGAGCAAACAGAAGGATGGAGGCGTTCGGGCCGGGGCCCGGTGATATGACTCGGGCTTTGGGTCGGCACCAGATCCAGGGGGGCAAAGATCCGGTACCGACCCAAAACCCGCCTCATCGTGAATCACGATCGGGCGCGTTCCAGAGGTAGGACACGGATCGTTCCGTCGAGTTCCCGATTTATTTCGAAGACATTCTTTCAAAAATCTGGAAATCTGCGAGGAACCTTGCAACTAACCGTGGTGTCGCGTGTCAAATGGACAATGATCTCCGTGACTTTCCCATCCAGCACGTCATCGCTTGCGGGTCCATGCTGGTTTGCAGACCCGATCGTTGCTGTGCGCCCCCGGGGGCGTGCCGGGCCTGATCGGTTGCAAGTTCGCGGATCCTCGACCACCATAGGAGAGCTGATGGCAGAGCCCGACACCAACTCCGCTGTGGTCGACAGCGATCAAGAACTCGTTGCGTTGGCCCAGGAAGGAGACCTGGAGGCCTTCGGGGTTCTCGTTCGTCGCCATCAGGGCTTCGTCTTCGGTGTGATTCTGCGAGTGGTCAAGAATCGCGCCACGGCCGAAGATCTGGCTCAGGACACGTTCATGCGGGCCTTCAAGAGTATCCATGGCTTCCGAGGAGATGCCCAGGTCCGATCGTGGCTCTACCGGATCGGCAACAACCTCGCCATCAATCACGTCACACGCAGCAGGGAACATCCCACTGACGTGGTGCCAGAGAAGTCAACGGATAGGTCGACCGCACGTTCGGCCGAACAGCGAGACCTCAAAGTGGCGTTGGAGGCCGCAATTTCGGAACTTCCCGAGGATTTACGACGGCCGCTGGTCATGCGAGAGTATGAGGACTGCTCGTACGAGAAGATCGCCTACGAACTGGACGTACCCCTCAACACGATCCGAACCCGAATCTTTCGGGCGAAACGAGCTCTTCAGGGCTCTATGGAGGAGTGGAGATGACCACGTGCAGCGTCAGTGACGACGGTCGCATCGACTTCGCCCTCGGCGCGTCCACCGAACTCGATGAGCACATCGAAACCTGTGCCGAATGCCAGGACTATCTGGCCCAGCTGTGGTCTGACGACCTCGATGTAGACCTCAGCGTCCCCATCCTCCAGGCACTCCGGCTCCAACAATTCCTCGAATCGGTGATCGGACTGGCCGCCGACATCGCCGAAGACCTCGGCAGGGCGGCGCTTCGCTACGGAGCCGGCAGCGACCGGCCTGGTTAATATCGCGGCCAGCTCTCAAGGGGTGCACGTGGATCTTCAGACAATCATTACGACCGGTAGCACCGTCGTAATCATCATCCTCGTGACCCTGATCGTGGGACGGGTGGTCGGCTCCCGCGTGAACGAGCAGTTGCAAGGTTTGGTCAAGCAGTTGGTTCCCGTCGTGATTGTCACGGCAATCCTCATGGGG
>JAHEJY010000120.1 GCA_024638625.1 Actinomycetes bacterium
GTGAGGAGCTTCGCATGTGGCACCCCGCGGCTCTCGGCGTAGGCCGCAGTCCCCTCCGAATCCATGAGGTGACCGGCACTGCCGGACCCGACGAAGATCATCGACAGCAGAATTCTTCCGATGAGTATGACGACGTCCATTGATCGCTCCCTCGTCGCTCGATGTTACGTGCGCGAAGTTGTGGGTTCAAGCGTGTGGTCGTCGAGCCCATTCAACATGACTCCGACGGGTCCCAGCGCCGGGTGAGCCATGATCACCTCGTCTGCCAATCTCCTTATGTGGGCAAGAGGGTTGTCGTCGCCGAACTCGTAGACCTCGAACGAGGGCCCGGCCACCTTGTCGTCGACCGGCAATGTCGTCAGATAATGCGCCACCGGCGACAGCACGCCGGACATGATGCTGTATAGGGATCCGATGGCACCTGCCTGGTCGTCACCACGGTAGATACCGGCCAACGCCAGATAGAGCAGCCGATAGCCGGCGTTGAAGAGATTCGACACCGGCTGAACCGCCTCCGGGAATCCGGACGTAGCCGGATTGTCAACCGTGTCGCGGACTGTGCCCAGCGGTGTGGTGCCGTCGCACAGCTGAAGAAACTTGTGATAGTGGGTCAGCTCCTGGTGGGATGGATCAGCCCAGAGCTCGTCCGACAGGCCCTCTCCCTGATGCACGATGATCTCGATTGCCTCGATCGCCGACGCGAAATCGGTTACCGCGACCAATCCCCCCGAATCCTCCGCATCGAACCTGACGGGCGCATACCAGTTCGGGTCTGCCATCTGGCGTTCAACCCGCGGGTTGGTAAACAAATCGTGTTCGCGATCCAGCAGTTCGAGTGCGATTTCGACGGCCTGATAGAACTGACCCAGGGTCTCGAATTCATCTTCTTCGGGCGGCGCACCGAGCTCTTCAGGCCGTTCGATGACGAGAAACGTCTCCCGAAACTGGTCCACACTCGCCTTTTTGAGCTCGAGCAGCACTGGCGGCTTGTGGTGTGGCAGGTAGCCCGGGTAACTGGGGATATAGGCCGTTGACGCGAAATCCGGCTCCCCTCCGACCGCGAGCAGCAGGTTCGCGACGAGGGCTGCGTGCAGCATCTCCTCGACCACCACGCTGCGGATGAGGAGGGCGGCATCCGACATCTGATTGTCGATCGAATACATCGCGTAGAGATACGGAGGAATCGTGGACAACTCGACCTGGATCGCAAGCTCCAGGTGCTCGCGTAAGGATGCAATGGTTTGGATCGCCATGATCGACTCTCTGTGACTAAGTTCAAAAATACACGGACAGAACCGCGAATGCAGCGGCAGACAGCGCATGCCGGGAGGTCGTATGGAAATCGAACGCATCAGTTGGCTCGGCTCCGCCACCGACGACCGACACGCCATGACGGAGTTTTTTCGGGACCGGCTCGGTATGAAGGTCACCGTCGACGTCAGCGGATTCACCCGGCTCACGACCGCCAACGGAGACCGGATCGAGTTCTTTGGACCGGATTCCGTGGAACACGATCAATTGGACACAGGTCCGGTGGCGGGGTTTCTGGTTGAAGACGTTGCTGCAGCGCGCGCCGAGCTTGTGGAAGCGGGAGTATCGTCGTGCACGGAGATCGAGCATTCGAATGACGGACATCAGTGGTTCTACTTCCGTGCACCGGATGGCAATTTCTACGAGCTTTGTGAAACGCATGAACCGAGGCCCGTCAGGGGTTCTTCGCCTGATTGAGGAGTGCCTGCACCGGAAGCCCGTTCGTGGCGACCTCGTAGAGTACGGACATGATTACGTTCACTGCATCTCCAGCCGGCTCTTTTGACGAGGTGGTAGGCCGGACCCGCGCCGCCCTCGCCGATGAAGGGTTCGGCGTTCTGTCCGAGATCGACATCTCCGGGACGCTGCGCGCCAAGATCGGAGCAGAGCTCGACGAGTATCTGATTCTGGGAGCCTGCAATCCCCCGTTGGCGCATCGTGCGATTCAAGCCGATCCGACCATCGGTGCGCTCCTTCCGTGCAATGTCGTCGTCCGCCAGACGGCCGGGGGTGTTGTCGTTGATTTCATGGACCCGGGGGTTGCTCTCGATCTGGTCGACGATCCGAACATTCACGAAGTCGGAATCGAAGCACGAGAACGTTTGCAACGGGTGGCCGCCTCGCTCACCTGAATCCGCGTCTTACTGGTCCTGCACTGGAGTCTGCGAAGCAACCACCGTTTGGCCCTTGAACTGGCTGGTGTAGAGACGGGCGTAGGTTCCGTCCTGATCGACGAGCTCGTCGTGGGTTCCGGCTTCGACTACCTCACCGGCTTCGATCACCAGGATCTGATCGGCCTCCCGAACTGTCGATAAGCGATGGGCGATGACGAAGCTCGTTCGCCCATCCATGAGCCGCAGGAGCGCCTGCTGGATGGCAGCCTCGGTCCTCGTATCGACCGAGCTGGTGGCCTCATCGAGGATCAGGATTCGGGGCGATGCCAGCGCCGCACGGGCAATGGCAATCAGCTGGCGTTGGCCGAGACTCAGATTGGATGCACCCTCGGACAGGATGGTCTCATAACCCTCCGGCAGGGTACGGATGAAACGGTGGGCGTTCGCAAGCTCGGCCGCGGTCACGATGTCCTCGTCGGAGGCATCGAGGCGCCCGTACCGGATGTTGTCCCGGACCGATTCGGAGAAGAGGAACGTGTCTTGTAGCACCACCCCGAGCTGTTCGCGGAGTGAGTCTTTTGTGACTGATCGAACGTCGTGCTCGTCGACCTCGACGGAACCCTGTTGTATGTCGTAGAACCGTGCCAGGATGCTGATGATGGTGGTCTTACCTGCTCCGGTTGGACCTACCAATCCGATCGTGTCGCCTGGTTGGGCCTCAAAGCAGACATTCTTGAGGATCGGAGGGCCATTCCGGTATGCGAAGTCGACGCCCGCGAATTCGACGTGTCCGTCGATCTCTGGAAGCCCAATGGCATCGACGGCGTTCGTGACCGATGGCCGCCTGTCGAGTATCTGGAAGATTCGCTCCGCACCGGCAAGCGCACTCAAAGCCGAGGTGTATGTGTTTCCGAGTTGGGATAGAGGACGGGCAACCTGCCGCGAATAGCTGATGAACGTGGCGATCAGCCCAACCGTGACTCCCCCACCTGTGAGAGCCAGCCACGCCCCTGCGCCTGCCACCGTGGCGATGCCCAGGTTCCCGATCCCGAACATCACCGGCATCAGGACGCTGGTGAGTGAATACGCATTGATTCCGGCCGCTCGGACCTCGCGATTGATCCGGACAAATGCGTCGGTTGACTCGGCCTGACGGTCGAAGGCAATCGCAACACGTTGGCCCGCGAGCGTTTCCTCCGCCATTGCGTTGAGGGCACCGACGTTCTGCTGATATGCGCCGAAAAGGGGCGGGGCTTGCCGGCCGATATAGCGCATGACGAGGTAGATCAGCGGAACGGGCACCAGCGCGGCCAGCGTGAGTCTCCAGTCCAGCACCATCATGAAGCCCACCAGGCCGACAATCGAGAACACGTTGCGGAGAAAGCTCGTGATGTTCTGGCTCAAGAGCTGGTCCACCGCATCGACGTCATTGGTGAGCCGGCTCATCAGGTCACCTGTCGGCTGGCCGTCGTGGAATTCGAGCGACAGTTCCTGCATGTGTTCGAAGAGGTCTCGGCGGAGGCCGTACATCACACGCTGAGCAATGGCGGCCATCATGCGGGCGAACCCCGCGAACGACAGCATCATGCCTACGTAGGTCAGAGCGAGAATCAAGCTGATGACCACCAAACCGTCGAGGTCTCTGTTCGTGATGAACTCATCGATCGCAACCCCCTGTAGCCACGGGCCGATGAGGCTCAGTGCGGTGGAAACAATCACGAGAGCGATTACGACGATGAGGGAAATATGGTGCTCCCTCAGGTATCTCATCAGTCGGGACAACGTGGTGAAGGGATCGGTGTTCTCTGGTCTGGCCTGACCGAAACGTGGACCCGACAGGGCCTTTTCGCTCGCATGTTTCTGGTCGGTCATATCGCGATCTCCGAGGGTTCTCCCAGTTGGGACCGGAAGATGTCTCGATAGATCGGGCTGGAGGAAATGAGGTCCGCATGTGGGCCGGCGGCCACGATCCGACCTTCGTCCAGCACGACGATCTCATCCGCCCCTAACGCCGTTGAGATGCGCTGGGCAACGAGCACGATGGTTCGATTTCCTGCAAGCTCCGAGATCGCTTCTTGAATGAACGCTTCGGTCTCGACGTCCACGGCACTGGTCGAATCGTCGAGAATCAGAACGGCCGGATCGACCAACAGTGCACGGGCGATCGCCAGACGCTGTCTTTGCCCTCCCGAGAGATTCGCTCCACCCTGTTGAACGGCACTGTCATACCCGTCTTCGAGAGCGTTGATGAACCCGTCGGCTTGGGCGGCGGCCGCAGCCGATTCGACCTCCTCCTGGGTGGCATTCGGCCGGCCGTAGCGAATGTTGTCGCGAATGGTCCCACTGAACAAGACCGCACTCTGGAGGCTGACTCCCACGTTGCGCCTGAGATCTTCTTTGGAGTAGTGGCGCACGTCGACTCCGTCCAGGCTGACGGATCCGCTCGAGGCCTCGTAAAAGCGAGGAATCAGGTTGACCAGCGTGGTTTTGCCCGAACCGGTTGCTCCCAGGACCGCCACCGTCGTGCCTGCCGGTATTTCGAGGTTGATGTCCTGCAAGACCGGTTCAGAGCCGCCGTACCCGAAGGTCACGTTCTCGAACCTGATGGCTCCTCGCACGTCACCCGGGGTGTGCGGACGCAGGCTGTCGCTCACGGCCGGTGCCGTGGCGAACACGCGGTTGATGCGTCGCGCCGACGCTCCCGCAGCCGAGAGCATCGGCTGGATGAAGGCAAACATGATGATCGGAAACGTGGTCGCCAACAGGTAGTTGATGAACGCCACCAGATTGCCATCGGTCATGCGTCCTTCGATGACGGCATTACCGCCGATCCAGATCACAGCCGCGACCCCGAGATTCATGACTCCAAGCAGAGCGGGAAACAGTGCCGCTACCAGCTGATTCACGACGGTGGCATCACCGGTCAGGTCGCGATTGACCTCGTCAAACCGGGCAGCCTCGTGGCGTTCGCGCACAAACGCCTTGACGACCTGGGCTCCAGCGAGGTTCTCGCGCAGCACCGTGTTGAGTCGATCGAGCTTGTTCTGCACGAGCTCGTACAACACATCTGATCGACTCGCCACGTACCAGGTAATGGCCGATGTGATGGGAAGCAATACCAGCATGATGGAAGCCATTTGGAGGTCGAGAGCAAGCATCGCGAGGAGGCTTCCGACAAACGCCAGCGGAGCCTGGGCAAGAATGCTGAGGCCGAAAGCGAACACCTGGCGGACCTTGGTGACGTCACTCGTCAGGCGCACCAACAACTGACCGGTCTCGATTTCGTCGAGGTTTGAGAACGAGAACGTTTGGATGTGTCGGTAGAGGTCCTCCCGCAGGTCGGCTTCGACACCGAACGCCACCCGTACGCCGAGGACGGCTGCAGTCACCGAGAAAGCCAGGGCAACAGCGACCAGGACGATCATCACGAGGGTCGTTTGGGCGACCACAGCCAGGTTGTCGGCTGCGATCCCACTGTCGATGATTCGAGCCGTGAGAAGGGGAATCGCGATATTGATGGCCACGACCGCGATCGTGGATGCGATGGCGAGGCTCGCCTGCCGCCGATAAGGGCGAAGCCAGGGAAATATCAGTCGCAGGGAACCCACTAGGCGCTTGGCCTCAACACGAGCTGTGTCTGAACCGTTCGAGAAACGAGTTCATGGGCGTCGTTCTCGATATCGGTCTGAACGACCGTGGTCGTACGACCGGCGTGCAGGATACGAGACGTGATCGTTACCTCACCGCTGCGAACCGAGCCCATCAGGTTCGTCTTCGATTCGAGGGTCGTCGTACCAATCGCCCCCTCCGGCAAGCGCATGAACGCCGCCAATGCGCCGATTGAGTCTGCGCAGGCCATGAGAAAACCACCATGGAGCGCTCCGCCCACCGTGCAGTGTTCTTCCGACCATCTGGATGTTGCGACCACTTGTTGTTCTGTTCCTTCGACAATCGAGAGCCCAAGGACTCCTGAAAAAGGAACCTGGCTATGCATGAGATCGGTAAGGGCCTCATCAACCATGGTCAGATCCCATTTGCAGGCGTCACGACAAAGGACTCATCCTGGAACCACAGGCGCCCGTGTCTATGCAAAACGTTCTCGGTGGCGTCCAAATAGACACCGGACTTCAAAACCTCGTTTGCTCGTTGCGCGTCGATCTGCGCGACGTAGACGGCTGCGTTCCATGCAGCCAGCAGCATGGACGTGCCGATATGGCCCTGAACGTCTTCGGGGAGGGCGTGCATCTCGTACCGGAACAGTGAATCCTCGTCGTCTGTTCCCTCGAACCGGTACGCGAATCCGTCGGCATTCAGAACCCGATCCAGTTCGTCGAGCAAAGCCGCCCGGGGCGTTTGGAACGGTTGCTCGTCCGGCCATACGGATTGAATGATTTCCATTCCCGGATCCTGCCCGGTCGACTGGATCACAACCATGCGCCCATTTGGCGAGAGCGCATTCGCCATCGGCGCGAGGACCTTGTTCACCTTGAAAGGAGCATCGGTTCGGCTGCGGAAGGGCTGGGCGGCGATCACCAGGTCATACTCTGCGGCCACCCCTCCCCCGGTTGGGATGACATGTTCGAGTGCAAACGCGTGGTCGCGGCGGTAGAGAACCATGGCCGACGGGCGGACGTAGCGTAGAGCGCCGCCCGGGCTCCCCGATTCGGTCTGCCAGCCCTTCTTGACCATGTCGCCGAGGTTCCGGAGTTGCGTCGCGAACTCATGGGCGGTGGTGCCGTCGAGAGGCACGTCCCACCATTGGATGTCGGCTCCTCCCACCGGCCGCAGCCACGGGGCCTCGCGGTAATACATATTCGTCATCACCACCACCGTCTCCGGATGCTCCGCAAACCTGGCGTCGAGTTTGGACAGCCCGATGCGCGTGTCCTCCATGCTGATTTCCTTGCCGACGACGAGAAACGGAATCGTCGGGAACCGCCAATGCATCTCTTCGAGGACGCTGCCCAGGACCGTGGCATCCCCCATTCCGGCATCGAACACTTTCAGGGCCGGTGGTCTCGGTGACAAGAACTCCAACTCTCGTCCCACCCTTCGGGCAATCGCCTCTTTCTCCGTCGTCGTTGTTACAAAGAGGAGGTACTTCTCCCGGTTGTCGTAGAAACGGAAGGGGTC
>JAHEJY010000121.1 GCA_024638625.1 Actinomycetes bacterium
TTCTTCAGCGCTTCGTGCACGGCTTCCTTGGCATGCTCGTAGGTCTTTTCGGCGCCCTCTTTGCCGAACCCGATCGCCGGCTTCCGCAACTCCGCGGTTCCCAGGTTGGACGTCATGATGATGACGGTGTTCTTGAAGTCGACCGTCCGCCCCTGCGAGTCCGTGAGACGACCGTCTTCGAGGATCTGCAACAGCGTATTGAACACGTCCGGATGGGCTTTTTCGATCTCATCGAAGAGCACCACCGAGAACGGCTTGCGGCGCACGGCCTCGGTCAACTGGCCGCCCTCGTCATAGCCGACATATCCGGGAGGGGAACCGACGAGACGAGAGACCGTGTGCTTTTCCATGTACTCAGACATGTCGATCTGAATCAAGGCATCCCGGTCATCGAATAGGAACTCGGCAAGCGTCTTGGCGGTTTCGGTCTTTCCAACGCCCGACGGGCCCAAGAAGATAAATGAACCGGCGGGACGATTCGGGTCCTTCAATCCCGAGCGGGTCCGGCGGATAGCCCGGCTGACTGCTGAGATCGCTTCTTCCTGACCAACGATGTGCTTGTGGAGTTCTTCTTCCATACGCAGCAGCTTGGCCGTTTCTTCTTCGGTGAGGCTCTGCACAGGGATGCCTGTCCAGTTGGCCAACACCTCGGCGATCTGCTCTTCGTCGATCACCGTCTCGATATCGAGCCCGGCCGCAGTCCAATCGTCTTCGCGGGTGGAACGCTCATCGATGATCTGACGTTCTTGATCTCTCAGCTGGGCCGCACGCTCGTACTGTTGAGCCTGGGCCGCATCTCGCTTCTGGGTTCGAACCTCTGATAGCCGGTTCTCGAGATCCTCGATTTCGGGAGTCGGAGCAGCCCGGTGCAAACGCATACGGGAACCCGCTTCGTCAAGAAGATCGATGGCTTTGTCCGGCAGGAAACGATCGGCGATGTAGCGATCAGCCAGGTTGGCGGCGCTCACCAAAGCGTCGTCGGTAAAGCGGACTCGATGGTGGTCTTCGTAATGGTTCCGAAGCCCTTTGAGAATCAGAATGGTCTCGGCAACGGAAGGCTCATCGACCTGGACGGGGAGGAATCGGCGTTCCAACGCGGAATCCTTCTCGAGGTACTTGCGGTACTCCTCGAGGGTCGTGGCGCCGATCGTCTGCAGCTCGCCGCGGGCCAGCATCGGTTTGAGAATGCTGGCAGCATCGATGGCCCCTTCGGCTGCACCGGCCCCGACGAGCGTATGAATCTCATCAATGAAGAGGATGATGTCTCCGCGGGTTCGAATCTCCTTCAGAACCTTCTTGAGCCGTTCTTCAAAATCTCCGCGATACCTGGATCCGGCCACGAGCGCTCCCAGGTCGAGCGTGTAGAGCTGCTTGCCGATGAGAGGCTCTGGCACCTCGCCACTGACGATCTTTTGGGCGAGACCTTCGACGATGGCCGTTTTTCCGACTCCGGGCTCGCCAATGAGGACCGGGTTGTTCTTGGTTCTACGAGAAAGCACGGTCATGACACGGTCTATCTCTCGCGCCCGGCCGATCACCGGATCGAGCGTGCGATCGCGGGCGAGCTGAGTCAGGTTGCGGCCGAACTGGTCGAGCACCGCCGAGCCGGTGCCGGCCTCGGAGCTTGAACCACGTTGCTGGCTGGACCGCTCACGGGAAGCAGATCCGCTGCTGCCTTGCTGTTCTTCTTGCTGCACACCAGAGAGCAGGTGGATGACGGTCTGCCGGACTTTGTGGAGGTCGGCGCCGAGCTTGACGAGCACCTGGGCAGCTACCCCTTCGCCCTCGCGAATGAGGCCCAAGAGAATGTGCTCGGTTCCGATGTAATTGTGCCCCAGTTGGAGTGCTTCGCGCAGCGACAACTCGAGAACCTTTTTGGCCCTCGGAGTAAACGGGATATGGCCGGTTGGCGATTGGGCACCCTGACCCAACGTCTCAACAACCTGGGTTCGAACCGACTCCAGCTTGATATTGAGGTTCTGCAGCGCTTGGGCGGCGAGGCCTTCGCCCTCGTGGATGAGGCCGAGCAAGATGTGTTCGGTTCCTATGTAATTGTGATTGAGCAGCCGGGCCTCTTCTTGAGCGAGCACAACGACCCGACGAGCTCGTTCGGTAAACCGTTCAAACACGGTACGTCCCTTCCAACACGACTTTCTTCAACACTATGAGTGTCAACGAGTTAGCCGACGAAATTGTCGACGTGTGAATCACCACAGCGTTCCTTTCCTTCCGTGCGACCGGGAAGCCATGCGCCCGGGATGTCTATCCCGTTGTCCGGAACTTCTGGTTTTCCAGAACTACCGGGTCGCAATCGCAGCTCGCAAGCCGCACTCTGTCGGTGGATCGGCAAGTATACCGGGGAGCCGAACCTATCCTTCGACCCTACTCGATTGACCTGCCAGACCTCTCCGAGACCTGTTCCTCGCCCCTACCAAACTCTTCGGTCGGAACGATTCGTCGCTTGAGTAAACCTCCTTCACACACTATCTATTCGACACAAATGACAGGTCGGATGGTTCCCGTGATCTATTTGGGATAGCAACTCGCGAGATCATTACTCTGCAACATATGGATCCGCTCGCACCAGCTTCACTTCGCCAGCTCATCCCCGATCCAGCAATATGGGAGCAGATGGAGCTCGTTGAGCAACGGCTGACCGAGGTGTCGAACAGCAACAACGCTTTTCTCACCAAGATCGCTCAGCACCTTCTCCAGGCGGGCGGAAAGCGATTTCGCCCACTGCTGGCGCTGCTCGCGTCAAGACTCGGAGCCTCGTCAGACCAGCGTGCAATCGAGGCCGGCGTGGCGGTTGAACTGATACATCTCGGAAGCCTCTATCACGATGACGTGATCGACGAGGCAGACGCGCGGCGGGGGGTCGTGTCGGCCAACACGAACTGGGACAACACGGTTTCGATTCTCGCCGGCGACTTTCTTCTCGCCAAGGCCTCGGAGGTAGCTGCCGAGCACCTCGGGGGTGAGGCGGTTGTTCTGCTGGCGCGAACCTATGCCCAGCTTTGCGAAGGTCAGGTGCTCGAGTTACAGATCACCCATGATCTCGATCACGCTCGGGATGACTACTTCCAGGTGATCGGAGACAAAACTGCGAGCCTCATTCGTACCTCCGCCCGCCTCGGCGCCATGGCAGCAGACGCCAAGCCGGACGATATCGAAACCGTCAGCGCCTGGGCCTGGGACCTCGGAATCGCGTTTCAGCTGATCGACGACGTTCTTGACCTGGTCGCACCCAGCGAGTTCATCGGCAAGCCGGCGGGCTCCGATATCAAAGAGGGAACGTTCACTCTGGCCGTGCTCGATGCCCTGGTGGGGACGGAGGGCCCAGCAATTCGAACGCTCCTCGAACAGCAGCCCTATTCCGATTCGGCTGTCACGAGTGTGATCGACAGGGTCCGCGACGGTGGGTACACGGATCAGGCCACAGCAGAGGCGAAACAGCGCATTGCATCGGCCAACGCTGTATTGGCTCGCTTGAGCCCGGGACCGGCGGTCGACACCATGAGATCACTCGGCGATTACCTTCTCAACCAAATCGACCGGGCACTCGCCGCCTCGAGCTGATTCCTCGAGCAACCCTGCGAGCGCCGGTCGTTGCTCCCACCCGGAGAAAGCGAAAAAACTCCAGCCCGGGTGCCGCAGAGCGGAATGGACAGGCGCGTACAATGCGCGCATGCTCACCTTTCGAGCGGTTGAACGCGCCGACATTTCCTTCTTACGCGACATGCTCTATGAGGCGTTGTTTGTTCCTCCCGGTCAACCACCCTTTGCCCGCGAAATCCTCGACCAGCCGGAAATCGCTCGCTATGTGACCGGCTTTGGCCGGCCAGGCGATGTCGGAGTCGTAGCGATGGTGGAAGGGGAACGGGTAGGCGCGGCATGGTCGCGTCTGTGGACCGAAAGCGATCATGGCTACGGCTTTGTCGACGAAGACACCCCCGAACTAACCATCGCCATCCGTCCGGAGTCACGAGGGCGCGACATCGGAACCATGCTTCTCGAGGAACTACTTCACCAACTCGATGCAATCTACGAGACGACCTCGCTCAGCGTCCACCCGAGGAGTCCAGCTGTCCGGCTGTATCAACGCCTCGGATTCAGTCATGTCGACTGGGTCGGCGAATCCATGCTCATGGTTCGCTACCGGTCCGAAGTCTCGGCCGTGGCTCTGTAGTGACTCCGATCGGCTAATTTGCCCGACGTGTCTGCTGTGATGTGGTTTCGACGGGATCTCCGGTTGGAGGACAATCCGGCCTGGACGGCTGCGCTGTCGGAAAACCGTGAGGTCACGGCGCTGTTCATCCTGGACCAGTCTCTTCTCGAGGCCGCCGGCGATCTCCGGCTCAACTTGCTGCTGGCCAACCTGCGAGCACTCGACGACGATCTACAGCACCTGGGTGGCCGGCTGCGCGTCGAGGAAGGCGATCCGGCCACCATCCTCGCCGCGATGGGCGGTCCCGTCTATTGGAACGCCGATTACTCGCCTTATGCGGTCGGTCGGGACGCCTCAGTCCGGAAGCACGTCGGGAGGAGCGAGGTCTTTCATGGCAACCTGATCCATTACCCGGGGCACGTCTTGAAAGACGACGGCGATCCCTACCGGGTATTCACCCCGTACTACCGACGCTGGCTGGAAACCGATTGGCCCAGCCCCCCAACCCCGGCGGGTAGTGAGGCTCGCATCGCTGATGATCCAGGAAAGGCGATTCCGGCGGGTGGCGCCCCGATCATCGAAGCGGGGCAGGAGGGCGGGAAGGAGCGACTCGCGGTATTCACCGACCTGGTTGACGAGTATCCCGCCAACCGCAACAATCCCGGCCTCGATGCCACCTCGCATCTCTCGGCTGACTTGAAATTCGGCACGCTGTCGCCTCGCACCGTCTGGGACCACATCGGCACCGACACGGAGGGGCGGCGCCAATACCTACGCCAGCTCTGCTGGCGTGATTTCTACGCGCAGATTCTCTACTACTTTCCCCATTCGGCACGGGCATCTCTCAAACCGGAATACGACGGTATCGAATGGGTCAATGATCCGGACGACATCGAAGCATGGAAAACCGGGATGACCGGCTACCCGTTGGTCGATGCCGCCATGCGCCAGCTGGTGACGACCGGCTGGATGCACAACCGCACGCGCATGGTCACAGCCTCGTTCCTCGTCAAGCATTTGTTGGTGGACTGGCGGATCGGCGAGAGATTCTTCATGCAGCACCTCATCGATGGCGACCCGGCTCAGAATATCGGCAACTGGCAATGGGTGGCCGGGACCGGAACCGACGCAGCTCCCTATTTTCGGGTGTTCAACCCGATCACCCAGTCGAGGAAATTCGACCCCGACGGAACCTACATCCGCAGGTTCGTTCCCGAGGTCGCCGGGTTGGACGATCGAGATATTCATGCCCCCTGGGACGCCCCGCCGCTGGCACTCGCCGGGGCCGGAATCGAACTGGGCGACACCTACCCGGCTCCGATCGTTGACCATCCATTCGCCCGTGAACGGGTGTTGGCTGCATACCAGCAAGCGCTGGGCTAGTCCTCTTCTTCCTCACCGCCGGGCCGTTTGAGCGTGATCGAACTCGCCCGGTTCAACGCGGGGGCGTAGATCACGCCGGGAGTGGCCACATTGACTACGGAAACCGTTACAGATTCCACTGAGTCGTCGAGATTAACTCGAATCGTGGTTGCTCCACTGATGAGCTCGCCATTGACTGAGAAGGTGACCGAGGCGTTCCCGGTTCCTCCGTCGTCGGTTCTGCTGAGGCCGACTCTGACGACCGCCCGCCATCCTTTGCCCCTGTTGCTGGTGTCACCGGAGATCGACGAGACGAAGATGAAAGGCCCTTCTTCCACAACTGTGGTGGTCGTCGCCGGCAGCGTGGTCGTGGTGCTCGTGGTGCTCGTGGTGCTCGTGGTGCTCGTGGTTGTCGTCGAGGTCGTGGTGGTCGTGCTGGATGTGGTGGTCGTCGGTTCGGTTGTGGTTGTGGTGGTTGCCGGCTCCGTGGTGGTGGTCGCCCCGGTGGTGGTCGGGGCGATCGTCACCGTCGTGGTTGGCCGGGCGGTCGTGGGGGCAGCTCGAGTGGTGGTCGGGGCCGGGGCTCTCGTCGTGGCCGAAACGCGGGTGGTAGATGTCGTCGTTTCGGCTTCTGAGGACGACGTGGTTGCCAGCGTGGTAGTGGTTGCGATCGAACCGATCTCAGAGGTGGTCGAGGGCCTGGCAGTTGTCGACACGCCGGAGCTGTCAAGATCGAGCACGGCACCCAGGACCTGGATGTCATTGTTCACCCGGGTCGAGGAGGTAGCCGGAGTCGATTGGTCCCCAGAAAAGGCCCACACCCCGCCTACGAACAACAGGAGGAGAATCGGTATCACGCGAAATGCCAACGCGTTGATCTCACTTGCGGATCGAAACCGCCGCTTTTTGAAAGGAGAGGTCATGCCAGCCCGTCCACCCTCGTCGAGTTGTGAACGCCAGCATGCTAACCCATCGGAGCCTCGAATCCCACAAAAAGTGGCAATCGGTCAAAATGCCGGCTATCAGCTCGATGGGCTATCCGGGCGTTCGGGGCGGAGATGAGGGAACAAAATCACATCGCGAATCGAGGCTGCGTCGGCGAGGATCATGACGAGCCGATCGACTCCGATGCCGAGCCCTCCGGCCGGAGGCATGCCATATTCGAGCGCGAGGAGAAAGTCCTCATCGACGACGTGCGCTTCGTCATCTCCGGAGGCGCGAGCGTCTGCCTGCATTTCGAATCGGCGTCTCTGTTCGGCAGGATCGTTGAGTTCCGTGAAAGCATTGGCGATCTCGCGTCCTGCCATGAACAATTCGAAACGTTCAGAAAGGCCCGGGCGGGATCGGTGCTCCCGCGACAGTGGTGAGATCTCAACCGGCATGTCGACAACAAACACCGGGTCCCAGAGCTTGGGTTCGACCAATTCCTCGAACAGCGTTTCGAACAATTTGCCGTTACCACCCTGGGGCACGTCGAGGCCCAGGGCGCCGATGATGTTGCGGAGCTTCTCACTGTCGGATTCGATCGTGAGATCTTCCTTCAAGGCGCGGGCCACCGACCCGACGTAGTCGATCCGGGCATACGGGGGCGCGAGATTCATCTCGCGTCCCTGATACACGATTGACGTGACACCCCGGGTATCCAGCGCAGCCTGCGAAATACACTTCTCGACGAGGCGCATGACATCCTCGTAGTCCGCGTATGCCTCGTAGGACT
>JAHEJY010000020.1 GCA_024638625.1 Actinomycetes bacterium
GAAGCTGCGCCGACCACCGAGGCGCCGGGTGCTGTGCCTGGTCTCGTGGAGGACGGCAAGTTGATTCTGGTGACGACGGGCAACTTTCCGCCGTTCACGAAGATCAACGAGTCAACCGGTGAGAACGAGGGTTATTCGATTGACATCGGCAAGGAGATCGCCAGCCGTCTGGGTTTGGAGCTGGAGCTGCCCACGGTGGATTTCGTAGCCGAGCTAGAGGGTCTGCAGAACGGTCTTTATGACATGGCCGATTCGGGCATCTGGCCCAACGAAGCACGACAAGAGGCGGGGTTTGTGTTTTCGACTCCGATGACGTCGACTGGCATCGTGGCCCAGGTACGAGCCGAGGATGCGGCGACGTCGCCTGGTCTGACCGAAGGCGCCATGGCGGGTCTCAAGGTCGGTGGAATCCAGGGCAGCAGCCAGGAAAAGTTTGTCCTGGATAATGCTGACGCGTTGGGATACGACGAGTATCTCGGTTTCACCGGCGCCGCTGAGGGCTTGCAGGCTTTGCGTCAGGGTCGAGTGGATGTGTTGAGCCAGGACACGCTGGTGGCCGGCTTTGCATCCGTCACATTCGATGATTTGGATGTGGCCGGTCCGACCGTTGAGGCACATCCGTTGTCGATCACGTTCCAAACGGGTCAAGAGGCCAAGCGGGACGCGATCGATGTTGCCATCAAGGCCATGATCGCCGACGGCAGCCTGGCCGAGATCCAGAAGAAGTGGTTCAACAGTTGCATCCCGGTCCCGGGCGATATCAACGAGGCCGCGCCCTACGAGACACTGCCAGGAGGCGACTGTGAGACGGACGCCCCCGCCGCGGCAGAACCGACCGAGGTCCCTGGTCTCGTGGAGGACGGCAAGTTGATTCTGGTGACGACGGGCAACTTTCCGCCGTTCACGAAGATCAACGAGTCAACCGGTGAGAACGAGGGTTATTCGATTGACATCGGCAAGGAGATCGCCAGCCGTCTGGGTTTGGAGCTGGAGCTGCCCACGGTGGATTTCGTAGCCGAGCTAGAGGGTCTGCAGAACGGTCTTTATGACATGGCCGATTCGGGCATCTGGCCCAACGAAGCACGACAAGAGGCGGGGTTTGTGTTTTCGACTCCGATGACGTCGACTGGCATCGTGGCCCAGGTACGAGCCGAGGATGCGGCGACGTCGCCTGGTCTGACCGAAGGCGCCATGGCGGGTCTCAAGGTCGGTGGAATCCAGGGCAGCAGCCAGGAAAAGTTTGTCCTGGATAATGCTGACGCGTTGGGATACGACGAGTATCTCGGTTTCACCGGCGCCGCTGAGGGCTTGCAGGCTTTGCGTCAGGGTCGAGTGGATGTGTTGAGCCAGGACACGCTGGTGGCCGGCTTTGCATCCGTCACATTCGATGATTTGGATGTGGCCGGTCCGACCGTTGAGGCACATCCGTTGTCGATCACGTTCCAAACGGGTCAAGAGGCCAAGCGGGACGCGATCGATGTTGCCATCAAGGCCATGATCGCCGACGGCAGCCTGGCCGAGATCCAGAAGAAGTGGTTCAACAGTTGCATCCCGGTCCCGGGCGATATCAACGAGGCCGCGCCCTACGAGACACTGCCAGGAGGCGACTGCTGATAATCGACTTGTTCGAGAAGTTGAGCTGGACGGAGGAGCCCGGGGTCGCGGGCTCCTCGCTGTCCGCTCGGTTGTGTTACCACCGGGGATGACTCCCTTATGAGCGATTGGGACTGGCCCGTCGTGGGACGGTCGTGGGATCTCCTCATGGAAGGCACCAAACTGACATTGCAGCTGTTCGCGGTGTCACTCATATTGGCGACCTTGCTCGGTCTGATCCTGGCCTTGATGCGGATGTCGTCGATCAGTCCGCTTCGTTTCATATCGGCGGGCTACGTCTGGGTCTTCCGAGGTATACCGGTGTTCGTCACGCTGTTGTTCGCTTTCTTCGTGGCGCGTGACCTCCCGGGTTTGAGCTGGTTGACACCTATTCAGGCCGGCATGCTCGGTCTAGGAGTGGATGCGGCCGCATATAAGGCCGAGATCATCCGGGCCGGCTTGCTTTCGGTTGACCCGGGTCAGCATGAAGCGTCCGAAGCCCTGGGTATGACGAAGAGGCACTACATGCGCCGCATCATCGTGCCTCAGAGCATCCGCGTGATCGTGCCCACCTACATGAGCAATTCCATCCTGCTTCTCAAAGCCACATCAGTCGCAGTAGGAATCGGATTGGTCGAACTCACCGGGATCACTCGTCAGCTCTCGAATTCGACGTTTCGACCGGTTGAGCTGTTCACGGCCGCCGCAGTCATCTATCTGGTTCTGACGACGCTGCTGGTCGTCCCGCAGGAATACCTGGAGCGTCGTTTTGCGCTCAAGACGTAGGAGCAAGGTATGGATCTAGATCTGGTGTGGGAGGCGATACCCCTGATTTGGAAGGGCGCATCGACCACCGCCTCGCTGACCGCATGGGCGCTGGTGCTCGGAACCATCGGTGCGTTGATCCTCGCGCTGATGCGTCTGTCCTCGATCAAGCCGTTCCGGTGGTTCGCTGCCGGCTTCGGTTGGCTCTTTCGGGGAATACCTTTGCTCATCCTTCTCTTCTTTGCCTTCTTCGCTCTGCCGGATCTCAATATCGGTATTGTCGATGGGATCCTTCTCGAGCCCTTCCAGGCAGCTGTGGTGGCTCTGAGCATCTGGACCGCCGCCTACCAGGCAGAGGTAATCCGGTCTGGAATCATCGCCGTCGATCCGGGTCAGGCCGAGGCGTCTGAAGCGCTCGGCATGGCTAAGGCCCGCTACATGCGTCGGATCATCATTCCTCAGGGCGTACGGATCATGATCCCCCCCTACACGAGCAACGCGATGACGCTCCTCAAGCAGACCTCATTGGCGACGCTGGTGACCGTGCCCGAGATGACGTTGCTCACCCAGCGTCTCTTCAGCAATGATTTTCAGTTTCGGGAACGGATCGCGGCTCTGGCCCTCCTGTATTTGGCCATGACCACCGTATTCGTGGTTATCCAACAGGTGACCGAGCGAACATTTCGATTGAAGGTGTAGGCATGGCACTCGTAAACGTAAGCGGCTTGCGGAAGTCTTTTGGAAAAACCGACGTACTGAAGGGCGTGGATTTTCAGGTGGAGAGGGGGGAAGTGATCTCGATCATCGGACCCTCGGGATCCGGCAAGACCACCATGCTGCGCTGCGTCAACCTCCTCGAACGTCCCACCGGCGGACGCATCGAGGTCGACAGTCGGGTGCTTTGCGAAGAACAGGCCAACGGGTCGATGACGTTCGCCGACAAGGCGGCCATCCGGGAAGCACGGGAGCATATTGGCATGGTGTTTCAGCGGTTCAACCTCTTTCCACATATGACGGCGGTGGAGAACGTGATCGAGGCGCCGATAGCCGTCAAGAACGTCCCCAAGCCTGAGGCCACTGCGCGGGCGCACGAATTGCTCGAAGCAGTGGGTTTGGGACACAAGGGCGATTCGTACCCGATGCAGCTGTCAGGAGGGCAGCAGCAACGTGTCGCAATCGCCCGTGCTCTTGCCATGGACCCAACACTCATGTTGTTTGACGAGGTCACTTCGGCGGTCGACCCCGAACTGGCGGGTGAGATCCTGCTCGTCATGAAGCGGCTGGCGGAACAAGGCATGACCATGCTGGTGGTCACTCACGAAATGGGTTTTGCGGCTGAAGTCGCTGATCGGGTGCTCTTCATCGATCACGGCCGAATCGTGGAACAAGGGCCGGCGGCCGACGTGCTACAGAATCCGAGCCATGAGCGGACCAAAGCCTTCCTCCATGCTGTTCTGGACCGAGCACCTATGGAAGCAGAGGTCGAAGAGGCAGCCGAGGGGCTCGTTGACGATCTGCTGGTGCGGCCGGAACGCATCGGAGGTGACGACGATGGCTCGTGATCAGGCCAAGGAACTCTTAGACGTCACCTCGATCTGGGATGACATCTTGACCGATGCCGACCGGCAGGTCATCGTCAACGCCGGGTACGGAAAGTCGCGTGGCCTTGGCAGCTCACCGCTGTTGATGGTGATCGATTGTCAGTACAACTACATCGGCGCCGATGAGCCGGTGGAACAACAGCAGGACCGATGGCCTGCGGGAGGCGGTGAGAAGGCATGGGCGGCTGTCCGCGTGACCGGGCGGTTGCTGGATGCTGCCCGGAATGCAGAAATCCCGGTGATCTACACCCGCAATGTTCAGAAACGCACAGTTCGGTTCGATTCCTTCGCAGGTAAGTCGACGTGGGACCACAGCAGAACATTGGATGATTCCGATAGCAGCCGGATCATCGACGAGATCGCTCCTCAGGGAGACGATTTCGTGCTCGACAAGAGCTACGCCAGCGCCTTCTATGGCACGCCGCTTGTCAACTATCTCGTGGGGTTGGGAGCGGACACGCTGATCATCGCCGGAGTTTCAACTGGCGGCTGCGTCCGCGCCACTGCAGTCGATGCCGTCAGCCGCGGCTTCAATGTGGCGGTCGTGGCAGATGCTGTGGCGGACCGAATCGCCGCTTCCCACAAGGTCGCGTTGCTCGATATGTGGATGAAATACACCGATGTCATGGATTCGAGCTCGATGCTCACGTACCTGGAATCCATGCGCCAGAGTGATGGAGAAGCACCGTGACGGATCTGGCGATCATCAACGGAAGAGTGGTAATCCCGGGCCAGGATCCAAGGCTGGCCGATCTGGCTGTCAGCGGCGGAACGATCGCCGGGATCTATGAAAGAGGCGAAGCCCCGGCGGCGGCCGATACGATCGATGCCACCGGCCTGCATGTCTTGCCCGGTGCCATCGACCCACATATCCACCTGGGTGGATATCAACCGCTCGCAGTCGACACCGAGCCGGGTACCGGACTTGCTGCCCTCGGGGGAGTCACCACATTGGTCAACTACTTCAAACAGACCGGGTCCTACCTGGAGATAGCTCCGGAATATATAGAGACATACGAGGCGAACGCGTATATCGACAGTGCCTTTCATTTCCAGTTGCTAACCCAGCCTCATCTCACGGAGCTCACCGAGACGACCAGGCGATTCGGAATCACCTCTTACAAAATCAATCTTGCGTGGAAAGGCCGGGAGAAGGCGGTGTTCGACAGCGACCGGCCGGTCAACAACGGATGGGTGTGGTCGGTCATGGAGGCGATGAGAGACATAGACCCCACGCGGATGGTGCTCAATGTCCATTGTGAGAATCAAGAACTCAAGAATGAAGCCAGGTTGAGGCTCGCCGACGACATGACGCCTGACCTCGGCTTCTATGAACGCCTGGCGCCCGATTTCAGTGAGACCGACAGTGTGCTCGGCATGATGCTCCTCGCCAGGGAGATCGGTGTCACCACCTACCTGGTCCATTTGAGTGCCAAGCTCACGATGGATGCCCTCAAGCTTCCGTGGGCCGAGAACGAACGGCTGATCGGTGAAACCTGTCCCCACTACCTCATGCATACCGCCGAAGACGGTCCGGGCTTGCTTGCTACTGTCAGCCCGCCGATCCGACATCAGGAAGATCAAGATGCCTTGTGGGAGGCACTGGCAGACGGACGGCTGGACACGGTCGGCAGTGACTCCAACCCGATCATGCGTGACTTCAAGCTGGGCGATGGCGACTTTTGGAACGTGAAGCCGGGTTTTGACGGCGTCGGATTCGTCGTTCCGTCGTTGCTGTCGGGCGGCTATCACCAGCGCGGTCTGCCACTCGGCCGTATCGCACAGATCATGGCGGAGAATCCAGCCAGGATCTTCGGACTGTATCCGAAGAAGGGTACGATCGCACCCGGCTCGGACGCAGACCTGGTTCTGGTCGACCTCGATGCCGAGCACCTTGTGGGCGACGAAGCGACCGCCGCTCATTCGGATTTCTCCATCTTCTCAGGCATGACCTTCAAAGGCTGGCCTGTGATGACGTTGTCGCGGGGAGAGGTCATAGCCAGAGATGGCCGGCTTACCGGGTCACCAGGCCGAGGGCGGTACTTACCGCGCGAGATATAGGCTGCAGCCATGGGAATGACGTTGGCCGAAAAGATCATTGCCCGCGCCGGTGGCCGGGACGAGGTTCGCCCCGACGACGTGCTCTGGGTCGAAGTCGACGTCGCGATGACCCATGACTCGAGTGGACCAAGGAGATTCTGGCCGGCCCTGAAAGAGCTAGGTGTTGGGATCTGGGACCCGGACAAGCTGGTCATTGTGGCGGATCACTACGTCCCCGCCGCCGACGTCGGAAGCGCCCGCATTCTGCAGACAACACGCGAGTTCGTTGAGGAATACGGCATCAGCCGCTTCCACGAGGCAGAAGGCATCTCCCACACCCTCATGGTCGAAAAGGCATATGTGCGGCCCGGGATGATGTACGTCGGGGGTGATTCCCACAGTCTCACCGCCGGGGTGCTGGGCTGCTTCGCAATTGGTGTCGGCTCGACCGACATGCTCGGCATCGTGGCCACCGGCCGAACCTGGCTTCGGGTACCCAGGACCATCCGGGTCCAGATCGATCACGAGCTTTCTGCGGGTGTGACCGCCAAGGACCTGATTCTGAGCATCATCGGTGATCAGGGCATGGACGGCGGTCTTTACCGAGTCCTGGAATTCGGGGGAGAGGCCATCTCCGGCATGGATATCGAGGAGCGAAGTGTTCTGACCAATATGTGCGCCGAGATCGGGGCGAAATCAGGCATCGTTCCCGCCGACTCCACCACTGTGAGCTATCTGGCGGAACGCGGCGTCGATGTACCGGAAGGGCCTTTCTCCGATGACGACGCCGGGTTCGAGGCCACCTGGTCGTATGACGCAGCCGCAGTGGTTCCGGTTGTCGCCCGACCCCACAAACACGATGACGTCATCCCGGCTGCGGCTGCCGGCGAAGCATGGCTGACCCGGGCTTACATCGGAGCGTGCACAGGCGCCAAATACCGAGACCTGGCGATGGCTGCCGAAGTTCTGGCCGGCCGAAAAGTCGCCTCCGGTGTGCTCTTGCAGGTGGCGCCGGCGTCGCGAGCGGCTCTGCGCCAAGCCATGGAGAATGGCGTGGCCCAAACCCTGATGGATGCCGGCGCCCACATCCTTTCGACCGGGTGTGGAGCCTGTCCGGGTATCGGCACGGGTGTGCTGGGGCCGGGCGAGGTCTGCATCTCGACCACCAGCCGCAACGCCCGGGGGCGGATGGGCAGTCCGGACTCCGAGGTGTGGCTCGGCTCGCCGTACTCGGTGGCTGCTGCGGCCGTGGCCGGCAGAGTCATCGATCCCCGGGAACTGTTGGCGGTACCCGCGTGACGACGATCGAAGGCAAGGTATGGAAGTTCGGTGACAACGTCGACACCGACGTCATCGTGCCGGGCAAATACCTGATCGGCGACATCGAGGAGATCGCCGAGCACGTAATGGAAGGGATCCGTCCCGGTTTCGCCGACCTCGTGCAACCGGGAGATGTCCTCGTTGGCGGCAAAAACTTTGGTACCGGCTCGAGCCGTGAGGTGGCGCCACGAGCAATTCAGGCCGCCGGGATTTCGGCGATCGTTGCCGAGTCTTTTGCCCGGATCTTCTTCCGCAACTGCATCAACGTGGGCTTTGTCCCGCTCGAGTGCTCAACGGCAGGAGCAATCGAGGAAGGTCAGCACTTGCATATCGATACGGATACCGGCGTTGTGACTGTGTCCGAGACCGGGGTCACCCATCAGGCCCTCAGGCTGCCGACCGAAATCGGTGAGATTCTCGAGGCCGGTGGACTGGAGCCGTTCCTGAAACAGCGTATTGGAGGCAGAACGTGACCGTCTCAGGAGGGGCCCGGCTCCGTAGTTTGCTCGCCGACCATGCTCCCGTCGTGGCGCCGGGCGCTTTCAACGCCCTCTTTGCCCGTCTCATCGTCGAAGCTGGTTTTCCGGCTGTCTATTTGTCGGGAGCCGGCGTCGCCAATTCACTCCTGGGGCGCCCCGATCTCGGAATCGCCACCATGGACGAGATGGTGATGGTGGCCGAGCGGGTATGTGAGGTGGTCGACGTACCGGTTATCGCCGACGGTGATACCGGCTACGGCGGCGTCCACAATGTGGCTCGAACCGTTGCGAGATATGAGCGAGCCGGGGTGGCTGCGATTCAGCTGGAAGATCAAGTGTTCCCGAAAAAATGCGGCCATTTCGAAGGGAAGGAAGTTGTCTCCAAGGGAGAAATGTTGGAGCGTATCGGCGCTGCCATCGACTCTCGTGCCGGCCAGGACTCGATGTTGATCATCGCACGAACCGACGCCCGCGGGCCGATCGATCTCAATGAGGCAATCGACCGGGCTCGAGCGTACGGCACGGCAGGCGCCGATGTTCTTTTCGTAGAGGCTCCCCGCAGCAGAGAGGAGTTGGAACGGATCGGCTCCGAGCTGGCGGAATGGCCGCTCATGGCCAATATGGTCGAGTTCGGCAAGACCCCCTTGCTTCCGGCCGACGAACTCCATGCTCTGGGGTTCAAGCTCATCATTTATCCCGGTGCAGTGATGCGCACCATCACGAAATCGGCTCGCCAGGTTCTTGCGGAACTGAAATCCGCCGGCACTACCGTCGGTTGGCTCGATCATATGGCCAGCTTCGATGAGGTAAACCAGGTCGTGGGGCTGGCCGAATTCGATCAATGGGAACGAGACATAGCGTCCGGGGCAGCCGACCGCACGTGACTCGAAGGGCGAAGATGCCATGAGGCGCCTGATCAGTATCCCGTTGGCGCTCTTGCTGGTTACGACTGCCTGCGGCAGCGGCGACGACATCGGCGTGTCGCCGATCTTCAACGGATGCGAAGCGGGGGCCGGGTCGGTGATGGCGTTTCTGCAAAGGAGCCTCGATGACATCGGGACCGCTCAGCCGGGCGAGCTGGCGGATCTCGAAGATCGCTTCAACTTTGGCGTCAGGAGCCTGTTGGCAAGAGCGCAGGAAGTCCATTGCACCGAAGAAGGGTTCACCCGGGCCATCATCGCCAGGGTGGATGAGCTGGAGAGCTATGGCCCTGCCGGCGATCTTCTCGTCCAGGAAGTGGCTCTGCGTGGGCTGGGTTCAATGGACGAACGCAGAGGTGGGCCTCTGCTGCTGCCCGCCGGCTAGTCGCCCCGGACCGCCTCGGTTACCTCGGTGAGCACATAGAACTTGAATTCGCTGCGTCCGGCCGGGCTGCGCTCGACGGGGATGGGATTGGCCGCAAACCACTCGAGATAGTTGTCGTACGCCACCCGATCGGCATAGTGCAACTCGGCAATGGCATAGAACGTCTCCGGAGAGTCCATAATCGGCGTACCAGCGCTCGTCTGGTTGATTGGCTCGATCATCCGGTTGAACACGACCTTATCCAGAAACGGGTTGGCCAGGAGATCCGGGTAATGGATGTTCCATAGCCACTGCAGATAATCATCGGTCGATACGCCATCGGCGATGTTGTAGCCGAGGATTGCTTTTACCTTTGGTCCGGTTTCCATGCGGTCAATGCTCTCATGTGGCCCTGCCAGCATCCTACGAGCATCCATTACTGCGATGGGATAGGTTGGGCATGATGAGTCACCCGATCTGTGTCACGTGCGGCGTACAGCATTCCGACGCGACCACCGGCTGCAAGGTCTGTGACGACGAGCGACAGTACGTCGGATGGGAAGGTCAACAGTGGCAGACCCTGGCGGGAATGAGTCGGGACGGTTACCGCAATCGCATCAAAGAGATCGAATCCGGATTGTGGGGGGTGGGTACCGAGCCGAGGTTTGCAATCGGTCATCGATCGCTCGTTGTATGTAGCGACAACGGCAACATCCTGTGGGATCCGATCAGCTTCGTCGATGACGATACGGTGAACAGGCTGGCCGAGCTCGGCGGGGTCCAGGCAATTTCGGCCTCTCACCCCCATTTCTATGGGGCCATCGTTGAATGGAGCCACGCCTTTGATCGGGCTCCGATCTTCCTGCCGCGTGCCGATCGCGAATGGGTCTGCCGTGAGGATCCCGGTTATGAGTTCTATTCCGAGGAAGCGTCACCGATCGCCGGAATCACGCTGATTCGGTGTGGCGGGCATTTCGATGGGAGCGCGGTCTTGCATTGGCCAGAAGGGGCGAATGGTAGGGGAGCACTCTTGACCGGCGACACGATACAAGTGGTCCTCGACCGGCGGTATGCCAGCTTCATGCGATCGTATCCAAACCTGATTCCGCTCGATCCCGGGTCGATTCGCGGCATTCTGGAGGCGATAGAGCCCTATTCCTATGACCGCATCTACGGTGGCTGGTGGGATCGCAATATCGCTGAAGACGCGCAGAAGGCAGTCGCGGTTTCGGCGAAACGCTATCTACGTTGGTCGGGGAGCGTCACTCCGTAGCCACTGACGGCGTGGGCCTGGCCACATAACGGCCGGTGGGCGGACCAACGACGTTGCCTCCGTCGAGAATCTGTTGCCCCCGCAGGAACGCATGCTTTACCTTGCCTGTGAGTTCGTGGCCTTCGAAGGGGGTGTATCCCTGAGTCGACTCGGAGTCAGCTGCCCGCACGATGAAGGTTTCGTCCGCATCGACGATGGCGAGGTCGGCGTCGAACCCCTCAGCGATGGTGCCTTTGTTGAGCAGCCCAAAACGCTGAGCCGGATTCCAGCACAGCAGCTCGGCGATGCGACTGTACGACAGACCGCGCTTTCGTCCTTCACTGAGCACCCCGGACAACAGATACTCGGTGCCACCGAAGCCGGCTTTGGCCAGAAAAACATCATCCGGGCTTTCGGCGTTCAGCTTGAGTTCGGGGCGACAACAGGCGTGATCGCTCACGACCCAGTCAACGTTGCCGTCCAGAACAGCTTGCCAGAGAGCCTCGACATCCTCTCGCGGCCGAATAGGAGGGTTGACTTTTCCGTAGGTACCGTTGGCCGTGGTGATGTCGGCCAGCAGGTGTCCGACGGTCACCTCACGACGGAAGTTGACGTGGGGATACGCGAATGCCATGCGCATAGCCGATTCGATCGCTTTGCTCGAAGTCAGATGGAGCAAGTTGATGTTGACGCAATCGGTTTCGTGGGCGAGATAGGCGGCGATAGCGATCGCCAGGCCTTCGGAATGAGGGGGACGTGAGGCGGAGTATGCCTCGAGGCCGGAGAGCGGGCCGGCTTCTACGATCTTCGAATAGGCCGTCATGATCTCGGCGGTCTCGCAATGCAACGAACATGAGATGAAGGGGGCCCGGTCGGGGAATTGGTCCATGGCCTGTTTGATGCCGCGCATGATGAACTCGAAATGGGCGAAGTCGTAACGTTCGCCGGGCGGGGTCATCAGGAATGACGCTTGATCGTCGGAACGTCCGTGCAGTCCATGCCCCCCGTAGAACATGTAGATCTTGAATGACGAGACCCCGTGGGTGTCGATGAGGTCCGGAATCTCGTCGATGTGCATGCTCTGGATCGGTGACAGATGAAACCCGTAATCGACGTGCGAACGGCCATCGGTCAGCTCCCGGACCTCGGGGAAGAAGTCGGCGTATGGGCCGCCCTTGTTGAGGTAGTACTGGCCGGTGCGCATGTAACTGATGCCGGTTGTGACGCCGCCAAGCGCTGAGGCCCGGCTTTCCGTGCTGATGTCTTCGGACAACTCGTTGTAGATGCCGAAGTGCATGTGGGCGTCGACCACGCCGGGGAAGACAAGATGCCCATCGGCATCGAACATCCTGGCACCTTCAGCCGGCTCGATCGAAGGCGCCAATTGAGCGAACCGGCCATCGGTGATCCCGATATCCAGACGTTCCGTGTCTGGTTGATCGGGACGGACGACTTCCGCATTCTTGATAACCAGATCGAACATACCCATTCCTTGTTGACTGCGACATCGTACCGTTCCGGGCTGGTCGCAGTCACGGTCGCGGCCGGCCCGGTCCGCCGGACCCGGATCGGTCAGTTCTCGAAAACAGGAGTTCGCCTACCGGAAGCGACTGACTTCCACTTGCTGTTTCTCATTCCGGTGAAGGCTCTCGATGAACCGGGTTGCAACGTCAGATCGTCCCGGACGAACTTCGCAAGAGATGCCAGGCTGAGGTTCCTCATGTGTGGAAACGTTCCATGGGAGCGATAGTTGGCTCGTCGCAGGCCGCATGCAGTCAGTACCCAACCTGTTGAGCATCGCCCTGCTAGGACGTGGTCGTCGCGATCGGATCGGTGTCGACCTCTGCAGTTCGTTCCGGATGCCAGGTCCACGCCAGGGCGATGATTCCGGCGATTGCAGCCAACTCGACGGCGAAGAACCAGATATCGTCGAGATCACCGGGTGGGTTGGCGACCATGCCCCCGATGGCCACGACTGACACGACGATGTTTCCCCACCTGGTCGCCCGGTATGGAAGCACCCGGGTGAGCACGATCATCGAAATGAATACGGTCAGCACGACACCGGAAACCAGCAACACTCCCTCCGCAACGTCCATCGACATGAATTCTTCGATCGCTCCCGGACGCGCGAACTCATGAATATCGCGAAAGAGCATGTTCAGTAGCACGAAGACCCAGAGCGAGGACATCACGCCGCGGCGGTCTGCTTCGATGCGTTCGCCGATCGTGGACTTCATGCCGACTCCTTCCGATGGACTGACACCGTAAGTCGTAGGGCGACACTGTGGCATGAGGTGAAAGAGCTGTCAAACGGCGGGGAACGTTCGACGAGCAGCGCTCTACATGTGGAGTTCAACGCCGTGTCACAGGCTCTCGGGCCATCATCGTTCTGCAGCCCTGACACCACGCGATGTGCCAGCGGTTGGTTTCCCTACTCGACTGGCCGAAGGGCCACGACTTCCAGCGGGGCCAACGCCTCGCTGAGGGTTCCCTCACGCATAGCTTGGACCAGCTCCGGGCTGATCCGCGCCGACATTCTCGGATACTTCATGAGGTGGATCCGTACGGCTGCGATTGCTTCTTCGGAGCCCAGCACGCGATGCGTCACCGGTGTGCGCTTGCGGCCGACCCAGAGCTCTTTGGGGGGATTGGCTTCGATATTTCGGAACCAGTCGGCTTTTCGCCCGCGTCCTGAGATGACCCGATACTCACCTTCGAGAGCGCGGTGCCCGAGGGCTTCCAAAACGGTTCTCCTCGTAGCTCCGCTCTTGCGTCCGGTATGAACGATCACAATGAGGCTGCTTCCGAACAACCAGCCCAGACCGATCCGATAGAGCTGGATCGGGAAGTCCATCAACCACTTCTGCCAACCGGAAGGCTTTTTCATCTCCGCCACAGCGGTGGCCTGTCTTTCCGTCATACCTCCATCATCTTGTCCATTCGATGGAAACGGTAGAGCCGTTGGTCATGGGCTCAGGTGAGAGCGACGACCGGGATCTTCCAGTGGGCCGCCAGCGCCCGGAGTTCTTCCTCGAAGCTCCCGTAGACGATTCCGTAGTGATGCTCGAGACCTTCTTGCATGATCGTGGCCAGCACCTCCTCGACCGGGCGATCGAAGCGAAATACACCGGACGTACCTGAAAAAGCGAGCGGCGCCCGCACCATTTCTCCGGTTCCGATCACGAGCCGATGTTCCCGGCGAGATTGACTGAGGCGGGCGACTGTTGCGCGGCCCGGCTTCAGTGGGAACTTGTTCAACAAGGGTTTGCGACGATTGGAGTGGATGGCTGGGCCGGGAGAACTACGGGGATCTGCCATGTGTATGGGAGCGAGCCCGCAGTGCCAAAAGACGGCGGTATCAGTATCGGGATCAAGGTCGACGAGGTCTGCGACGAATGGCGGCTCGGCTGCCAGCTCCCGCAGAATCAAGCTCGTGAGGCTGCCATACACATCGGCTTCGCACCCACCGGGGGTACCTTCGTTGGTCATCATCGCCTGCGGGGCGCAGGCTGCTCCGCCGTACTCCGTGAAGCACTCTGGCCAACACCTTGTCGCAAAGGCCGACCAGTTGTTGGCTTTCGCCAAGTGGTTCATACCACAGTAGAGACGGAGGCTCTTGTCCACTGAGGACTGATCGAGTGCGTCAAGTGAACCGAGCGCCTCCGCGGTCGAGGCCCGGACAGATTCGACGGATTCCGTCGCCGTCGCCTCGGCTGCAGCGAACAGATCCTCCAATTCGATTCGTTGTACGGTGACGCCGGTAAGCGCCTGTACCTGATCGGGGTCGTAAGCACATGGATCGAAACCGTCAGGGTGTTGGCCAATGACCCCTATCGTGAATCCGTTCATCGATCGCGCCACCTTTGCCGCAGCTTGCCGTGCAGAGTCAGAGAGCGACCCTTCGTCTGGATGAACCGGGTCACTGGTGGTTCCGACATGAGCATCGGCTAGCAGTCGGCGCAGATCGTCGGGAGCGGCGGGATCGTCGGCCCGGCGATACAAATAAGAGAACGGATGTCCAGCCCGTCGCATGGTGTAGGCGGCAAGGTTCATACCGCAAAGCCCGTTGAGACGCAGCCGGCCGCCTGAACGGTGTTCAGGAAATGCCCAGTAGATCATGGGCGCGCCGCTGGCGTTCGCTATTGCATCCGTCAGGGAAGCATCAGTGAAGGTGACCTGGAGAACCACGAGCGCGTCGATCTCTGGATCTTCGAATTCGGCAATGGCTGTGGCGGTACTAGCTGCGTCGAACAATAACTCCCGAGGGCCCAGGTGGTCACCGATGACAGCATCGAGTACGCCGAAGGCTTCATCCGCAACTTCCTGGGCGTAAGCGACATCGAAGTTCGGCCGGGCCAGGGCGATTACTGCGACGTGTCCCACTCGGCCTCCATACCGGGGTACTCGATGCGCAACCGGGGTCCGTCAACATCGAGGTCTGCTCGGCTCAGCATCCCTGGAGAGGTTGTCCAGGGGGTGGCGAGCTGGTGGGTGAGGCGGTTGAGTTCCTGCATATACGGGATGGATTCCGTCGCGAGTTGATGACGCATGTTGTTCAGGTCGGGAAAGGCCTGAAAGGCTTCCCACCAGAGGGCCCGCCCGGCCAGATAGCCACTGGCTCCGGCAGCATATGCGTATGTGAGGATTCGGCGGAAGGCGTCGGGGGTCGCCCCTGCTGACAACATCACCCAGGGTCGCTTCGCCGCTCGACCCAGTTGATCAAAGCCGGCCTGAAACGAACCGTCGTCATCCGAGGGGTCCGGAACCGTCGACGCCGGGAACGGGCTTTCCAGTTTGTAGAGATCGACACCGAACTCGGTTGCGGCGAAGGTTTCGACGCTCTCTATCACGTGGTCCACCCGTTTGGCGGGGTCCTCAACGTAATCCGACGTGTGTTCTGCTTCTCCCGGAAATGGGTAAACAAGCAATTCGAGGAGAAACGGGATGTCGAATCGCCGGCATTCGGCGCCGATCCTTCGCACGAAATCTTGTTGATGGGCAAGAACGTCGGGGGAGGCGTCGGGTCGGTACCAGGCGAGCACCTTTACGGCATCGCCTCCGATACGTTTGATCTTGTCAACGCTCCAGTGGTCGATCGCTTTCGAGAGTCGCCCTCGTGTCTTTTCCTCGAAGATCGAATCCTCCAATGTGAGCAGGAGACCCTGGGCCGGTGAAACCAGTTCGATGGCTGCCGGATAGGCGTAATGGGGGTCGAGCAAAACCGCTGAGGCGTGTGGCGCGAGTGCGTCCACGAGTAGTGCCTTGACATCGCACACATCACGATATGGTGCGGAGTCCGCATTGCGCCGCTCAGCGATGAGCTGTTTCATCGGTGGTCGCTGGTCGACAGCCAGCATGCGGAACCGGTCCCCGGCGTCGGCAAGGCGCCGCATTCCCCAGAGTTTTCCCGGCTGCATCAATACGCCTCCAGCAAGTCTTGGACGTCGGTGCGATCTGGGGTGCCGGCCCGCCCTCCGGGCCGGGTGCACTTGAGGGCAGCTGCTGCCGATGCGAATCGAACCGCTTCAGATTCCGATTTACCTTCACCGAAAGCAAGAGCCAGCGCCCCGTGAAAAACATCACCCGCCCCAACCGTATCGATGACCTCAACATCGAATGCCGGCTGATGGTGGGTCCGTCCTGAAGCGCGCCAGACGACCCCTTCGACACCCAGCGTGACTGCGAGCCAGGCATCAGTCACTTCGGACATGCGGTCGAGTCCTGCTTCCGGATCTGCGACGCCCGTGGTAGCTGCCAAGGCGTCTCGAGAAAAGGCCACGTGGCTCGCGATGGCTGCCAGTGCCATGCCCATATCCACTTGGCGGTCGTAATCGAACACTGCCGGAATTCCTGAACGCTTCGCAGCGGTCAATGCGGCCATGGCTCCATCGGGCCAGCGCGGATCTACCAGCACGGCGCCGGCGCCGGCGAGGTCGCCGGCATGAGTCACATCGCGGCCTTCGAAGAGGCCGGCCGGGGTGTGGTTGACGATCAGACGCTCTCCGGCGGCGTCCACCAGCACAGCGCTCACCGGTGATGAGAGCCCCGGGACGACGGTTATGTCGGTTACTTCAACGCCCGCGGCGCGAAGATCGGAGACGATGCGTTGACCGAGAGGGTCATCTCCGAGGCACCCGACATAGCGCGCCGCACCACCCAGCCGTGCGACGGCGACGGCAGCGTTTGCTGCAACTCCGCCGCCGACCTCCTGATAATGGGATGCGTAGATCTTGCCGCCGCCGGTCGGTAGCGATTCCACATAGAACAAGTGGTCCATCACTGCAATACCTACGCAGACCACCGAAATCCTGTCGTCGTCGGCAGAACTGGGGATCACGACATCCGACATTCGTCGTGAGGCTAGCCCGCGCCGGACCGGCCCAGAATCTGTGCGGCATGTCAATCGACGGGCGTGCGTTCGACGATGGCCATGCTGATGTGTCTATTCGGGATCCGGCGCCATGATGGTGGGTGCTTCCGATCCTGCCGACGAGCACAGAAAGGTTGGTTCGGAGTGAAGGGTGTTGTGGATGGCTCGGTTCGTCATCCAGTTCTCCGCCGGCTCCGGATAACACAAGAAGTCTTTATAGGAGAAGGAAGAACATGCGCAAAGCAATCCTCGCACTCGTCGCTCTGATGATGCTCGTCCCGGGAATGGCGCTCGCTCAGTCGAGCGATGGCGTCGTCACAGTCGTCCACGGGGTTCCCGACCTCGATGTAGATGTGTACGTCAACGACGCACTCACGCTCCCCGGATTCACCTACGGAACGGTCACCGATCCGCTGACGCTCCCGGCGGGTGACTATGACATCGACATTCGCGCAGCGGGCGCCGACGCTTCGAGTGATCCGGTTCTTACGGAACTCGTTACGCTGCCGGCCGGTGCCAACGCCACGATCGAGGCGAACCTCGATGGTGATGGTGGACCGAAGATCAGCGTTTGGGTAAATGACATCAGTGCCATCGATGCCGGAAACGGCCGGGTGACCGTTCGTCATACCGCCGCAGCCCCCAACGTCGACATCCTCGCCAACGACGGCGAGCTGTTCGGCAACGTTCCGAACGGCGCCGAAGGCGTGGCCGATGTCGCGGCCGGCGACTACAACGTGAAGGTGACGGCGGCCGGCGATGCCAGCGCGGTCGTGCAGGAAGTCCCAGCGCTCACGATTCCTGAAGGAACGAACGTGATCGTCTACGCCATCGGCGACCTCGGCGGTGGAAGCTTCCAGCTGGCTGTGCAAAGCATCAGCGGGCTGCATTCGGCCCCCACCGGCGTCCCCTCTGGTACCGGTGGTGACCTGGGTTCGAACGTCCCTGCCTGGTTGGTCGTTTCGCTTGTATTGGCGACAACCACGATGATCGTCGGCGGAGTCAAGTTCGCACGCGAGCGCAACTAGCTCGTCCGACGTTCCAAGCACAAGAATGGGAGGGTCGCTGTGCGGCCCTCCCATTCTTTTGCCTCTAGCTTCTGATACAGGATCATGCGGAACTCAGTTGCCCTCATCGTCATCGGCTTTCTCACGGCGCTCATCGCGTTGTTGACATGGTCTCTGACCCGTTCTCCAGAGACGGTTGGTGACGTGGTGGCATTCGAAGACGCTCTCACGTTTTCTTCTCAGTCCCGGTCTCGCACCACGACAACGACCTCGATTCCGGAGTCCGGTGCTGATGCCGAAACGGTTCCCGCCGATATCCCCGGCTTCACCATTGGTGTGGAGTCCCAAGGTCACAATCGCATACCAGTCGGTCTGCGGATCCCCGCGCTCAACAAGGTGGCATCGGTCATCCAGGCAGGTGTCGAACCAAACGGCGACATGGAAGTGCCCGCAAACGTCGACGACGTTGCCTGGTACAAATATGGCCCGGCCCCGGGAGAGCCGGGTTCGGCGGTGCTGGCGGCCCATGTTGATCTGGCGGGCCAAGGACCGGGGGTCTTCTTCGGGCTGCGCGATCTCGAGCCGGGTAGCGCGATATATGTGGATTTCGATGACGGATCGACCGGGGTTTACGAGGCCCAGGCAAGGAAGACCTACCAGAAGGAAGACCTACCCACCGACGCGATATTCAGCAGGGAAGGACCGGCGGTACTCACGCTCATCACATGCGGAGGAGACTTCAACCGATCTTTGCGGCGCTACGACAGCAATGTGGTGGTGTATGCGATCGAGGCAAGCGGCGGTCCCTCTCCCACCAATGAAGGTCTCACACCGGTCGCCGGCCGGGAATCGGACGCCGCCTGATCGGCTCTTGGGGTTGGTCCGTTCGCTGGTCGATCCACACGATCCTTTTCAGAGTGCGATACTGGCGACGATTTGATAGAACGTGACGAAGTGTTCCGTATGAAGACCGAGCGCCAGCCCGGAACGCTGGCACGGGTGCTCGCCGCCATCGCCGAACATGGCGCCAACATCGGCGATATCGAAACGATCGCCATTCAGCCCGACTTCAACATCCGTGATGTGACGGTCATCGCTCCGAGTGAGGAGGCGGTCGCCGGGATTTACGAGGCGATCTCAAATGTGACGGGTGTCGAAATCGTGACCCGTCGAGACAAAGTCTTTCACAAACACGAAGGTGGAAAGATCGCCACGGTTTCGACGGTTGACATACGCACCCTGCAAGACGTTCGTGAGATCTACACGCCCGGTGTGGCCCGCGTATGTTCGGCTATCGCAGCGGACGAATCGCTGGCGGATCGGTACACCTGGAGAAAGCGAACCGTGGCGGTGGTATCCAACGGAAGTCGGGTGCTCGGGCTGGGCAACATCGGCCCTGCCGCGGCCCTTCCCGTGATGGAGGGCAAAGCATTGTTCTATCCGGTGCTCGTCGGCCTCAACGCCGTCCCGATCATGTTGGACACACAAGACCCGGATGAGATCATTGAAACCGTGATGCGCATCGCCCCGGGCTTCGGGGCTATCCACCTGGAGGACATCGCCAGTCCGGGTGTGTACCGGATAGAAACCGAATTGGATGAACGACTGTCAATACCGGTGATGCACGACGACCAGCATGGAACGGCGACTGTCGTGATGGGCGCGGTGCTGGGGGCGGCCCGAAAGCTGAACCGACCACTGGAGGATCTCGTGTTCGGCCAGGTCGGCCTGGGTGCCGCCGGCTCTGCGATCGCAGCGCTGGCGTCCCGATTCGATTTCGCCAGCGTCGTGGCTTTCGATCCGGGGGAGCACGCCGTGGCCCATCTTCTCGACCGGGTCGAACCGGATCGGCGGCGCGACATTCAGGTGGGGGTAACCGATGAAGATTATGCAGACGTGATTGCACAGGCAGACGTCCTCGTCATGGCGACCGGTCGGCCCGGATTGCTCAGCCCGGACCAGGTACGTCCGGGCACGGTTGTGTTTGCACTGTCCAACCCGGAGCCTGAAATCTCTATTCAGGACGCCGAAGCCGGGGGAGCAGCGATCGCTGCTGATGGAACGATCGTCAACAACATGCTTGCCTATCCGGGCTTGTTCCTCGGAGCGATTGACGCCGGCGTATCCATGATCACGCCGGAGATGAAGGGGGCGGCGGCCCAAGCCCTGGCGAGCCTCGCACCAAAAGACGCCCTCTTGCCGAACCCTCTCGACGAGCAGGTGCACGCAGCAGTTGCTGCAGCCGTGCAGGCGGCGGCCGCTCAATAGTTCGTGCGGGCGACCCAGATTATCGCTGGCCTAGATCGATTTCGTTTCCGGACAACTCGCCCGATTCGAATGCTCGGAGATTCTCAATGGTGGTTTCGGCGATAGCCGTGATGGCTTCTCGCGTGAAGAATCCCTGATGACCGGTGATGATCACATTTGGGAACGTGAGGAGCCGGGAGAACACGTCGTCGGTGATGATCCGATCAGAAAGGTCCTCAAAGAACAGGTCGGCCTCTTCTTCGTACACGTCGAGCCCCAGGTAGCCGATTTTTCCTGACTTGAGCGCATCGATCACCGCCACCGTATCAACGAGCGCTCCTCTGCTCGTGTTGATGATCATGACGCCCTTCTTCATCAACGCGATGGATTCCGAGTTGATGAGGTGGTGAGTTGCGGGCGTGAGCGGGGTATGAAGAGTCACGATGTCGGAGCCGGCGAACAGGGAGGGCAGGTCCAGGTATTCCACTCCCAGGTCGACGCAAACTGGGTTCGGGTGCGGATCGTGCGCGAGGATGCGACATCCGAAACCGGACATGATGGAGGCAACCCGCTCACCGATCTTTCCGGTCCCGATGATGCCCACCGTTCGTTCGAAAAGGTCAAAGCCGAGCAATCCGTCGAGGGCGAGGTTGCCGTCTCGCACACGGTTGTACGACTTGTGGATCTGGCGGTTGAGAGCAAGCATCATCGCCACACTGTGTTCGGCAACTGCGTGGGGCGAATATGCCGGAACGCGGGCAATGACGAACCCAAGCCTGGCTGCCGTTTCGAGATCGACATGATTGAATCCGGCGCTTCGTAGAGCGACATGGCCGATCCCCACTGCGTGGAGCGCCTCGAGGACGCCAGCATCGAGGTTGTCGTTCACGAATGCGCAAATCGCATCGAAACCCTCGGCCAGTTTCGCGGTGGACAGTCCTAGGCGGGCTTCGATGAACACCAGCTCATGCCCGGCTCCTTCGTTGGCGGCCGACAGGTAGACCTCATCGTGAGAATGGCTGCTGAATACGGCTACCTTCATCGGGGCTCGACTCCGTGCATCATGCCATCCTGGTGTCGCGGACGGTAGTCGGCAAACAAATACCGGTGTTGTCGTGACCGATCGACCCTCGGAATGAGTCAAACGCCTCTGCGGAGAAATGAAGCTGGTCGGCAATATGTTGCTATGCAGGAACGCAGATTCCTCGTTCGCTGGATTGGTGGGAGCGCCGCTGCCACGCTGTTTGGCCTGGGTATCGGCGGCTTTGTGGGATTGATGGGCCTCCACGAGGGGGAAATCGGCACGTTCGTTCCATCCACCCTGGTTTTCAGTGCGGCAGTCGCCGGGACAGTAGGGCTCGTGCAGGGAACCATCTTGGCCGAGCGTCTCGCCGGCTTGACTCCGACGAAGTGGGCGTCGCGGACAGGAACGGGAGCCATTGTCGCCTGGATTGTGATCGCCTATCCGGTTCGGATGCTCACGGCCGCCGATGCGGTGAGGCCATCATGGTTGAACCTCGTATTGGTGGCTGCCGGTGTGGGTTTGGCAGTGGGTGTTCTCGTGTCGATCGCACAGTGGTTCGAACTGCGAAAGTATGTAGCCGGCGCCCTGTGGTCGGTCCCCTTACTCGGAGGAGCGTGGATGGCTGGAGCAGTTGTCTTTTTCGTTGCGAACCGGCTGGTTGAGGAGTTCGGGTTGCTCGACGGCGTCGGTTCGGAGTTGGTAGCGGTGTCGGTGGCCGCCGCCGTACTCCTGATGACGGGTGGCTTCGTTGCGGCCATCCAGGGCTTGGGTTTGATTCGGGTCTTAGGAGTCAGGCAGCCGCCGGGCCGGGCGAATTCGAGGATAAGCCCCGCCGTCCTGTAGCTGATTGTTCTGACGAGCCGGTTCTTTGGCCGGCGAGGCGCTTCATGCACCCGATCCAGCCGGCTGACATGACGAACACCACCAGATGTGACGATTCGCCATGTCGCTCATAGAAATCGGGGTTCCGCATCGCCGGCACGGCTCGCCCTGGCGTTTGTACACGTACAGGCGCTCTCTCTTCTTGAGATCGCTTCGCCGCTTCGCGCCCACGTCTGTGGGGTCCACGGTGATGATGCGACCGGCCCGCTCGCCCCTTCGGAGTAGCTCGGTGCTGAGCGACCAAAGCTGGACCGCGCTTTCGGAGGAGAGATCTTTCGCCGGAATCTGCGGGTCGATCCCTGCAAGGAACAAGGCTTCGGCCCGGTACACATTTCCGATACCGGCAGTGACCTTCTGATCCAGGAGAGCAGCGCCGATCGGAATGGAGCGGCGGGCGAGGTTGGCCTGGAACTCTTTCAGTTTCTGGATCTCGGAATCGTCATCCAAAGGATCCGGTCCCAGGCGCGAACGCACCGATGCTTCGGTGTCGGGGTCCACAAGCCTGCAGATGGTCGGACCGGAGAGGTAGATGGTCACATCTTCACCTGTCATAACCAGCCGGGTGCCATCGCTCGGCGGCGGCAGATCAGCCTCGTTAGCGGGGATTGTGTGCCTGCGAAACCTGCCGAAGAGCCCCAGGTGGATATGCAGTGTCTCGCCACCCTCCCAGCGGTAAAACAGGTGTTTGCCGTGAGCTTTGATGGCTGTGAGCGTCCGGCCATCGAGGCGCGCCGCGCCGGACGAAAAGCGGCCCTGGGGGGACGATGTGGCAATCTTCTGTCCGCCGAGATCGTCCCAGTGCTTGCGGGCATAGCGGTGGATCGTGTGGCCTTCGGGCATGATGATCAGATGGTACGAGACAGGGTCTCGGGGAGGCCGATCCGAACATCAACCCCCGGCGAGTAGTGAACCAGCGGGCTCCCGGTGGGGGCCGGATATCCGGCAGCTTCCAGGAACTGATCGTCGAGGTGTTCGAGGTCGGCGCGTTCCAATGGCCAGGCCGGATGTTCGACCGGGGCGTATGCGAGACGAGAACGCAGTTGTGTGTACAAGCCCCAGCGGGCGGTGAGGAAATGCTCGAGCGGGGTGACATCGTCCGGTTGGATGGCCGGGCCCCGACGGACAGCGATATGGCTGGTTGCGCCGCGGGGTCCTGGCCAACGGCGTCTGGCTGAATATGAAACCTGAGGTCCGTCACAGGTGATGTTCATCATCGACCACATGTACGGCAGCTGGTAGGAGGCTCGTGCGACCAGCACCGGAAGCAAGCGGGTAACGTCGAGCGAGTCGAACCAGACGCCGGGACGGCCGTCGGGTCCTCGGACGTAGGTTCGGATGTTGGTCTCAGGAAATGTTCCGAAGTAGGGGACCGGGGGAGTGCGCGGGATCCGAATGCCCTCCATCTGGAACGCCACCAGGCCCACCCACGCCTGTCCCTCAAACGTATCGGCCCGAAGTCCCACGGGGAGACGGCGCTGGATTATGTCCGGATCGTATGCCCAATGCACATATGTCAGGTTCTTCCACCCCTGCAGCATGACCGGGCGCTCGATCGGATATTTGGTGGTTGGCGAGTAGGTATCCATCAACTTGTATCCGTAGCCGATGGTGCCTTGGATGCGGATGTCATCCGCCAGATCGGGCGGTTCCGAATGGATACTGGAGAATGGAGTCGAGGTGGAACAAAATGCGTTCGTCATACTGGGTGCAGGGGGTGGCATAGGGTCGGCGCTTGCTCGACAACTCGCTGATCGAGGGGCACGGTTGATCCTGGCCGGACGAAGCCGGCAGCCCCTCGAGGAGCTTGCGGCAGAGACCGGCGGTATCGCGATAGCGCTGGACGCCCGCAGTACCAGCGAGGTCGCCGAGGCGGTTGGTAGAGCGGAGGCCGAGTTCGGCCGCGTCGATGGAATCGTGAATTGCGTCGGATCGTTGCTGCTGAAGCCGGCACACATCACTACTGATGAGGAATGGGACGAAACCATTGCAACCAACCTACGATCGGCTTTCGCGGCAGTCCGCGCGGGAGCGCGTTCCATGCGAAAGCAGGGTGGTTCAATCGTCCTCGTGTCGTCTGCGGCCGCGCAAACCGGTCTCGCCAATCACGAGGCCATAGCCGCCGCGAAGGGCGGCATCATCGGGCTTACCCGCTCTGCTGCCGCAACGTATGCGCCCAACGGTATTCGAGTGAACGCCGTCGCGCCGGGGCTGGTTCGAACCGGCCTGACCGAGCGGCTCACCGTCAACGAAAAGGCCGAAGAGGTATCGATCGCCATGCATGCTCTTGGCCGCCTGGGTGATCCGGCAGATGTGGCATCGGCGATTGTGTTCCTCCTCGACCCGGCCAACAGCTGGGTTACGGGCCAGATTCTTGGGATCGACGGCGGGCTGGGTTCCGTACGGCCTCGCACCTGACGCCGTGGCGCTTCTCCTGCATGTTGCGGCCACCTGGGCGATGGTCGGTCTGATCTGGTTCGTGCAGATCGTGCACTACCCGCTTTTTTCATCTGTGGGTCGATCAGAATTCGTGGCATACGAAGGGCGGCATACCACGTCCACGTCGTGGGTGGTCGGCCTGTTCATGCCGATCGAGGCCGTAACCGGTGTCTTGCTCGTCTTGAGCCCACCCGGCGGTGTCGATCCGGGTCTCACCTGGCTGGGATTGGCGTTGCTGGGCGTCCTATGGAGTGCCACGGCGCTGTGGCAGGCTCCCCTCCACGGCAAGTTGTCTTCGGGCTTTGACGTCGCGCTCCATCGCCGGTTGGTCAGATCCAACTGGCTCCGGACCGTCTTGTGGACCGGCCGCGGGATGCTGGTTCTCGTCATGGTCGATCAGGCGATGGCCGGCTCCTAACCTCACCAGCGATGGAAACCGTTTGGGTGCTGGGTGATCAGCTCAATCGCAGGATCTCGAGCCTCGCGGGCCGGTCTGCTGATGACACCCGGATACTGATCATCGAGAGCGCGGCCAAGATTCAGTCCAAGCCGTACCACCGGCAGCGGCTTCACCTGGTCATCACAGCCATGCGCCGCTTTGCTCGGGAGCTCACGTCGGCCGGATTCGAGGTGGATTACCGGAAGTCGGAGAGTTTCAGCAAGGGGTTGGCTGCTCACCGCGAACAGTTCTCTCCCGACGGGGTGACAGCGATGGAACCGATGTCCTATCAGATGCTGTATCGGTTGAGAGACCTCGACGTGGAGACCACACGGTCAAATCAGTTCCTTTGCCACTACGAGGATTTCGCGGCCTGGGCACAGGGCCGAAAGCGGCTGGTGATGGAGGACTTCTATCGCATGCAACGGGAGAACCTCGGCTACCTGATGGACGGCAGTGGCCCCGCAGGCGGATCGTGGAATTTCGACGATCAGAATCGAGAACCGCCGCCCCGCGACGGCCGCGCATGGCCCGATCCGGTGCGAAGCAGGCTCGATGAGCTGGATGACGAAGTGGTAGCCGGTCTGCCCGACACTGCCGTCGGGGCAGGCCCGGACGGGACCTGGGCAACGTCGCGCCGGGCGGCTCTTGCGCGGTTGCGTCACGTCATCGACAACGTCTTGCCGATCTTTGGACCACACGAGGATGCCATGTTGGCCGGGGAGTGGTCGATGGCCCATTCACTGCTCAGTCCCTATCTCAACCTCGGTCTTCTCTATCCCGATGAGGTGTGTGATGCAGCCGAAGATGCCTATCGAGAGGGTGCGATTCCGATCGCCTCGGCCGAGGGCTTTGTCAGGCAAATCATTGGCTGGCGCGAATACGTATGGGGCACGTACTGGCTCTGGATGCCGGAGTATCGAGAGGTCAACGCCCTCGGCGCCGAACGATCGTTGCTTCCCCTGTACACATCCGGGCAGACCGACATGCGGTGTGTGGCCGATTCGCTGTCTGCGGTACACGACCACGGGTACGCCCACCACATTCAGCGACTCATGGTGCTCGGCAACCTGGCGCTACTGACCGGGGTAGAGCCCTGGGAGATGGTCGACTGGATGTGGTCCTCGTTTGTGGACGGGGCCGAGTGGGTGATGCTTCCCAACGTCATCGGAATGAGCCTGTACGCCGACGGGGGACAGATGGCTACCAAGCCTTATGCCGCGGGTGGCAATTACATCAACAAGATGAGCGACTACTGCGGAGAATGTCGCTTCGATCCCAAACAGCGGATAGGTGATGAGGCCTGTCCCTTCACGACCCTGTACTGGGATTTTCTCCACCGGAACCGGAACGAGCTGGCGGGGAACCATCGCCTTGCCCGGCAACTCGCGGCGGCCGAACGCCTCACAGATATGGCAGACGTGCGGGCCCACGCGAAGCGGGTGCTCGATCAGCTATCCGACGGGAACCTCTAGGCATCCTCAACGCAACCCAGGGTTCTAAGCGGCGGTTTCCGCCACCTAGAACCCTGGGTTGCGAATGGGCTTGAACCCTGGGTTCTAAGCGGCGATTTCCGCCACCTAGAACCCAGGGTTGTAAATGGGGTGCAGCCCGGTTTGGTCAGGCCAGTCTCAGGCAGTTGTCTGGATCCGAGAAGGTGACCTCGACCGCTACCGTCCCGTTGGCAGGCACGGTCACGGGAAGGCGGCACCGCATCTCGCCGTCGATGTCGGGGGTTACCGGGCCGGGCCCGATGCCGACATTGGCTTCACCGATGACGATGAGCTCTCCGGCGGGAACCGTTTCCTCGAGGACGCTGGTGTAGAAGTCCTCGAGCTCGGGATCGCCCTGCGAGGTCACGAAATCAGACCAGAGGGTTGACGAAATGGGAGTTCCGTCAGGCGTCTCAAAACGGATGCCGACCTCGAAACCCTCGATGAAGAATCCTTCGACGGGCTCGATATTGACGGCGATCGTTCCGGTCTCGGCCGGGGCAGGGGAGCCGGAGGCTCCTCCACCACAGGCACTGAGGCCGAACGCCGAGACAACTGACAGGACTGCGATGATGTATGTCTTTTTCATGCCGATTCGACGTCGCAATGGATTCACCGGTTCCCGATTTCGAATCCGAATACTCGTCATCGCGTGTGTCGGAAGTGAAGCACGACGACCCTCGCCTGCGGCGAGCGGTCGTTCCCAAGCTCGGCCGGCATCCATCCAAAACGGGCGGGTCCGATTCCGTGTCGAGGACGGTATCGAACTAGCCGGTTGCTTCCAGATTTCTTATCGTGAAGAACTGGTGTCCGGTCGTACCGTCGAATGCGCTCACGATGACCGGGTGGCCGTTTTCGGCGGAAAAGAGAGCTTCAACTTTCAG
>JAHEJY010000122.1 GCA_024638625.1 Actinomycetes bacterium
CGGTATTCGTATGCCTGCGGACGGACTGTGTCCCATTGCCTTTGGGCCGCTTCGAGTTTGATCAACGATGCGGGATCGCCCGGCAAACCCGCTGTGAGACCGTCCAGGATCCAATGGACTCCGCCGTCGTAGGCGCGCGCCTCCCGGTCAATCCAAACCTCCGTCGGGTATCCGTATTCGCTGTCGTAGGAGACTTCGACGGATTGACCGGCGGCGATGGCCCGGTCGATCGAGTCCATTACCGCTTCTACCGACATGACCTGTTCGGTCGCATCGACCAGGTCGCCGTCCCAGACGACTGCCTGACGCGGCTTCACGAGTTCCGGACCGCACTCGCCGCAATCGTTTTCGAACTCGAGGTGATACGTGTCAATATCGGCGGCTTCCCAGCGGGCCCGGGCTGCTGCCAACGCCGACTCTGCTGATTCCGTAAATGTGGTGGTCGGAGCCGACGGAACGGTCGAACTGGTCTCGGCTCCGCCGCAACCGGATAGAGCTAAAAATGCCAGGGCGAACAACGCGAAACGGCGAAGGAAGCGATTCATGTCGTGAAGTATCGGTATTCGCCTCATTTTCCTGACCGGTCGGGAGAACTACTGCTGTTTGCCCATTGATGCCACGTTGCGTGGTCAATAGGGGTGACAATTGGGCCGCCAGGCCTAACGATAGTCACGCACAGTGCTCGTACTTTGATGGTACGGAACACAAAAGGAGACCACATGAAGCGCCGACTCGCACTCATTTTGGCATTGAGCCTCGTAGCGGGACTATCCGCGGCCCCGGCTGCACTGGCCAATGAAACGAACCACGTCGACTACTGGGAATCTCACTATGGGATGGAATGTTCCAAAATCGATTCGAGCCCCGGGCAGACCTGGACCAGCGATGACAGCTACGCCCTCGTGATCCTCAAGTCCGCGAAAACGAACGATTTCTTTCACTACGTGTCGGCAGGTACGGATCTGGAGACCGTTAGCGGAAAAGACATCAGCCACATCATCACGTGCGGAGCCGGCGATGGGGGCTACGTCGGCGTATAAGCGATTCCGTGTGCATCGGTGGAGACCTCAACTCCACATCAAAACACTCGACCCTGGCACTCGCCAGGGTCGAGCTTCGATGGGATCGAGGGCTACACCACTCGATAGAGTCTGATCGGGCGTTGGACACCTTTTAGGTTCCGTTCGCCTGCCGGTTCCACCTCGACCACACCACCCGGCAGCAGAGCGAGGGTCCGCTCGGAGATGAGAATCTCTCCCGCACCTGCATCGCCCGCAAGCCTCGACGCGAGATTGACGTGGTTGCCCATGACCGTGTAATCCATGCGGGCGGGCGAGCCGAAGTTTCCTACGGTGACAAATCCGGTCGATATGCCGACGCCGGCTGTGATCTCAACAAAGGCGGCCGCGGTGAGATCCTTCCTCAGCTCTACCAGCTCGGCTTGCATGGCAAGGGCCATCTTGACCGCACGTTCGGCGTGGTCGGGCTGGGGCAACGGGTCATTGAAGAACACCATGAGGGCGTCCCCGATGTATTTGTCGAGCGTTCCGCCGTGATCAAAGACAATGTCAGTCATGCGGGTGAGGAAATGGTTGAGACTCGTCGCCATCTCCTCTGGCTCAGACTGCTCGGACAATGCGGTGAACCCGCGGATGTCGATAAACGCGATCGATAGCTCTTCACGTCGGGTTTCCGCAAGTCCTTTGTTGCCTTCGATGATCGAATCGGCGACCCGGGGCGATAGATAGCGGCGAAGCTGGGACGTTCGCTCGAGCTGGGCTACCTGTTCTTCCACTTTGAGCTGTAACTCTTGATTGACAGCCTCGAGTTTGTTGTAGAGACCTTCGAGTTGTTCGCTGGTTCGATTCACGTTGTCAGAGAGCTTCCCGAATTCGTCGCGGTTGGGAACGTGGATCCGCGAAGTGAAATCCCCGTTGGCCAATGTATCCAATGCGTGATCGATCCGCCGCACGGGGCGGATCACGGTCCACGAGATGATGGCGCCGAGGGCGACCGCTCCGGCGAGACTCATAAACGAAAAAGCGGCCAGGGCGATCGTCAAGAAATTGCGCCGTCCGGCGAAATCATTGATCTCGGCCGCGATCAGAAGTTCTGTGTCAGCAATGAATTCGTTCAGCAAGTCTTCAATTTCATGGCTGATCTCATGTTCTGACTGAACGTGTGCAGCGAGTGCTCCCTCACCGTCGCCGGACGCCTCCAGGGACGAGACGCGCTCGCCGGCCGCAGCATATCGCTGATCAATGGCACGCAGATCGTCAAACAAGTTCCCGTGTTCTCCAACGGCAATACCTTCTGTCGTTGTGATCAATGCGGTGAACTTGTCCTTGGCCGTGACAATCTTGTCCGACCAAACCGGATCTCCGGTAAGAAGAGCCATCGTGCGGAAGTGGGATTGGGAAGTGATGCTGTAGAGCATGTCGTCGGCGTTCTGTGATTGACGTTGCAGCGTCGCCAGACGATCAACCTGCCGGTCCATCTGGTTGACCACGAACAGACCGACGATGCCGAGGGCAAGCATGAGTACCGAAATACCCAGAAAGCCACCGAGCAGCTTTGTTTCGAGTCGAGCGTTGATTCTGGCGACGAAGTCAACGAATGGGCGTAGCAGCCTGGGGACGCCGTCTGCCTCCATCGGTGTGTGCACTGGAGGCTTGGTCTCGGGTGGGCTGATCGTCGAGGTCATGATGCCTGCCGTTGGGTTATTCCAATCTACGCACCAGATCCGCGGGTGTCTGAGATCGGGGGCATTTCCATATGCCGCGATGTTTCTCCTGCGTGACGGAGGAGTATCGGGAACAGCTCTCCATTCTGGCGATCGAGGGGTTCGGTAATCTGGCCGGGTGGAACGTACTGACCGCGACATCGCCGGGTTCCTGGACCAGCTTCCAGACGATTCCCGCGACGATATGAAGAAGCTCGATGCAATTCTGACAAAGGTGACGCAGGGGTATCCGAAGGAGTTGTACGAGGGCAAGTTCTGGGGTGGGACCGATCAGCAGATCATTGGCTACGGCCGCACCTCGTCTACCCGATCAGACGGCCGCACGATCGAATACTTTCTGATCGGGCTGGCCCTGCAGAAGTACTACATCAGCCTCTACATCAGCGCCGTCGAAGACGGGGAATACCTTTCGGAGAAGTATGGGGACGGACTTGCTGCAGAGGGTTCGAAAGTCAAGGTCGGCAAGTCGAGCATCAGCTTCAGATCCGTCGACGACGTCGACATGAGCAAGCTGGTTGCGCTGGCCGAACGAGCGAGAGACCTCTCCGGCTAGTCGAGAGGTTTCGTGACGTCGGCCGTGACGGCGCCAAGCGCGTTGAACACCTGTTGGGCATCCACCGTCACAGAGACGCCGTGGTCACCCCCACCGAGTGAAATGGTCCCGGAAATCGAGGCGTCGGCAACGATCGGCCAGGCGGTGGTGGCACCGAACGGGGTGATGGTGCCTCGTTCGTATCCAGTGGCGGCCAAGGCCTCGTCTGCGTCGGGGAGGGTGATACGCCGAACGTTGAGATGCGCTCGGAGCTTCGCCCAATCGATCCCCCGATCTCCTGGAACCAGTACAAAGAGATAGTTGTCCTCACCCAGGCGAACCACCAGGGACTTGATGAGCGCAGCGATCGATACGCCTCGCATGCGAGCGGCCTCTTCGACGCTGCGAGCTCGACCGGTTCTGACAATCTCGTGCTCGAGACCAAGCTCTGTGAGCGCGTCGAGAGCCGGTGTTGTATCCATGCCACCACCCTAGATCCGGAGGCTTCCTTGAACGGACTGCGATGGGAACCGATGCCGTGCCCGAAATGCGAATAGCATCCCCGTGTGATTCGAGGCCCGCGACGTCGGTTTGGTTCGGTTGATTCCACGGAGGAGCGCCAGCCGATAGATCGCGCCGCCTTGTCACAGCTCAAACGCCTCTACCCATTCGTCCGCCCGTACCGGCGCTACTTCGTCATAGCGCTCGTCGGTGTCGTGTTCGCGTCGGCGTTGGGCCTGATCTATCCACAGGTGTTGGGGAACCTTGTTGATACTGCTCTGCAGCCGGACGCCGACCCGTCCAGCCTCAACCTGATCGCCCTGGGCTTGTTGGGCGTGTTTGCGCTGCAGGCCGGCTTCAACGTGATTCGAATCTACTACCTCAACGTCATGGGAGAAGGTGTGGTTGCCGACCTCCGAAAGGCCGCGTACTCGCATTTGATGACGCTGCCGGTCAAGTTCTTCGACAACAGAAAGACCGGCGAAATCACGTCGCGATTGACCTCCGATGTTGCCGTATTGCAGTCAACCGTGTCCACTTCGCTCGCACAGACGTTGGCGCAGGCAATGACCTTCATCGGAGGTGTGACGCTCATGTTCGTCGCCAGCCCAAGGTTGTCGCTCATCGTCCTCTCGTTCCTTCCGATCACGATCGTTGCCGCCGCCGTGTTCGGTCGCAAGCTGCGGCGCGTATCCACCTTGTTCCAAGACCGGGTTGCAGACGCCAACTCGTTTGCCGAGGAGGCGATTGCTGCCAACAGAGTGGTGAAGTGGTTCACGTTCGAGAGCGCCGAGATCGAACGATACGGAGGCGCTGTCGATGAGTCGTATCGGGTGGCCCGCCGCCGAGCGCGCCTGCAGGCGTTCTTCTCTCCGATGGTCACGTTCGTGGGGTTCGGCACCCTTGCAATTGTGTTCTGGGTGGGCGGACGACAGGTCCTTGCGGGAGAGATGACTGCCGGGGACCTGGTCACGTTCCTTCTCTATACGATCACCGTGGCCGGCGCGATCGGTACCTTCACCGGCCTCTACAGTCAGCTCCAGAGCTCTCTCGGGGCTTCGAAACGAATCTTTGATCTTCTCGACGAGGAGTCGGACGTCCTGGAACCGATTCAACCCGTCGAGCTTGCGAACGTTGTGGGCCGCTTAACCTTCGCAGGGGTTGCCTTCTCCTACAGCGATCGCGACACGTCGGTTCTGTCCGACGTCAGCTTTGAAATCGAACCAGGGGAAACCGTCGCCCTGGTGGGACCATCAGGCGCAGGCAAGAGCACCGTTGTTCAGCTGGTGCCGCGCTTCTACGATCCAGAGGCCGGATCGATCAAACTCGACGGTGTAGATCTCCGGGACCTACGCATTGCGGAGTTACGCCGCCACATGGCTGCCGTCCCGCAAGAGACCCAGCTCTTTTCGGGCACGATCGCCGAGAATCTCCGCGTCGGCAAGCCAGACGCAACAGGCGATGAATTGGTCGAAGCAGCTCTTGCCGCCAATGCCGATACGTTCATAACCGGCTTCCCTGATCGGTACGACACGATTGTCGGCGAGCGAGGGGTGAAACTGTCCGGGGGGCAGCGTCAGCGCGTTGCGATCGCAAGAGCGCTCTTAAAAGACCCCCGGGTACTCATCCTGGACGAGGCGACAAGTTCTCTCGATTCCGAATCTGAGGCGCTTGTTCAAGAGGCGCTCGATCGGCTGATGGAAGGGCGAACAACGCTGGTGATCGCTCACCGCCTATCGACGGTGAGGGATGCCAACCGGATTCTGGTCATCGACGGCGGTCGCGTCATCGAGGAAGGGACTCATGACGGGTTGTTGGCGGGGGGTGGGTTGTACGCCGACCTCTACGCTCGTCAGTTTCAGGACGAACCCGTATAGCGCCGCACAGCCGAGCCGGTCGGCTCAGCCCATCAGCCGCCCGACAGATTGCCTTGAGCCAACAGAACCAGTTCGGGCTCCAAATGATCCATGGCGGCCAGGAATCGTTCAAAAGCAAGACCGACGCCCGGCGCATCATCGACGCGAGCGAGCGTCACGATTTCCTTGCAGGCCTCGAACGCTCGCATGGCACCCAGCGTCGACAGCTCGCCCTTCAACCTGTGCGCTACCTTTGCGCAGGACGGCATGTTTCCCTCGTCGATGGTCCGGGTCAAGGCTTCCAGTTGGGGTCCGTACTCCTCGAGGAAGATTCCGGCTACCTCGCCGAGGAGCTCAGGGAGACCTCCTAATCGGCTCAACGCGATATCCATGTCGATGGCCCGCTGCTTCGGGGCCGGGGAATCGATCGAGGCGACCGGCCGGGGTTCTTTCTTGGCTGCCTCTGCGAAGTTCACGAGTTGCTCGAGCGTCGCAAACAACTCCTCGGCCTGGAAAGGTTTCGAGACATAAGCGTCCATGCCCGCTTCGAGACATCGTTCCCGGTCACCTTTCATGGCGTGAGCCGTCAACGCCACGATCGGCACGTGGCCGCCTGATGCTTTCTCGATTTCACGAATGGTCGTAGTCGCTTCGAGGCCGTCCATGACAGGCATCTGAACGTCCATGAGAATCACGTCATAAGGTTCTTTCTGGATTGCCTGGACAGCCTGGAGACCATTGTCGACGGCTGTGACGTCGTGACCGCGCTTTTCCAGGAGCCGCATCGCCAGCCGACGGTTGGTCGGACTGTCATCGGCGAGCAGCACACGAACGTTGTTGCGGCGCTCTCGAATCCAGTGTTTCGTCACGAGCTGGTCTGTTCCTGACAAGACCGCTCGTATAGCCTCCAGCAACTCGCCGGGTTCGAAGGGTTTGGTGAGATATGCCGCCGCTCCCGATGCTCGTAGCCGGGTGGCGTCGCCCCGATGTCCCGACCCTGCGATCACGATTGGGAGCAGCGACGAGAAGGCCGCCTGTTCGTTGAGACGGTTCAAGAAACCGATCGGCTCGGTTTGCTGATCGATCACGACCACCTTCGGGGTATGGCCGGCTGTCGCCGCTTGTTCGAGCAGCATGTGTGCTTCTGCGATATCGGATGCAGGAAGCGGCTGCATCTTGCCCTGGCGCAACATCTCGACGAGGTTTCGTTTGACGCTGTTGGAATCGGC
>JAHEJY010000123.1 GCA_024638625.1 Actinomycetes bacterium
CAGGCAGCCCGGAGCCCAGACCGAGGTCACGACGCCTTTGCCTTCGGCGGTTGATCCGAACAGGCTGAAGAGAGGGAAGTCGGGGTCTGGGGCGTAGACCTCTGTTGCGGCCACACTGCGGTCGAGATACGAGACCGTGTCTTCAGCGATGGTGACCGGCCCGAAGAGTTCGTCTTCGGCAACAACGGTGAGGGTGCCGTTATTGAACGTGCACTCGGTAATCGCGGCAACAATGGGCGCCTCGCCGCGCGTCGTGACGACCACGTGCGCGTCGGCGTCGAGGCTGATTGTGAGCGGCCGGGTCTCATCTTGCTGGCCTCCCCATGCTCCTTCGTACGTCGCAGCGGTGAGGGTGATCGTGTCGCGATCAAGCCACTCGAAATCGAACGCAGCTTCCAGAGCCAGATACGTCTCCTCGACATTGGAGATGTGACCATCAGCTGACAGATCGGCGTGGTAGAGCGATCCCAGGAAGCCTTCGCAGCCGGTGACAATGAGAACACGGTCATCAGGTCCTGGATAGACGGTCCCGGCTTCGGGAAGCTCGGTGACCAGCTCGGCAGGTCCGTCTCCCCGCTGTACCCAGAGTCGGGTCTGGGGGAATCCTTCGCACCCCAGGTTCTCCGGATCAGGATCCTCGGCGTAATAGAACGTGAACCCGTCAGCCTGGTAGGCGGGAAACTCCTTCATGGCATCTGTGACCACCATGGTCGGCGGTGGGGCGAGCGTGGCTGTAGTCGTCGACGTCGTCGAGGTGGTCGAGGACGTCGATGAACTCGAGATGGTTGCGCTTGTTGTGGTTGTGGATGTGGTCGTGGCGAGGGTCGTGGTGGTTTCGGCATCGGTTTGGGGGTCCGAGCCGCCACACGCTGCCAGCATCGTGATGCACAGGAGCATCAGGCCGGGGGTGAAGTGTCGCTTCATGAAGATTGGACGTTACGACACTTCGATTGGTTTCAGGTGGATCTCGAGAAAATGTGACTCGGTGCACTTGGCGGCCACCGATCCCATAGGCAGGATGGAGCTGAAGAGAGCGAGGTGCCCTATGTACGAAATCGAGAGCCGCATACATCCGGAAACGCCGACCCTGGTCGTTATCGGCAAGGCGGCCGTCGCCGATATGGCTGAGTTCTTCAGCAGTGCCTACCAGGCGATCGGGGCTCACGTCGCCAATACGAGCGCCCACATGACGGGTCCGCCGTTTGCAAAATTCAAGCCGCTTGCCGGAGCTGTTCCGCGCGAGTCGCAGGTATTCGAAGTCGAAGCAGGTTTTCCGGTTTCGCAGCCTGTGGCAGGTGACGGAGAGGTTGTTGGCTCCTCGCTCCCGGCGGCACCGGTCGCGGTCACCTGGCATGTCGGACCATACGATGGCCTGGAAGAGGCATATCGAGCGCTCGGAGAGTGGGTGGAGGCCAACGGCGGTGTGGCAGAACCAGGGTGGGAGGTCTACTACTCGGACCCTGCAACGACTGACGAGGCCGACTATCGAACTGAGGTCATCCAACCTTATCGAAGTGAGTAGGCGCTCAGCTCCGCAGCAATGCGGGTGGCTCGATGCTCGCCACCAGGTCCTTGAGAGATTCGAGGGCTCCCTCGGCCCGGTCGAGATCTCCCAACGCGGCCCAGGCTTCGTCGAGCAGCATGAAGCTCTCGGCGGTTCCGCTCGATTCCAACAGCGCAATCGCATCTTCGGCCCTTCCCTCATCGATGAGAAGCCGGCCGAGGTGGTATGTGCCGAGCCGATCTCCCGCTTCGGCAGCGGATCGATACCAGTGCTCGGCCTCGACGGAGTCGCCGGCGTCGGCAAAGGCATCCCCGAGCGCCGTTAGCGCTCGCACAGATCCGAGTTCGGCGGCTGTCGACAGCCACTCGACGGCCTCCGACAGGTCGCCGGCCATGGCGACGTCCCGGCCAAGTGAGACCATTGCGCCCACGTCGCCATCGTCGGCGAGCGCATACATCTCATCGGGGTCGTCGGTGCGCCAATCTGCGAGAAGATCTGCTGCCACGAGAGAATCCAGCTCGCCGAGATCTGCGGCAAAGGCGTGGAGCTCGATGGCATGCTCGATCGTATCGTTGGCCTGGGCAATTTGGGCTACAACGTGCGCTGCGGCCGGCTCATTGTGGCTTGCCGCCCGGCGAAACCACGACTCGGCTTCGCGCCGGCTTCCCCCACGGAGGTAGTGGTTGGCGAGCGTGGTTCCGCACAAACTGACGCCCGCCGCAAAGCCTCTATTCAGGACGTCGATCGCGTCCTCAACCCGCCCAACCAGAAGCATCAGCTGTCCGGCCGGCAAGTAACAGTCATCGTCGCCGGCAGCTATGCCCTCTTCGTACAGGTCGACGGCCTCGGCGTTCTGTCCGAAGGATTGGCTGATGGACCCGAGTCCGTAGTAGGCGCTGGGTTCGCCCGCCTCCCGCGCCTTGTGGTACCACTCGCGCGCTTTGGCAGTGAGATTCTCTTCCAAGCAGATGGTTCCCAGGCGGGCCATCGCCTCGCCGTCTCCATCCCCGGCTCTCGCAAGAAGCTCGTCGAGCTCCGGATCGTCTTCGAAATCACTCATGACGATGCCTGCCGTCGTTCCAGTTCTTCAGCCAACGCGTCGTCGGAGTAGGCCGTGAGCCGCGGGTCCCATTCCAGTGCAGTGATGGGTTGCTGGTAGGCGTTCGCCACGAGGTCGGCGATGCTGTCGCGCAGCGTGCGGGCCCAGGTTCTGCCTGACGCGGAGGCATGGCGGGTGATGGAACCATCGGTGTTCGCCACGTAGGCGCCGGCCTCGATCTGCGGATTGGTGCGGCTTCCCTTTTCGCCGTAGATCAGCAGGACAGCAGGCGCAGCGAGATCCACGATTCCGCCGACATCGATGAAGTCGCCCTCATAAGCCCAGCCGTCGGACTTGTCAGGATCGACGTTGGTCACCACCTTTGCCCAGTTCTTGCGCCGTTCGTCTCCGATGATCGGGACATCGATGGGAACAATCACCTGGTCCACGCGGCTACTCGCCGCTGCGCCGGTATAACCGGACGGCGAGGTAGAAGAACACGCCAAAGATCAACAAACTCCACAACACTGCGAGGCCCACCTGGCCTGCATTCAGATTCAAGAACTCATTCTCGCCGAGTACCAAATACCGCATCGCGTTGATCGCAAAAGTCACGGGCTGGTTCTCGGCGAAGACTTGCAGCCAACCGGGCATCGTCTCGGTCGGCACGAACGCCGAGGAGGCGAATGTGAACGGGAAGATCGGCACGAACACCGCGGCCTGGGCGGCTTCGGGCGTCTTGGTGAGCAGGCCCATGGCGGCAAACACCCAGCTCATCGCAAACGCAAAGAGGGTGGCCACCAGAACAGCAAGAATCGCGTTCACGAGACCAGCCTGAAATCGAAACCCGATCACGTAGCCGACACCGATGCTGAGCAAGATCACCCACAGGTTGCGGAGCGTGTCAGCCAACACCCGCCCGGCGAGAACGGCGGATCTCGCCATCGGGAGGGATCGGAAGCGATCGACGATCCCTGCCTGCAGATCCTCTGTCAACCCGATCGCCGTATTGGAAGCCCCGAACACCGCGGTCTGGATGATGATGCCAGGGATCAGATAGTTGATGTAGTCGACCCCGGGGATGGGGATCGCGCCGCCGAATACGTAGTTGAACAGCAAAACGAACATGATGGGCTGGATCGTCGAGAAGACGAGGAGTTCTGGCGTGCGGAATACCCTGATGAAGTTGCGCTTGGCCACCGTGACGATGTCGGCAGCCGTTCCAGCAAGCCCATCCGGGCGGGTGCGGACACCTACGACTGCCCCGGCCGTCACGATCGATCTCCGCTGCGGGCCCGTCGCCTGGCTTTCCGTCCTGTCGGTTCCGGCTCATCGGTCTGCGCCGTGTGACCGGTGAGCGTGAGGAAGACATCGTCGAGCGTCGGCTTGCGAAGACTGAGATCTCGCAACTGCACCCGTTCCCGGTCGAGCCTCCGAAGCGCTTCCACCACTGCTCCGGTGTCTTCGCCAACGGTCAGTGAAATCAGCCCGGTCTTCTCGTCGATTGTGGCCGGTGCTGATCCGAGGCCTTCGAGTTGCTCTAGCACAACCCGGATCTTTCCCGGATCCTCGAGGTGAAGCTCCAACACATCGCCACCGAGCTGTGCTTTGAGCTCATCGGGCGTGCCCCTGCTGATCACCTTCCCATGGTCTACCACGACCAGCTGACGCGCCAGCCGGTCGGCCTCTTCGAGATACTGCGTCGTGAGCAACAAGGTGGTGCCCTCGTCAACCAGCTCCTCGATGAGGTCCCACAGGTCCTGGCGAGAACGTGGATCGAGCCCGGTGGTTGGTTCGTCCAGGAGGAGGAGCTCCGGGTGACCGACCAGGCTGGCAGCGAGATCAAGCCTCCGCCGCATGCCACCGGAGTACGTTTTCACAGTCCGGTTGGCGGCATCGGCCAGGTCGATTCGCTCCAGGACCTCGTCGGCTCGTCGCAACGCTTCCGTGCGACTGAATCCGTAGAGCCGACCGACCATTTCGAGGTTCTCGCGGCCGGTGAGCAGCTCATCCACGGCCGCCGATTGGCCTGCCAATCCGATGCGACGTCGGATCGCTCCAGGATCTTCTGTTACATCAACACCCAGGATCCTGGCACGGCCGTGCGTTGGTTTTAACAGGGTCGCGAGGATGCGTACGAGCGTGGTCTTGCCTGCCCCGTTCGGACCGAGCAGTCCATATACGCCGCCAAGCGGGATCGAGAGGTCCACGCCATCGAGCGCGTGAACATCTCCGTAGTACTTCTTTAACTGCTCGACTTCGACAGCAAGCATGTGGGATCCCTTTGACGAAGTGGTGGGCGGAGCGCGGAGTATAAGTTGGCCTCATCGCTGTGTCGATGGCCCCGCCGGGCATCCCCCACACGGGCTAGCTTCTGGCTGATGGATGCGACACACGGCGGCGAGACCAGGGCGTTGCGCCGGCTTCTGCGGTATGCAACTCCGTTCCGCCGCCGCATCTATGCGGCTGTCTCGTTTTCGATCTTCAACAAGGTCTTCGACGTTCTGCCGCCTCTCCTCATTGGTCTCGGCGTCGATGTCGTTGTGGAGCAAGAGAACAGCTTTCTTTCGCAATTCGGGCCAACCACGATCATGGGCCAGTTATGGCTTCTGGCCGGTCTCACGATTGCCGTATGGGTGTTGGAATCACTGTTCGAGTATCTGGCCAAGCTCTATTGGAGGAACCTCGCGCAGGACCTTCAGCACGAGCTTCGACTTGATGCATACCAACACGTCCAGGATCTCGAGCTCGAGTATTTCGAGGACCGCTCCACCGGTGGGCTCATGGCGATCCTCAACGACGATGTCAACCAGCTCGAACGCTTTCTCAACGACGGCGCCAACGAGGTTGTCCAAGTGGCGACCACGGTGGTTACCATCGGCATAGCTTTCTTCTTGATCGAATGGCGGGTTGCGATACTGGCATTTCTGCCCATGCCGCTCGTGCTCTGGGGATCCTTCAGATTTCCGGACTGGATCGCACCCAGGTATGCCGACGTGAGAGCAAGGGTGGGTTTCCTCAACGACTATCTCTCCAACAACCTGTCTGGCATCGCCACGATCAAGAGTTTCACAGGCGAAGACCACGAGACCGGAAGAATCCGCGAAGCCAGTAGCGACTATGTCGAGTCGAACCGGGATGCAATCCGCATCAGCTCGGCCTTCACACCGCTGATTCGGATGGCGATCCTCAGCGGCTTCGTCGCAACTCTCGTCCTAGGTGGACGGTTCGTGACCGAGGGATCAATGGCCGTTGCCAGCTATACGATCATGGTCTTTTTGACCCAGCGCCTGCTGTGGCCCCTGACACGTCTGGGTGAGACGTTCGATCAGTACCAACGGGCCATGGCGTCGACCGACCGCATTCTCAACCTTCTCGACACCCCAATCGCCATCGAAGAAGGATCAGTCGTGCTCTCCCAGGATGAGGTAGCCGGGCGGGTTTCCTTCGATCACGTCGATTTCTCCTATGCCAACGGCGTGCCGGTCCTGGATGATCTGTCGTTCGATGTTCCGGCCGGAGCGACTGTCGCCATTGTGGGCTCTACCGGCGCGGGCAAGTCGACGGTGATCAAACTGCTCCTCCGGTTCTATGATCCCACGAACGGAACGATCTCGATCGACGGGTTGGACGCTCGTCAACTCACCTTCGCGAGCCTGCGGGGCGCGATTGGATTGGTATCGCAAGATGTGTTCTTGTTTCACGGGACCGTCAGGGAGAACATTGCCTATGGCACACCCGACATCAATCGCCAACGCGTCATCGAGGCTGCCACCATCGCCGAGGCACACGAATTCATCATGTCGTTCCCGGATGGCTATGACACGATCGTGGGCGAGCGGGGTCAGAAGCTGTCCGGAGGTCAGCGCCAACGGATTTCGCTGGCTCGTGCCATTCTGAAAGATCCGCCCATCCTTGTGCTGGATGAGGCGACATCTTCAGTCGATAACGAGACCGAAGCGGCGATCCAGCGGTCTCTGGAAAAGGTTTCGATTGACCGGACAACGATCGTGATCGCACACCGCCTGTCAACCGTTCGCCACGCCGACAACATTGTCGTTCTTGATGCCGGAGGTGTTTTTGAACAGGGAAATCACGACGATCTTCTGGCATCCGATGGCATCTACGCATCACTGTGGAAAGTACAAACGGGTACTGCCATTCCCTGGCACGAATCTGGAGCATGATCGCACCAATGTGGCTTGCCCACTCATCGATTTGCGCTCTATACTTGCGGACCTCGCGCAGGTGCGCGTGCACAGGGCCATGCCTAGAGGGTTCACCGACCGACCCGCTAAT
>JAHEJY010000124.1 GCA_024638625.1 Actinomycetes bacterium
ACAAGGAGGCTGATATGACCCTGACCGATGTCGAAGGACCGCTCGCAAAGACCCTTGGGGATATACGGGAATTCGTCGAGGAAGAGCTGTACCCACTCGAGCGGTCGATGGCGACGGACGGTTTCGAATCAGTTGAACCGGCCATTGTCGATGTTCGCAAGAAAGTCAGGGAGAATGGCTGGTGGGCTCCTCACTTTCACAAGGAGTACGGCGGCATGGGATTGTCGCTGCTCGAGTTCGCTCGAGTCGGCGAGGTACTGGCCACCACCCCTCTTGGCCACTACGCGTTCAATTGCCAGGCCCCTGACGTCGGCAACAGTGAGATTCTGCACGCGTTCGGCACCGAGGAGCAGAAGCAACGATGGCTTGCGCCCATCATCAGCGGCGAGATCCGTAGTTGTTTTTCCATGACCGAGCCGGAGCACGCCGGGTCGAATCCAACGATGATGTCAACCACCGCCGTGAAAGACGGCGACGATTACGTCATCAACGGCCATAAGTGGTTCACGTCATCAGCCGATGGTGCCGCGCTGGCTGTCGTCATGGTCATTACGAACCCCGAAGCGGAAGGACGCCACGCCCGCGCCAGCCAGGTTCTGGTTCCCACCGACACGCCGGGCTTCGAGCTGGTACGCAACATCTCCATCATGGGGGACGTCGGTTCCGGCTGGGCCAGCCACGCTGAGGTGCGATACACCGACGTCCGAATCCCTCGCGAGAACCTGCTTGGCGACGAGGGGAGCGGCTTTGCCATCGCCCAGGAACGCCTTGGCCCCGGACGGATCCATCACTGCATGCGCTGGATCGGAATCGCCGAACGAGCCCTCGATCTCATGTGTCGCTACGCAGTCGAACGGCAGTTGACGACCACCGGTGTACTGGCCGATCAGGGCACGATCCAGAACTGGGTTGCCGAAAGCCGGGCCGAAATCAATGCCGCCCGGCTGATGGTGCTCGACACCGCCTACCGGATGGATCGTGACGGAGCGTCGGCCACCCGCAACGAGGTGTCGATGATCAAGTTCTTCGCCGCTCCCATCCTGCTGCGGGTTCTGGATCGGGCCATCCAGGTGCATGGTGGTTTGGGTATGACCGACGACACGCCGCTGTCATACTGGTTTCGGCATGAACGGGCTGCCCGTATCTATGACGGACCCGATGAAGTCCACAAGATGGTGGTAGCCCGGAGAATCCTGGGCTCTTATCGAACTTAGAGATCCTTGGCCAGGGTCTTCTGCTTGACGATCTCCTGTTCAGGCCATCGGAAAGCCGTCAGGTAGCCGGCGAATTTCTTGCCGGTAAACCGGTCTTTAGCCTTGCGCCTCGATGCGCTGGTGTCGATGATCACCGAACCTCCGCCCTTTTTTGAGAAGCGCGGTTTGGCGACAGGTGTGTGCCCGGCCACCACGAAAGGCTCACCACGATACGAATCTTGCCAGTCCCATGCCTTGCCACGTATGCGGCCACCGCGTACGCTCCAGCGCTCTGCTTTGTTGGACATCACGCCTACGAGATCGGTGTGCGCCGCGGCATGGACCACCATCAAGCGCCGATCGTCGAGGAGTATCTGATACGGCAGGTCGTGCAGCCAATCGGCGATTCTGACTGCCTCTTTCGATACCTTCTTCTTTCTGGAGTGCACGCGTTTTGCCCAGTCGGTCTCGTGGTTGCCTCGCACCATGAGCGCCCGGTCTTTTTCAACCAGATCCCTGATGAAGGAAAGCGTCTCCGTGGAGTGATTGCCCCGGTTGATGACATCGCCTACAAACACGAGCTTGCGCCCGTCCGGATGTCTGCCATTCTTCTTGTAGCCGAGCTTCTTTATCAACGCCTTGAGGGTATGGAGGCATCCGTGGACGTCGCCGATCACGTCGTATAGCTCAGCCAAGATCGAGGCTTCCGTCTGTGAGTAGCCGCGGGTTGATCATCCAGGACAGCGTTCCGTACCCGGGCGACACTCCCGACCAGCTGCCGGTCGGAACGTCGATGGCTACGAGCGTTGCCGTTTTCACCTGCGCGTGGGCATCGGTCAACAACCGTACCAGCTGTGACGTTGTCGGCTCATGGCCTGCCACCAGAAGTGACCCTGCTTCATCGGGCGCGCTCTGAATCACAGCCAGGGCCGCCCCGGCACCGCCGCCATAGAGTTCGTCGAAGATGCGGATCGGAGTATTCCAGGAACCCGCAGATGCCGCCAGTTCGGCGGTGGTCCGGGCCCTGACCGCCGGGCTGGAAAACACCAGATCCGGTATCTGCTTGGCGAGGCTGACAAATCGGCCGATGGCTGCCGCTGATGTTTCTCCGCGTTCGGAAAGAGGGCGTTCGCGATCAGTTCCGAAACTGGCGTTCCAGTCGGATTTGCCGTGCCTGAGGAGTAGGAGATGTTTCATGAAGAAGCTCTTTCGTGCGAAGTTACTGGCATGGCCGGCCGTTGCGGCCGTACAATCTCTGTTCTTCGCGTTGAAGATGTTACGGGGCGGTGAGGTGCATGCGGCAGGGAGATGACGCGATGCAAGCCCATTCCACGATGTATTTGAACAGAGAGCTCAGCTGGCTCGAGTTCAATGCCCGCGTGTTGGAGGAGGCGCAGGACACGTCTCACCCGCTGCTGGAGCGGGTCAAATTCCTCTCCATATTCCACACGAATCTCGACGAATTCTTCATGATCCGCGTCTCCGGTTTGAGGCGGCAGCTCAATGCCGGTGTTCTGGAAGCGCCGCCTGACGGCATGACCCCGGCCGAGCAGCTCACCGCAATCCGGCAACGGCTCGAGCCGGATTTGAGTGCAGCGATGGCCTTGTGGGAAAAGGATCTCATGCCGGCTCTTTCGGACCATGACGTCAAGATCGTTACGTACGATGAGCTCGATGATGACAAGCGCAAGCGGCTGCGACGACACTTCAAGAAGGATGTGTTTCCGGTCCTGACGCCCCTGGCGTTCGACCCGGGACACCCGTTTCCCCACATATCGAACCTTTCTCTCAACCTGGCGGTCGATCTCCGGCATCCCACTCTCGGCCAGCGGTTTGCGAGGGTCAAAGTACCGGGAAGCGTCGACCGGCTGGTTCGGGTTCCGGCACCGTATGAAGGTTACGAGGGGCTCGATGACGACTACCACGAGGTTCAGTTCGTCTGGCTCGAAGAAGTCATCACGGCCAACCTCGACCTGTTGTTCCCCGGGACCGGCATCGACTCTGTTCATCCGTTCCGGATCACGCGTGACGCCGATGTCGAAATCGAAGAGGATGAGGCTTCTGACCTGCTCGTGGCTGTCGAGGAAGGGATCGATGCACGTCGCTTTGGGAGCACGGTCCGTCTAGAGGTGCATGCCAGCATGCCGGACCACCTCCGCGAGATCCTGGTGCACAATCTCGACATCGCACCGTATCAGATCTACGAGTTGACCGGTCCGCTCGGGTTGTCGGATGTCATGGAAGTGGCAACGATCGATCGTCAGGATCTCAAAGATCCACCGTTCGTACCCAAGGTCCCGCCGATGTTCGAGCTGGAGGAATCGGTTTTTTCGCTGCTGCAGCGTCGCGACATCTTTCTGTACCACCCGTACGACAGCTTCTTGCCGGTCGTTGACTTCATTCGGGCCGCTGCTCATGATCCGCAGGTCGTCACCATCAAGCAGACCCTCTACCGGGTCGGTAGCAATTCGCCAATCGTCGAGGCGCTCTTGGAGGCGCGCGAGAACGGCAAACAGGTTGCGGTGATGCTGGAGCTCAAGGCCCGGTTTGATGAAGAAAACAACATCGAATGGGCGAGAGCGTTAGAGCGTGCGGGCGTCCACGTGGTGTACGGGGTAGCCGGCCTGAAGACCCACGCCAAGATGGCGTTGGTGGTCCGCAAGGAGGCGGATGCGTTGCGTCGCTACGTTCACCTCTCAACGGGCAATTACAACGTGTCGACGAGCCGGGTTTATACCGACATCGGGCTGCTGACCTCTGATCCGGATATCGGCAAGGACGTGACCGAAGTGTTCAACTCCATCACGGGGTATGGGGTGCCCAAGAAATTCCGGAAACTCCTGGTTGCTCCCGGGGGCATGAAAGACGAGCTTCTTGATCGGATCGAACGAGAGGTTGAGCTGCACAATCGCAGCGGCAACGGCTACGTCGGATTCAAGATGAATGCGCTGGTTGATAGCGACATCATCGATGCCCTCTACAGAGCGTCGCAGGCAGGCGTGATCGTCGATCTGCAGGTTCGCGGCATCTGTTGTCTCCGTCCTGGTGTGTCCGGGCTCAGCGACAACATCACGGTCACTTCGATCGTCGGGCGATTCCTGGAACACACCCGCATCTATTACTTCGACAACGGTGGCGATTCCGAGATATTCCTCGGCTCCGCAGACCTGATGCCGAGAAACCTCGAGGCTCGGGTCGAGGTGCTGTTTCCGATTGAGGATCCGAGGCTCAAGTCCATCATCCTCGATGAGGTGTTGCGCTATCACCTCTCCGATAACACCAAAGCCAGGGTGATGAAGCCGGACGGAACCTATGTGCGCCGCAAAGCTCAGGATGACGGGGCTGTCATCGATTCGCAGGCATACATGCTGAGCCGGCGGGGGACGTGGTCTCCCGACTGACCGTATGATGGGACGATGACCACCGTCTCCGGAATCTCGAAGCGCATCGGTGCCATCGCGCCGTCTCCGACCCTTGCCATCACAGCCAAAGCAGCTGCCCTCAAGGCCGGGGGGGCAGACGTCATCGGCTACGGCGCCGGTCAGCCAAACTTTCCGACGCCCGATCACATCGTGGCCGCCGCTGCTGCGGCGTGTGATCGTCCGATCAACCATCTCTACAGCCCGTCAGCGGGGTTGCCCGAGCTGCGCGAGGCGGTCGCCGCCAAGACCATGCGCGATTCGGAACTCGACGTATCACCTTCTCAGGTGGTCATCACGAACGGTGGCAAGCAAGCGATCTTTCAGACGTTCGCTGCGCTCCTCGATCCGGGCGACGAAGTGCTGGTGCCCGCCCCTTATTGGGTCAGCTATCCGGAGGGAATCAGGCTGGCGGGTGGCGTGATGGTCGCCATTCCGTCCGATATCTCGACCGGCTTCAAGGTAGGAATCGACCAGCTCGATGCTGCGTTGACCGATCGAACCAAGGTGCTGCTCTTTGTGTCACCCTCGAACCCAACCGGCGCCGTGTATACGCCTGCCGAAGTCAGGGCGGTTGGTGAATGGGCGCGCGATCGCGGGTTGTGGGTCGTGACGGACGAGATCTACGAACATCTCGTCTACGGTGACAACCGCTTTTCGTCCATCCCGGTCGAGGTCCCGGAACTCGCCGAGCGGTGCGTCGTCATCAATGGTGTGTCCAAGACATATGCGATGACGGGCTGGAGGGTCGGCTGGCTCATCGGACCGACTGCGGTTGCCAAGGCCGTCACCAACCTCCAGTCGCATCTCACCTCTAACGTGAACAACGTCGCCCAGCGCGCCGCGCTGGCGGCGGTGTCAGGCCCCCTCGACGCTGTTGCGGCGATGCGTGAGGCGTTCGATCGACGCCGCCAGACCATGCACGCCATGCTGAACAAGATTCCTGGTGTCACCTGTCTCGAGCCGGCCGGAGCGTTTTATGCGTTTCCCGAGATGAGCGGCATATCGGCGGTAGGGGATCGCACGGTCGCCTCGACACTCGATGTGGCCGATGCGCTGCTCGATCTCGCCCAGGTTGCGATCGTCCCTGGCGAGGCATTTGGTGCTCCCGGTTATGCGCGCTTTTCCTTTGCTCTCGGTGATGAGGATCTCGAGCGGGGCCTCGAGCGCATCGCCGACTCCGTGGTTGCCTGACTCAGCGTTCTCTCAGGAAACCGCACAGTGGTTTCACAGGTAGCACTGCCATTCTTTTTGATGTCGAAAGGAGTCACATGAAGCAATCTGTCAAGTTGGGTCTGATACTGGTGATCGTTGCCCTGCTGGCGGCCAGCGGCATTGCCATCGCGCAGACGGACGGCGAGGATGCCGACCCGACACCGGCCACGGAAACCCAGTCATCGGAAACCCCGTCAGCCGTGGCGGAGTCTTCTGACGGAGATGGCGCAGCCGGGTTCCAGGAGTTCGATGGGTTCCGTGGTGAATTAGCACGACACGGACACCCCGGTTTCGCCGGGTTGATTCGTGGCATCGACGGAGTTGCCGAGGTGCTGGGCATGGATCGCGCCGAACTGTTTGCGGCTCTGGCGGACGGATCCACTCTCGTCGAAGTTGCATCTGATCAGGGTGTCGACGAGGCGACGTTGATCTCCGAACTCGAGGTCCTGGCTTCCGACGCAGTCAGCCAGGCGCTTTCCGATGGGTTGATTGATCAGGCGCGGGCGGATGAGATACTCGCCGGCTTGGACGAACGCCTCAGCGAGATGGTCAATAGGGCTTTCGAAGGCAAGCGGCATCACCGGCATCACCCGGTTGCTCGCGGCTTCATTGGTGACGAAGTCAGCGAGATTCTCGGGCTCACCAAGGCTGAGATTCATGAGAAGATCGAAGCCGGCCAAACAATGGCTGAGATCGCCACCGAGCAGGGAGTGGAGCCTGAGGATTTGATCGATGGTGTCACCGAAGAGTTTCGGAATCGATTCTCCGACAGGGTGTACGGCGCAGACGAAGGCAATTGATCCCGACCAATCCGACAAGTCCTCCACCGAAAAGCCGGTCCTCATCCAGGGCCGGCTTTTCGCGAGATATGGGTCGTCTGGCTAGAGGTTCGACGGCGGGAAGCCGATAACGTGATGGTATGGGACGGAAACCCTCATTGACTGTCG
>JAHEJY010000021.1 GCA_024638625.1 Actinomycetes bacterium
TCGACTGTGTCGGGCTTTGTGAGGACGATTGCTGGAGTACGGCCTTGGCCGCTGCTTGGCCCCGGACAGCCGCCCATCCGGCCACAAGCAGCAGAAGGGCGGCCGTGCCCAGGACGATCGTGGCCGCCACAGCCGGCTGGTCATAGACAGGTATCGACACGAGACCGCCGATCACCGACAGGACGCCAGACGCCTTCACCAGGTCTGCGCCCGCCAGTTGGGCGGCGTACCACGCTTCGTCGGAGCTCAGCGTTGCCCTGGTGCGGAGTCCCATGATCGTTTGCGGTGGCAGTTCGCCGCGTGCGCTGCGCACCCCGATCCGGTAGATCGCGAATCCTGCAATCACGAGTGCTAGCGATGCCACGAGCAAGTGGGTCCTCCGATGGGGTGTGCTCAGTCCGATGGCCGGTGTATATTGATTTCTACCAGAGAAAGGAGGTGGTCCGAATAATGACAGGTTTATCCAAGAGGACTCTGGAGGTGGACGGGCGCTAGCCCACCGCTTTGGACGGAGAGGCATACCGCACGTACCTGCGGTGCTAGCAACTCCAACCCGGACCACCCAAAATTGGTCGGATTCGCACAACTAGTCCTCGTGCGACGGAACCATCTGGTGAACGCCTTTCGCAGGCAGCGACCGGCTCTGGTCCTGAAGTATCCGGGTTTTTGGAATGACCCCTGCCAACCTCTGGCGGGGGTCATTCGCGTTTCAGCCACATTCTCATACCCAGGGTTCTAGGCGGCGGAAACCGCCACCTAGAACCCTGGGTACGCGCTAGGCGCTCCTATCCTCCCTGTTCAATCATGACGTATAACCCCAGGGTCATCGAGCCCAAATGGCAGCAGTACTGGCTCGAACACGAGACATTCAAAGCCGGGATAGATCGCGACCGGCCCAAGTACTACGTCCTCGACATGTTTCCGTACCCCTCCGGGGACGGGCTCCACGTTGGCCACCCGGAGGGGTATACGGCAACCGACATCGTGGCGCGGTACAAGAGAATGAGGGGCTTCAACGTCTTGCACCCGATGGGGTGGGATGCTTTCGGGTTGCCGGCCGAACAATACGCAGTCGAAACCGGCACACATCCTCGCGAGACGACGTCCCGAAACATCGAAACCTTCAAACGCCAGATCCAGTCACTCGGTTTCAGCTACGACTGGTCTCGCGAGATTGACACGACCGATCCCGGGTACGTCAAGTGGACCCAGTGGATTTTCCAAGAAATTCACAAGCTCGGCCTGGCCTATGAAGCCGAGATACCGGTGAACTGGTGTCCAGCGCTCGGCACCGTGCTTGCCAACGAAGAGGTCATTGACGGCAAGAGCGAACGTGGTGGGTATCCGGTCATAAGGGTGCCACTGAAGCAATGGATGCTGAAGATCACGGCGTACGCCGAAAGGTTGCTGGCCGACCTCGACGATCTCGATTGGCCGGAGCCGATCAAGAAACTCCAGAGGGACTGGATCGGCCGTTCTGAAGGGGCCGAGATCATCTTCGACGTTGTGGGCCACGATGTCACCATCGACGTTTTCACGACCAGGCACGACACGCTTTTTGGCGCGACGTATATGGTTCTGGCGCCCGAACACCCATTTGTCGACCTCGTCACGAGCGACGAACAGCGAAGCGTGGTCGAGGTCTACAAAGCTGAAGCAGCCAGGAAATCCGAGTTGCGCCGCCAGGCAGAACTCGATGAGAAGACCGGGGTGCCGACCGGCGGATTCTGCATCAATCCCGCAACCGGCGAGAACATCCCGATCTGGATCGCCGACTATGTGCTTGCCCATTACGGCACCGGAGCCGTGATGGGTGTCCCCGCCCATGATCCGCGCGACTATGCCTTTGCTACCCAGTTCGGTCTGCCGATTGTCGAAGTGGTGTCCGGTGGTGATGTCGCGAACGAAGCCTTCACCGGCGACGGCACAGCGGTCAACTCCGGATTCATGAATGGGCTCTCCACGCCGGAAGCAAAGAAGGCGACTGCCGACTGGCTCGAGCAACACGGCCACGGCAAGGCAGCCGTCAGTTTCAAGATGAGAGATTGGCTCTTCAGTCGACAACGGTATTGGGGAGAGCCATTTCCGGTTATCCATGTCGATGGCGAGGCCAAGCTGGTCCCGTTCGACGAGCTTCCGGTGCTCTTGCCTGATCTCGACAACTTTGCACCGTCCGGCGACTTCACGACGCCACTCGAACGCGTGCCGGAATGGATCAACACCACCGATCCCGAAACCGGCCGACCGGCTGTCCGAGACAAGAACACCATGCCACAGTGGGCGGGGAGCTGCTGGTACTACCTCCGGTTCGTCGACCCGAACAATCAGCAGGTGGCATGGTCGCAAGAGGCCGAGCGATATTGGATGCCGGTCGATCTCTACGTCGGGGGGGCAGAGCACGCAACGCTGCATCTGCTGTACGCACGATTCTGGCACAAGGTGTTGTTCGATCTCGGTCACGTTTCCACGCATGAACCTTTCCAACGATTGATCAATCAGGGAATGGTTCAGGGCTTCAGCTACCGGTATTACGACGACAACGTGGACGACGCCGATGGAGGAGAGGTACGCAGGTTTCAGGCAAAGCACGTGCAGCCGACGCTGGAAGGTGCGGAGGTCGATGGAATCCCGGTCAAGCCACGCTGGTTGGCGATGTCGGAGATTGCGCGGGACTCCGAGGGCCGGGCGGTTCACCCGGACGACCACGACATTCTGCTCGAAGAGGTCATCGAAAAAATGTCAAAGAGCCGGGGCAATGTCATCAATCCAGACGACGTCGTGGCCGCCTACGGTGCCGATTCGCTTCGGCTCTATGAGATGTTCATGGGCCCGCTGGAAAAGGCAGCACCCTGGTCGACGGAGGGTATTGCCGGCGTATACCGGTTCCTCCAGAAGGCCTGGCGACTTCTGATAGACGATCGGGCTGAACAGGAGCCGCTCAAGGAATTGGCTGAAGATGCCGGTACGCCTGCACAGGTTCGGCTGACGGCGCTCACGGTAAAGGGAGTAACCGAAGACATCGAGGCGCTCCGCTTCAACACAGCAATCAGCAAGCTGATGATCTGGGTCCGTGATATCGCAAAGGAAGGAACCGTGCCGCGTGAGCACGCAGAAACATTCTTGCTCCTCCTGGCCCCGCTGGCTCCGCACATCGCAGAAGAACTGTGGGCGCGGCTCGGTCATGCGACGACCCTTGCCTACGAGCCGTGGCCCCAGCACGACGAAGCGGCTGTACGCGCGGAAACGGCCACCATGGTCGTGCAGGTGAATGGAAAGCTTCGTGACACGTTTGAAGTCGCTGTCGACATCAACGAAGAAGAAGCCATAGCAACTGCCATGTCATCCGAAAAGGTGCAGTCCTTTCTGTCGGGTGCCGATCCAAAACGGGTGATCGCAAAACCGCCGAAATTCGTAAACCTGGTTGTGTAATGCTGCCTGCCGTTGCCAGAGCGAGGATTCGCCGATCGAGCGTTCTGCTGCCCCTCATGCGTCGCTTCGTGCTCAAAGGCGTCATGGGGGTGACGACACCGTGGGGCGTCTATATCGACGACGAGGTCGATTGGGAGAGCGAGCGCGGTCGACGACTCATACGCCACGAACTCGAGCATGTTGCGCAATTCAATCGATACGGCACGCTGCGGTTCATGTACCTGTACGCCCGTGAGTATCTTCGGAACAGGAGAGCAGGCATGATGCACCAGCAGGCGTACTACAACATCAGCTACGAAGCCGAGGCTCGTGAGGCGGCGCGGGAGTTGACCGTATGAGCTACGACGACGGATTGCCGCCCGGATGGGGCGGTGTCAATGCGAACAGACCTTTGGTTGTCGGACCCGACGACGAGACGATCCCGATTGCGGCCGGGTTTGCAGTATTCCTCGGTGGGTTGTTTGGTGCCTTGACGGCGTCGATGATCGGTCTGGCCATTGGTTTCTACGACGTTGCCGATCTGACATCGCTCGACGCACCGAGTGACGGCTTGATTCGTTTCTTGATAGTGTCGTCGGCCGGCCAGTTCCTGGCGATGGGCCTCCTGCTGGTCATGTTCAGCCGGGTGCGGGGAACCGGCAAGTGGTCTGTCGATTACGGTCTCGACATCAAGGGCCGCGACGTTTTTTGGATGCCGTTGGGCACCCTGGTCCAGATCATCAGCATCATCCTCGTAGCGCTCTTGGCGGAAGCGCTGGGTGTCGAGGTTCCCACCCAGGAAGCAGCTACCGCTGTTGAGGACTCGCAATCGCTCGGTCAACAAATTGCTCTTGGAATCCTGATTGTCGGAGTTGCTCCGGTAGTCGAGGAGATGCTTTTCAGGGGACTCTGGCTCAAGGCGATACTGGCGAAGCACGGCAAGATGGCGGCGGTGATCGCAACGAGCGTCCTCTTTGGCCTGGCTCACCTGCTCGATCCGTCAGCGGCTTTCCTGGTGCCTGCCCTGGTCCTGGTCGGGTTCGTTCTGGCCGTGGTGACACTTCGGAAAAATCGGCTCGGGCCGGCAATCATGATCCACGCCGGGTTCAACCTGACCACGTTCGTTCTCCTTCTGGCTCCGACCTTCGCCTAGGGGATTACGACGTTCGAGAGATCTTCGCTCTCCGGATAAGACATGTCGAGAGCCTCGAGTGTGTCGACCATGACCCGGCTGATGACCAGATCTCGATACCACTTGTGGTTGGCCGGGACCACATACCAGGGGTTATCCGCAGTTGAGGTTCGAGAGATCGCATCCTCGAATGCCCGCATGTAGTCGTCCCAGCGAGCACGCTGATCGAGATCGGCAACGTCGAATTTCCAGTGCTTGGCCGGGTTGTCGAGCCGGGCCTGCAGCCTCGATTTTTGCTCCTCCTTGTCGATGTGAAGGTAGAACTTGATGATCGTCGTGCCCTCGTCGGCGAGCATCTGTTCGAAGTCGACGATGTGCCCATATCGCTTGGACCATCGTGATTCGGCAACGATGTCCCACACTCTCACCACGAGTACATCCTCATAGTGGCTCCGGTTGAAGATGGTGATCATCCCGGTGCCGGGTGTGTGTTGATGTATCCGCCACAGGTAGTCGTGTGCCAATTCTTTGGCGGTGGGCTTTTTGAACGATGCGACTTTGACGCCCTGGGGATTCACGTGCTCAAACACTTTTCGGATCGTGCCGTCCTTTCCGCCTGCATCCATCGCCTGGAGTACTACGAGAACCTTGTGTTTGTTCTCGGCGTACAACAGCTCTTGTAAGTCTTCGAGCCTCTTGTTGAGTGCTTTCGTTTCAGCCTTGGCAGCCTCCCGCGTGAGGCCTCCGGTTTGGCCGGGGTCGATCGCTTGTAGATCGAGCTTGGTTCCTGGTTGCACGCGATATTGATCCATCTTCAAACCCTAGGACTCAGACATGGCGGTCTTCCAACCGTTCGATGCTGGTGGTACCACTGGGCGGATGGATCGAGTCCAATGGGTGGCAGCAGCGATGTTGGTTGTCGTCGCCGCCGGTGCCGGGTTGTGGTTTGGAAGGCCGCTGTCTCCACCACCTGCTGTCGATACGGTGCAGGAGACTGCCGCTACAGGCACGATCACCGTTCACGTAGCCGGCCTGGTCATCCGTCCCGGCCTGGTGGAGGTGGCCGTCGGTTCCCGGGTGGCAGATGTTGTTGAAGCCGCAGGCGGTTTTGCGGCCGGGGCGGATCGCACCAGGGTGAATCTCGCTGCGCCGGTCGTCGACGGTCAACAGGTCGTCGTGTACCCGAATCTGGTTACTGCGATCGATGACGCCCCTGTCGTTGTGAATCGAGCTACCGCAGCCGAGCTCGAATCAATCCCGGGAGTCGGTCAGGTTCTTGCCAATCGGATCGTCAGCTATCGCGACAAGAACGGATTCTTCACGACGGTCGAGGACTTGTTGGACGTTGCCGGGATCGGTGAAGCCAAGCTCGCCGCGATGCGCGACTTCATTCAGATCCCGTGAAAGGAGCCTGGGCGGCCATCCCGGGCGCGAGCCGGAGCGTGCTCATCGCAGCTTTGATCACGTGGACAGGCGTCGGTTCGGGTCGTTTTCTGTCGGGCCGGTTCGTGCTGTTACTCGTGGTGATCGCCGGAGTCGCCGGAATCAGACTGGCGCCGCTCCGGTTTTGGATGATGTTGCTGGCGATCGCCATGGTCAGCGGTCTGGCGTCGCAGTTTCGAGAGGCGCAGATTCTGGATGCCGAGGTCCCTGACGGCCAGATCGCGATGGATGTTGAGGTCGTATCGGGACCCTTCGCATACGGCGAGGCAACCCGCTACGTGATCAGGCCTCGCTCGATCGAGACAACCCGTTGGGCGGGTCCCCCGCTCGCTGCCGTGTTCAGAAACAAAGAACCTGCCGAGGTCGGCGATATCGCCCGCGTCGAGGGAGTGATCCATCCCCATTCCCTCCTTGTTCGGGGTCGACCGCTCTCAGCCACATACGAAATCGACCACTTCGATGTGATCCGGGTGAGCGCCAATCCGTTCGTTCGCCTGGGCAACCTCGTGAGGGCCAGGGTCCTGAGTGAGACCGGTGACGGCAGCGCCGGCCACAGCATGGTTGCCGGATTTCTCATCGGCGACACCGGGGGTGTTGACGAGGCGGACATCGAAGCCATGCGGCAGGCGGGTCTCTCTCATTTCGTTGCCGTCTCGGGGAGCAATGTCGCCCTATTCCTCGCCGGCTGGTGGATTGTCACGTTGCCACTTTCGTTGAACTCCCGCGCCCGAGCATGGCTGGGGCTGTTTGCTCTGGGCATCTTCGTCGTGGCGACCCGCTGGGAACCTTCGGTCGTTCGCGCTTCGGGCATGGCGACTCTCGTGCTCGTCGGACGCCTCGTCACATGGCCGGTTGATCGGTGGATGGCATTGGGACTGACCGTTCTCGTTGTCTTGCTGGTGTCACCCGAGCTGTCGGGCGCGCTCGGGTTCCAGCTCTCCGTCGCCGCAACGGCCGGGGTCATGGCTGCACCCCGGCCATCGCGGAGGCCGGTTTGGCTGTGGTCGGTGCTATACGTGACCCTGGGGGCGCAGCTCGCAGTCGCTCCGCTTCTGCTTCGGTTGGGAACGGTTCCGCTTCTGGCTCCACTCGCCAATCTGCTGGCCGCTCCGCTGGTAAGCCTCTCTACCACCATCGCAATGGCAGGCGTTCTGCTGGGCAGTGAGCACCTGGTCGGCATTGCGGCCTGGTGTGCAGAAGGGGTACTCAACGTGGCATGGGCAGCACGGGGCGGTCCCCAATTGAACTGGCTCGGCCTGCTGGTCGTCCTCGTCGGCGCGCTGGGAATGCGCACGGTCCGCCTGCGTCCGCTTTTCGTTTCCGTGATCGCCGTTGGCATCGTGGTCGGTCGATTGCAGGATGGACCGCCAATGGCTCCCACTGTTGTGTTTGCCGACGTTGGCCAGGGTGACTCGTCGATTCTCATGGGGCCGGGCGGCGAAGTGATCCTCATCGACGGAGGTCCCGATCCGGCCGGCGCAATTGCAGAGCTTTCCGGTCGATCGTTGAAAAGGATCGATCTCGTGATCGCCAGCCACCGCCATGCTGATCATGTGACGGGGTTAGTGCCTGTCTTGAAGAGATTCCCGGTTGGTTTGGTCTGGCATCCGGGCCACGTCGATCCGGACGGGCCATATCGGGAGTTGCTGGTCGAAGCGGCAACTCTGGGGATTCCCATCGAGGTTCCTCGGGTCGGCACCGTGAGACACGTCGGACCGTTCCGGATTGAGGTCCTTGCCCCGCAGCGTCGATACAAGAATCCGAATGATCAATCGATAGTCGTCAGCGTGGGTGTGGATGATCGATCTGTGTTGTTCACCGGTGACGTGGAGCGGGTCGCGCAAGCCGATCTGGGACCGGTGCGGGCGGATGTCCTCAAAGTACCTCATCAGGGAGCTATCACCAGCGACCCCGGGTGGTTGACCGCGATCGGGTCGCAGGTAGCCGTGATCCCCGTAGGCCCAAACACCTATGGCCACCCGTCGCCCGAGATTGTTGCCGCCCTCACAGATGCCGGAACCAGGGTGCTTCGCACCGACCTCAACGGCGACATCGTCCTCACCTTCGAAGCCACCCGCATGGCCTGGCGCGTCGAAAGGTGCGTTGAACCTGCTTGTCCACCCTTCGACTAACGTCCGTGACCATGGATTTGGTAGCGGTGGTCGGACCCCGGGATGCCGGACCGGGAGAACGGGAAATGATGCTGAACGAGGCTACGGCGCTCGTCGGAGAGACTCCCGATGCGGTACGGATCGATGTGCCGGGGAAGGGTTCAGGAGAACCGGCCGGCGAGGGATCCATGCGCCAGGTGCTCGAGCCGGTAATCCCTGCCCTCCAGAGTGGAAGCCTCTTTGGAGCACACCCGCCGTTGATGCTCATCGACGCTCAAAACCTCCAAGCCGCCGAGGCCGCGATCATCGCAGACATGGTGTCGCCTCCCCCGGCAGATGTCACCTTGATTCTGGTCGCAACCGGGTCCATGCCCGCGGTCCTGACCAAGGCGGTCAAGGAGCATGGCACGATCAAGCGAGTCGTTCGTTTGCGCGAACGCGACGCTCTCGGCTGGCTCGCGGCAGAGGCGAAAAGCCGAAACATATCGCTCGACAACCAGGCGAGAGAAGTGTTGATCTCCCGATTCGGCACCGACCTCGCCTCGATCGGTGCTGCCCTCGACCAACTGAGGGACACGGAAGGTCCCGTGACCGGCGATGCCATACGCAACCGATTCAAGAACCGTCCAGAAGAACCCGTCTGGCTGTTCGCCGATGCCGTGGCGTCCGGTGACGTCCAGGAGTCCTTACGGCGCCTCGCTGATTTCTTGACCCACTCACATCCTCTGATTCTTCTCGCATATCTGGAGGGGGAACTCAGGCGCCGGGCGCTGGCGGCTGCCGCCCCCGACCTGGGCACGCTGACCAACTGGCTCGGTGTGCAACCCGATAACTACCCGGCGAAGAAGGCGTGGCGACAACGGTCCCAGACCTCAGATAGCGAACTGCGGAGAGCATTAGCCGCTTTGGCGAGAGCCGATCGGGTACTCAAAACCCAGCCCGAAGAAACGCATGTGGTGACGCTCGAAAGGCTCACGGTAGCGCTGTGCAGATGGTTCGGCGGCCAGGCAGTGCGGCGATGAACGGTGCCAACCGGGTGTCTCGCGTAGCGACCGGGCTCCTGGTCGCCATGACCGTGGTTTTCCTCATAGCCCTGTGGATTGAGCAGACGCATTCATGGGTTGGTTTCATACGCGCCACCGCCGAGGCATCCATGGTCGGAGCACTCGCAGATTGGTTTGCTGTTACAGCTCTGTTTCGTCATCCGTTAGGTCTCAAGATCCCTCATACGGCAATCATTCCCAGCCGCAAGGACCAGTTGGGTCGAGCGCTCGGTAGTTTCATGCGGGAGAGCTTTTTGTCTCCGGACAACATCGAAACCCGTATTCGCGACGTCGACGTCTCCCAACGCATTGCGGACTGGCTCAGCCAGCCCGGGGCAGCGAACCGTATGGCTGTGAGGATCGCCGACGGTCTCGGCACTGTCGCCAACAATCTGGATGATGATCGCATTGCCGCTGCTCTCCGGACGATCGTCGTAGAACGGCTGCGCTCCATGCCCATCACACCGCTGGTTCGCGAATGGGCCGGCCTGGCAACTGAAGAAGGCCGGGTGGATGGCCTGCTGGACAGCGTCATGCCCTACTTCGTTTCAGCGATTGCGAGCAACGAAGATCGACTGGAGGCCGCGCTGTCAGAAGCCTCTCCGTGGTGGGTTCCCAGACAGGTCGATGCCGCGATCATGCAGCAGGCCGTCGACGTTGTCGCCCGGTTTGCTCAGCACGTGGCCGAAGACCCCGATCACCCATTTCGTGGGACGTTCGCGTCGATGGTGGATGACCAGGTGCAACGTCTGGAAACCGACCCTCTGATTGAAAAACGCCTCGAGGAATTCAAAGAAGAATTGGTCCAACACCCGGCCGTGCAGGGCTTGCTGGATGGTGTGTGGCAATCGACCAAGAGCGACCTCCAGGAACAGGCCGAAGCGGGAGAGGGGCAATTGGTCGCTCGCATCGAGGAAGCTGTATCCCGTTTCGCGACGTCACTGCGCAAGGATGAGGACCTGAGGAATCGTATCGACGAACGAGTCCTCAACATCAGTCGAGAGCTCGTCGAGCGATTTGAAGAAGACGTCTCGGATCTGGTTGAGGCGACGGTTGCATCCTGGGACACGGATGAGACCACGAAGAGGATCGAAGATCTCATCGGCCGTGATCTCCAGTTCATCAGGATCAGCGGAACTGTGGTCGGGGGAGTGGCAGGCCTTGTCATCTACACCCTGAGCCAGCTCGTTACTTGAGCTCTGATGCGTCCTGGATTCAGAGGTCCAGGATCGCCATCGCGAGCTGACCGGTCGTCGGAATCAGCCGCGTCCGACCGTCATTACACACGACCATGGCAGCCCTGGAGTAATCGTTATTCAACAGGGCGGTTGCCACCCACATCGTGTTGGAGCCCTGCTGGCCGACAGAGACATTGCTCCCCGCCGGTCCCGGCGCCCAGCCCATCGCGAAAGCGTTCTTGCGAGATCCCACGGACACGAGACGGTTGACGGTGGCCGGTTGCAAGAAATCTGCTCCGTCATTCAAGAAGACCAGCTGAAACTTCGCCCAATCCGCAAGCTCGATGTGCAGCCGTCCGGCAGGGCTCATCACGGGAGGATTGTCTGCCCGAAGATCGGTCGGGTCCACGGGCCGCCCCCGCCCCACATGCACGCTCGCCAACGCCAACCGGCCAGGGTGTCCCAGTGGTCTTGCGGGGGCACCCCAGCCACCGGATCGCATATCGAGGGGTAGCAAAAGATGCTCCAGCAGAGCCTCCTCAAAGCTGCTGCCACAAAGATGTTCGATGGCGGCGCCGACGAGCAGGTATCCCAGATTCGAGTAGCGCACAGCGCCGGGATTGGTCGGAGGCCGTTGGAGAGTTGAGAGGGCGATACGGAGCCGCTGGTCTCGAATAGGCGCCGGATCCGTCCAGGCCCGCTGCATCTGTCGCCGGTCGAGATTTGGCGGTACGCCACCGGTGTGGAGGAGCACGTGGTCGATCGACACTGCTTTCCAACCGGGATGGTTGGTCGGATCCGGCAGTAGCTCTGTGATCGGCATCTCCCACGACGCGTCACCGCGTTCGACCAGGCGCGCATACAGCGCCGCTGTCATCGATTTGAGGCATGAACCGATGTGCCATCTGTCGTGCTCGTGCACGGCGGTGTGCCCATTGCGAGAGGTGCTTCCGACGAATGCCGCCGTGAGACTTCCGCCGTCAGCCAGGAGGCCTGCGCCCACTGCGGGCACACCGAGCCGCTCCTTGAAATCTTCGATGAGTTTCGAGAGAGGGCTGGCCATTCAGGAGAAGTGGGTTTCGGTGAATCTGTCCAGCCGCTCCATGCCTTCTGCAAAGTTCGAGCGTCCGAGGCCGAGCCGGAAGTGATTGCCCGGCCAATGAAACAATGATCCTGCCGCCAGCAGAACGCCTTCTTCGCGAAGGAGCTGAGCTGCAAATTCCTCGATCTCATAGGGGGCGATGAATTCCGGAAAGGCGGTGGTCCCACCGGACGGCCGCGTCCACTGAAAGGCACCATCCCACTTGTGGAAGAATCCGTCAGCGATCGCCAGATTCTCAGCAACAATTGAACGGCTTCGCCTGAGTACTGTTCCGGCGTTGTCGAGGGCGATCTCCGCCAGAAGCTCGGAGGGCGCCGAAGAGCAGATGGTTGTGTAGTCCTTGAAGATGGCCAGCCGTGCCAACAGCTCCCGATCTGATGTCGCGATCCAGCCGATGCGCAGGCCGGCGAGCGCGAAGGACTTTGACATCACACCGAGGGAGACCCCGTAGGGCGACAAATCTGCGGCGGCGGGCGGATGCGTCTCTCCGTGGACCATGAATCGGTAGACCTCATCACAGAGCAAGGTCGCGTCGGCGGTCCGACACAAATCCGCGAGGCCGGCGAGCTCCTCTTCCGTGGTGACCGCACCGGTCGGGTTATTCGGGGAATTGATGATGACGAGCTCGGTCTCCGGTCGTATGGCCTTTGCGATCTTTTCGAGTGGAAAGCTCCACTCAGGACCGAGTGGAACTTTCGTCACGTCCGCACCCGTACTCGCCGCGACGTCGAACAGCGACTGGTACGCGGGGACCACTACCACCGCGTGTTTACCCGGTCCGAGTAGAACATTGGACAGGGCGAAGATGCCCTCTTCTGCCCCTGAAAAGGTGACAATGTCATCGGCCTCTAGCGTGTCATAGAGCTTGGCGATCTGGTTCCGCAGTGCCGGGTGACCCGCCGCATGGGTGTAACCGAGAGACAGGTCCGACCAGCGGTGGGCCTGTTGTGGCGAAGCCAGGTCGATCAGCTCCGAAAGGGTCCAGGGCTCGACGTCGGATGCACAGAGAATGATTTCGGCCGTGAACTCATGACGATCGAAATATCGCTCGAGTGCAAATGTTGGAAGGTTCACGAGTCTGGCTTACGTTCTCGAGTCCGCCGTCCGCGCTCGAGTTCATATGGTTTGGCGGCCGTCATCTGGCCAGTCTGCCACGATGAGGTTCTCTTGACCGACTACGCTGATTGTCGGAGACACAATTCATACAACCAAGCGCCAGGCCTGAGGTGAGCATGCTCGCTCCAGGTGACGAGGTAGAGGGAGAATCGAACCCTTCGGCGGGTGCCCTCTCGGCTTCCACAGTCGTACCGGTGGTGACAAAACCAGATGGTGACATTTGGAACAAACCACACCGGATGTGGAGCGAATCCAGTCGCGTCTCCTCTGGATAACCAAGTGGCTAGCCAAGCAAGTGATAGTCAAGCCAGTGAATGGTCAGCAAGGGTGAGAACCTGATCAGACCACAGAGCCAACTCTGTGGCTGCCGGGCCGAGCTGAGGTTTGTTGAGCATTGACGGAACGAGGAGACATACATGTGCGGAATCATGGGCTACGTAGGCCCCCAGCAGGCGGCGCCAATCGTCCTGGAAGGCTTGCGGAGACTCGAATATCGTGGCTACGACTCGGCAGGCATTGCGATCATCAGCGGGGACGAAATCACGGTGCGTAAGGCGGCTGGAAAGATCGCCAACCTCGATGCTGCCCTGGCAAGCGGCGTGCCGGGTGGCACGCTTGGGATTGGACACACCCGCTGGGCAACCCATGGTCCCCCGACCGACTCGAACGCACACCCGCATCTGAACATGCAGGCCACATTCGCGGTGGTGCACAATGGGATCATCGAGAACTTTGCCGACCTCAGAGCCGAGCTTGAGGAGAGCGGTGTCGAGTTTGTCTCTCAAACCGATACCGAGGTATTGGCCCATCTTGTCGGGCAATATTACGAAGGCGATCTGAAGGACGCGGTGAGGAAAGCCGTCGATCGGGCGGTCGGCGCGTATGCACTCGTGGTAATGACATCGTACGAGCCCGACCACATCGTCGCCGTTCGTATGATCAGTCCCCTGGTCGTCGGATTCGGCGAAGGCGAGATGTTTTTGGCATCCGGTGTTCCTGCGCTCCTCGAGCACACCCGCTCGATGATGGTGATCGAGGACGGCGAGATGGTCTCGCTAAGGGCCGACGGCGCGGCTGTAACGACTATTGGTGGCGATCCCATCAATCGATCGCCTATAGAGGTGGAGTGGGATATCGAGGCTGCCGAAAAAGGTGGTTTCGATCACTTCATGCTCAAGGAGATCCATGAGCAGCCCGAGGTCGTCGCCGAAACTCTTATGGGGCGCATCGATGGTGATCATGTCGACCTGACGGAAGTGGGGTACAGCGATGAGTTCGCGGTGGGTCTGCGAAAGATTTGGATCACTGCATGCGGAACGGCGTACCACGCCGGCCTCGTGGGCAAGCAACTGTTCGAGGGTCTGCTACGCATACCGACGGAAGTGGTCTACGCGCACGAGCTTCGCTATTCGGACCCGCTGATAGAACCGGGTGACCTGGTCATCGCCATCAGCCAATCCGGCGAGACCGTCGACACTCTGGTTGCTGCCCGGCTCGCCAAAGAGATGGGAGCGCGGCTGATCGCTATCACCAACGTCCCGGGCAGCGCCCTGAGCCACGAGGCCGACGACACGATCTATACCAGGGCGGGGATCGAGATCTCCGTCGCATCTACCAAGGCATACGTGGCGATGGTCGTCGTGCAGTACCTGCTCGCCATGGAACTCGGGCAGCGCCGCAAGACGTTATCGGCTGACGACCAACGTCGCCTCGGCAGCGGCCTCGCCCAGCTGCCTGGCGCAGTTGAAGCGATCGTCGAGCACGATGAGGCCATCGCCCGCGTTGCGGCATCTCTGGTGGAAGCCCAGGACATCTATTTCATCGGGCGCGGCCTCGATTACGCCGTTGTGATGGAGGGATCCCTGAAGCTCAAGGAGATCTCCTACATTCACTCAGAAGCCATGCCGGCGGGCGAGCTCAAGCACGGCACGCTGGCACTGGTGACCGAGGGGACCCCGGTCATTGTGGTGGTCACCCAGAGAGCAACCTACGACAAGACGATTTCGGCCGTTCAGGAGGTAAAGGCTCGCGGGGCCTATGTCATCGGAATCGGCTACGAAGACGATGATCAGTTGGAGCGATATGTCGACGAAGTGATCCGAATCCCGCGTGTCGACGATCTCTATGCGCCAGTACCGGCCGCGGTGCCGCTCCAGCTTCTGGCGTATCACGTCGCACGCTTGCGCGGTCTCGATATCGACCAGCCGAGGAATCTGGCGAAGTCGGTGACCGTCGAATAGTCGGCCCTAGGGTGGGGGGATGGATATCGTCGGTATCGGGATCGATCTCGCCGACATCGATCGAGTCGAAGCCGTCCTGGCGAAGTACCCGCGCTTCGCCCAACGCTGCTTCACTCCGCATGAGCAGGAGTATGCCTTTCGCTTCGCCAAACCAGGCCGGAGACTCGCCGCCCGTTTCGGGGGCAAGGAGGCGGTCATGAAGTCTCTCGGTCGAGGTTTCCGTCAGATCATGTGGCAGGACATCGAAATCACGGGCGGGGGAGCACCACGGGTCAACCTGTCCGGCACAGCTGCGGCTCGTGCAGCTGAGCTGGGCGTTGACAAGGTCCTCGTGACGATCACGCACACCGATAGGTCCGCGCTTGTCATGGCAATGGCGGTCCGTTCTTGACATGCCGTCGATTGCTGGCGCTCTTCACTAATTTTGCCGCTGGAGCCGAGCGATTCGTGACGCGTGATCAGCGGCTACGGGCAGAGGAGCGGCGGCGAGTTACATGAGACCATCCTGGGTTGAAGTCGACCTGCAGGCGATCAAAGACAATGTGGCGGCGATTGTCGATCTGATAGCTCCTGCCCGATTCTGCGCGGTCGTGAAGGCCAATGCATACGGCCACGGAGACGTGCCGGTCGCAAAAGCCGCTCTCGAAGCCGGCGCGAATATGTTGGCGGTAGCCACGGTCGAGGAAGGGGCCCGGCTACGTGAGGCAGATATCACCCAACCGATTTTGCTCCTTGCTCAGCCGCCTTTGGAGGATATCAACGACGTGCTTCATTGGAACCTGACGCCGTCCATCTACCAGCCGCTGTTCCTCGAGTCGTTCCTGGCAGCGATTGATGAACAGATGCCACATGTCCACATCAAATTCGATTCGGGCATGCACCGCCTCGGTACCGATGGCGCCACTGTTCAAAGGATCGCAGCTGCCATTGCCCGCTCTCCCAAGGCCGGGTTAGGAGGGATCTGGAGCCATTTCGCAGACGCGGACAGCGATCCGGAATTCACGAATCAGCAGTTGGATCTCTTCAACGGGTTCATCTCCACAGCCAGGGACACCGGGCTGAGGATTCCTCTCGTACACATTGCGAACTCAGCGGCCGCATTACTCCTTCCGCGGTCGCGACTTGACATGGTGCGGATCGGCCTAGCCATGTACGGCCTTCACCCAGCTCCTAGAACGCTGTTGCCCGTGAACCTGCGTCCGGCCATGCGAGTGAAGGCTCAGGTAGTCCACGTCCGCCGGCTCCCGGCCGGTGCCCGGCCGTCGTATGGTCGGATTCGCGAACTCGAGGTTGCTTCGAACATCGCGACCGTTCCTATCGGTTACGCCGACGGCGTGACGCGCCGTCTGGCGACGGTCAAAGGAGCTGTTCTCATCGGCGGCAAACGTCGACCGTACGCAGGACGCATCACCATGGACTATGTGGTGGTCGATATGGGGGCCGATCGTGTTGAGATCGGTGACGAGGTCGTACTGATGGGCACCCAGGATGATGGTGCAGTTCCAGCTCAGCAATGGGCGGAGTGGCTCGACACCATTTCGTACGAGGTGGTTTGTGGATTCGGTGATCGTCTCCCGCGTAGATATGTCTAGGTCTCGGCGCTGTGCCAGACTCGGGTCACGATGACCCTCACATCTGTTCCCGGAATCAAGGTCGGGCATTGGGATGATGCTGATGCCAGGACCGGAGTCACGGTAATCGATCTACCCGAGCCCAACGTTACAGCTGCCGAGGTGCGAGGAGGTGCGCCGGGAAGCCGGGAGTTGGCGCTCTTACAACTCGGTCGATCTGTCGAGTCGGTTCAGGCGATCGTGTTGACAGGGGGTAGCGCATTTGGCCTCGCCAGCGCTGACGGTGTGGTCCGACAGCTCGAGACGGAAGGGCGCGGGCACCCGACGCTCGTCGGAAACGTCCCGATTGTTCCGGCAGGGGTCATCTACGATCTTGCCGTCGGCCGCTCCGACGTGCGCCCCGGCCCAGACGAGGGGGCGTCGGCGTATCTCGCCGCATCGGGGGCTCCGGTTCAATCCGGTCGCATCGGGGCAGGTATGGGAGCCACCGTGGCCGGGTGGCGTGGTAAGCAGATTCCCGGGGGCATCGGCTCGTTCTCGATGGACGTGGAGGATTCGATCATCGGCGTTCTCGTCGTCGTGAATGCGGTTGGTGACCTGTTCACCCTGGAAGGAACCCCGATCACCGGTGGTCCCCATCGCCCGTCGTGGCCGACGAGCCCGCCGCCCATTGGGGAAAACACGACGCTCGTCGTCATAGCCACCACGGCCGCATTGGATCGGGCTGGACTGGGACGGGTGATGATCCGGGCCCACGATGCCTTGGGAGCCTGTATTCGTCCGAGTCATACCCGCTACGACGGTGACATGACCTTTTCGGTGTCGACAGGCTCGGGGGCTGCGAGCGCCGATGCGGTTGCCGAGGGCGCGTTTGTTTGTGTTGGGGAGGCGATCGCTTCCGTCGGATGATTTCCAAGGGACGGCCCACACGTTACGATCACTCCATCAGATCGCCGAGAATCCCGGGACCATGCTTGATTCTTTGACGCCCGAGCAGAGGGCAAAACAATTGCACGTGATTGCTGACACGGCCGCTTCCTGTACGTCCTGTGGTCTCTCGGAAAGAAGAACCAACGTCGTCTTTGGCGCGGGCAATCCCGATGCCGACCTCATGGTGATCGGCGAGGGCCCGGGAAAAGACGAAGACGAACAGGGATTGCCGTTCGTGGGTCGAAGCGGACAGTTGCTCACATCTCTGCTCGAAGAGGCCGGCTGGTATCGGCGGGACATCTACATTTCCAATGTTGTGAAGTGCCGCCCACCCGGCAATCGAGATCCGCAACAAGAAGAAATCGATGCGTGCAAGGGATACCTGGCGGACCAGATCAAGCTGATCGATCCAGCCGTTGTGATGACGCTGGGCAATTTCTCATCGAGATTGCTCCTGAAGCGAGCAACGGGCATCACCAAGCTTCGCGGCCACGTCTATCCATGGTGGGGCCGACACGTAGTGCCGACATTTCATCCGGCAGCCGCCCTCAGGGGTGGAGCCAAGGTGGCTGATCTGATACGCGAAGACATTGCCCTCGCGAGACAGGTTGTGGTCGACGCTCGCCCTGGCGAGCAACTGGGTCTTTTCGAATGATCAGGCCCCCACATGATTGAGCTGGTATGTCCAACGGTCGCTGAGACGATGGCGCTCGGCAGACGGCTGGCAAGCCTGTTGCACTCGGGCGACGTGATTCTCTTATCAGGTGATCTCGGCTCGGGAAAAACAGCCTTTGCGTCTGGTATCGCCGAAGGCCTCGGCGTGGAGGAGCGGGTGACGAGCCCCTCGTTTGTCATCGTTCGAACCTATACCGGTCTCATGCCTTTCACCCATGTGGATGTCTATCGTCTTCAGTCCTCCGGAGAATTCGAGGATCTCGAATTGGTGGAATACGCGGCGGATGGAGTGCTTGTCATCGAATGGGGTCCGGCAGTCGCTGCGTCGGTGCCACGCGATCACCTGCTGGTCACGCTGGAGGTCGCGGCTGACGACCGGCGAGAGATCAGCCTCTTCCCGAAAGGCACATGGCGCAGCCGCCCCCTCCAGGAGCTGCAATTGTGAGGATTGTTGCGATAGACACTGCCACCGCGGCATCATCGGTCTGTCTTGGTGAGGACCGGGGAATCAAAGCTATGGCATCACGGGTAGATCGCAGGGGCCACGTGCCGTTTCTGGTTCCTGCCCTCGAGTTCTGTTTCGCCCAGGCCGGCTGGAAAAGGTCGGATATCGACGCGGTGGTGGTCGACGTGGGTCCGGGCCTCTTCACGGGGATCAGGGCAGGTTTGGCGACGGCACAGGGGATTGCGGCTGCGGCAGGCGTTCCCATCGTTCCGGTCAACGCATTGGACGTGCTCGCCCTTCGAGCCAGCACGGGTCGTCGAGAGATTTGGCCCATCGTCGACGCTCGACGAGGACAGATCGCCACTGCTCCATACCGGCCGCTGCCGGGTGGTGTTGTGCGGGAGGGTCCTGTCCAACTGATGAAACCGGACGAGTTCCAGGCACACCTCGCCGCCCGCCAGTCTGACGCGCTGGTCGTGGGAGATTATCAGGCTCTCGGTGAACACGTTCTCCATGACACGAGACACGTCAAATTCGGTCGCCCCCGCTACCCGACCGCCGATCTGGGTATGGAATTGGCAGTCAGCACTCTCGAATCCGGAGAAGTTCCTCTGGCCGATGATGTCCGGCCTCTGTATTTGCGCGAGGCCGACGTAGCCATCAATTGGACCGACTTTCGAAGCGAAGGCCTGGCATGATTCGACCCATGGAAGCGCGGGATCTCGACCGGGTGGTGGCCATCGAGGAGGTCTCATACGTCAAGCCGTGGCCCGAGCGGCTGTTCGCCGAAGAGCTCGATTTGGATTCCCGAAGGTACTTCGTGATGGAGGAGGGGCCTGGCATTGTCGGCTATGCCGGATTGATGCTCGGCGCGGATGAAGCCCACGTGATCACGCTTGCGGTGCACCCTGAGCGGCGTGGTCATGGCTACGGGGCCGAATTGCTGTGGACGCTGTTCGAACAGGCACGTACCGCCGGGGCCCAGCATTTGACGCTGGAAGTTCGGGCCTCAAATCATCCAGCCCGCAGTCTGTACCAGCGTTTTGGGTTCGAAGAGGCGGGAGTTCGCAAGGGCTACTACGGCGATGACGATGCGGTCATCATGTTCGCCCACGATATTGACAGTGAGCATTACGCGTCACGTCCGGGGGCCCGCAATGGCTGAACCCGTGATCCTCGGAATTGAGACCAGCTGCGACGAGACCGGGTTGGCCGTAGTGGTGGGTGGTCAGATTCGGAGCAATGTCGTTGGCTCTCAGGTTGAGATCCATGCACGATTTGGAGGTGTGGTACCCGAGGTAGCCGCTCGTGCCCACGTCGAGTCGATCAAGAGTCTTGCCCATCGAGCATTGGCGGAGGCCGAGGTGCATCCGGACGACGTGACGGCCGTCGCAGCCACACAGGGCCCCGGTTTGGCCGGTTCTCTCGTGGTCGGCTATTCATTCGGCAAAGCAATGGCGTGGACTCTCGGCGCAGACTTTGTCGGCGTCGACCACATGGAAGGGCACCTCCTTGCCCCGATGTTCCAGCACGAGGGCTACGAACCCCCGGCAGTTGTCCTCCTGGCGTCCGGGGGACATTCACAGATCGTGCACATGCCCGCGTGGGGAACATACAACCTGATGGGTGGAACGATCGATGACGCGGCCGGAGAGGCTTTTGACAAGCTCGGCCGGTATCTCGGCCTGGGTTTCCCGGGTGGACCGGCCATTGATCAGCTGAGCAGCGAAGGAGATCGAGCCGCGGTCCAGTTTCCCCGTGCGTTGCCGGACAGTCCGTTCGATTTCTCGTTCTCGGGTCTCAAGACCTCGGTCGTCAACTGGGTTCGAAAGAGCCGTGATTCGGGGGAAGATGTACCTGTGGCGGACGTGGCGGCATCCGTGCAGGAAGCAATCGTTGATGTGCTGGTTGCGAAGACATTCAATGCCGTTGATGAGACGGGCTCCCGAACGGTGGCAGGGGGCGGGGGTGTCCTGGCCAACCGTCGATTGCGAGACCGGATGGCCGAAGAGGCAGCAAAACGCAATGTTCAACTCGCGCTACCGTCTCCGGATCTGTGCACGGACAATGGAGCCATGATTGCCCTGGCCGGACAACTGGCCCTCCAATGGGGACGGCCTAGTGTTTGGACCGGCGATATCGATGCCGGGAAGCGCCTGGGCCACGACCACTGACATCCACTTCGGAGAGACACTCCGGAGAGAGCACTTCGAGGTAGGTAGCGCCAGGCGCAGTTTGGGTCTCCGGCTCCTCTGTCGAGCATGGGAGAGGGTATTAGCACTCTCTGGTTGAGACTGCTATATTTCTAGCGCTCGACGTTCGAGACTGCTAATCGGATCGGTCCCATTTCCATATCAGGTTGGCAATCCCGACCGTCGAGTTCAGTACAAGAGGCCAGATGTTGGCCTGAGACCTATAGCCGAGGAGGGGAAACCCGTGAAGCTAAAGCCGTTGGGAGATCGCATCGTGGTCGAGCCCAAGGATGAAGAAGTGTCGACGACCGCCAGTGGGCTGGTCATTCCCGACACCGCCAAAGAAAAGCCCCAAATGGGCTCGGTCATTGCGGTGGGCCCTGGAGAGTTCCAGGACGGGGATCGTATCCCCATGGATGTCAAAGTAGGCGACCTCGTCGTCTACTCGAAGTACGGCGGAACGGAAATCAAGGTTGAGGGCACCGACTACCTCATTCTCAGTTCCCGTGACGTACTCGCCGTCGCTGAATAGGAGTATGCATGGCAGCTAAAGAGATGAAATTTGATGAAGAAGCCCGGAGGGCTTTGCAGGCAGGCGTCGATCGCCTCGCCGACACCGTAAAGGTGACCCTCGGCCCCAAGGGCCGCAACGTGCTCCTCGAAAAGAAGTGGGGCGCACCGACTATCACCAACGACGGCGTGACGATCGCCAAGGAGATTGAGCTCGAAGATCCATGGTTGAACATGGGCGCTCAACTCGCCAAGGAAGTCGCAAACAAGACCAACGATGTTGCCGGAGACGGAACGACGACGGCAACCGTGCTCGCTCAGTCGATGGTGCACGAAGGGCTGCGCAATGTCGCTGCCGGTGCCAATCCGATGGAGCTCAAGCGCGGCATCGAACAGGCCGTAGAAGCAGCCGTTTCGTATTTTCTCAATGCCGCGGAGCCGGTAGCTTCGAAGGACAAAGAGAAGATCGCCTACGTGGCCGCCAACTCGGCCGCCGACGACGCCATTGGTGAGAAGATCGCTGAGGCCATGTCAAAGGTCGGAAACGAAGGCGTTATCACGGTCGAAGACAGCCAGACGTTCGGCGTCGAGCTGGAGCTGACAGAAGGTATGCAGTTCGACAAGGGCTACATCTCGCCGTACTTCATCACAGACCCGGACCGCCAGGAGGCGGTGCTCGATGATCCGTATATCTTGATCGTCAATTCGAAGGTGTCTGCGGTCCACGACCTTCTTCCCGTGTTGGAAAAGGTGATGCAGGGCGGCAAGCAGCTGATGATGATCGCCGAGGACGTCGAGGGCGAAGCGCTGGCGACCATGGTTGTCAACAAGATTCGCGGAACGTTCTCGTCTGTCGCCGTCAAGGCGCCAGGCTTCGGCGAGCGTCGCAAGGCGATGTTGCAAGACATTGCCATCCTGACCGGTGCCACCGTGATCAGCGAAGAGGTTGGTCTCAAGCTCGACGGCGCAACCCTTGACCTTCTCGGCCACGCGCGTCGTGTCGTGATCACCAAAGACAACACGACGATCGTCGAAGGTGCCGGCAAGAAATCCGATGTGGATGCCCGGGTCGCCCAGATCCGGCGTGAAATTGACAACTCTGATTCGGATTGGGATCGTGAGAAGCTGTCGGAGCGACTTGCCAAGCTGTCCGGCGGTGTCGCCGTCATCAAGGTCGGTGCGGCTACAGAGGTTGAGCTGAAGGAGCGTAAGCACCGCATCGAGGATGCCATTCAGGCAACGAAGGCCGCCGTCGAAGAAGGAATCCTTCCCGGTGGTGGTGTCTCGATGCTCCGTGCGGCAGAGTCGGTCGAAAAACTGCGCGGCGGTACCAACGACGAGAAGGCAGGACGCAAGATCGTTCTGTCATCGCTCGAGGCGCCTCTGCGTCAGATTGCTGTGAACGCCGGGTACGAGGGTGGCGTCATCGCCGCGCACGTTCGGGAGCTCAAAGGCAACCAGGGCTTCAACGCTCAGACCGGTAACTATGAAGATCTGATGAAGGCCGGGATCATCGACCCTGCCAAGGTGACGCGTTCGACGCTGCAAAACGCAGCCTCGATCGCGGCACTCCTCATCACGACCGAAGCGATTGTTGCCGAGGAGAAGGAAGACCCCCCGCCGATGCCGGCCGGTGGCGGTGACATGCACGGCATGATGTAACGCTTACCGAGCGTTGGTAAAAGAGGCCGCCCGTAAGGGCGGCCTCTTTGTCGTCTGCTCCCACGCCGGCATCGAGAGGTCAGGTGATGTCGGGCAGCAGCTCAGAGCGAAGTCGCGGCGAGCGACTCGAATTCCGCCTCGATGAGGTCCATCAGATCCCACAGGTCAGGGACGAGCCGACGGCAAGCTACCAGGCCGAAGTCCATGGAGCCCAGGTAGCTCTGAAGTGTGATGTTGAGGCCGATCCCGTCGACGATGGCAGAAATCGGGTACAGATTCTTGAGCTGGGCCCCGGCGTAATAAAGGGGTATGGCCGGTCCCGGGATGTTCGAGATCACGACATTGACCGGAGTGCGAAATCGGTCTGCCCACCGCAGTCGTGCTACTGCGCGCGCTGCTCGGGCACCCACGCCGGGTGTTGCGAACTGGCTGTAATCAGCCAGCAGGTCGGCGGGAATCGCGTTGCGCTCCTTGGCGACCTGCATGGCTGCGCTGCTCGACTCGAGCCGGTCGAGCGGGTTGTCGACGTCCGTCGGCAGCAGCGCGACCATGGAGGTGACCCGGTTGCCCATCGTCCCCTGTTCGTCGTCGGTCCTCACCGATATCGGCACCATCGCCTGCAGCGGGCGGTCGGGTAGGGCGTCTCGTTCCATCAGGTAGGAGCGGAGTGCGCCGGCGCAGGCAGCCATGACAACGTCGTTGACCGTGGTTCCGCGGGCGTTTTTTATTGCTTTCACCATGTCCAGCGGGATCGACCTGAAGGCAACCCGCCGGTGCGGTGAGATCGGGGCGTTGAACGGAGTCGGAGGCGCCTGGATCTTGGGGCGCGCCAGTGCTCGCTCGCCGGGAGAGATTCTCGAGAGGGCCATGCCGACCTGGCGTCCGATGGCCGGCATCGCCTGGACGGTGTGCTGCAGCGTGCGCCACGCGTGAGCCGGACGGGTCGCCACTCCCAACGCCCCTCTCGCCAACATCTCGAGTTGCGACGGATGCCGCGTGGCCCAGGCGGCTGGTTGAGGAACGTCCACGGGTGGCTGGGGGTCGGGAGACGTGTCGAGCAGGGTGGTGAGAATCTCGGCACCCGATACACCGTCGATGGCGGCATGGTGCATCTTGGTGAACACGCCGACGTCTCCGTTGCGAACATTCTCGATGAAGTAGACCTCCCACAGCGGTCGGCTCCGGTCGAGCGGGCGTGCATGGATGCGAGCGACCTGTTCCGCCAGCTGTTCATCATTTCCCGGCGGGGGCAGCGCGATGCGCCGTACGTGGAACTCGAGATCGAAATCAGGATCTTCGATCCAGTAAGGCTGGTCGATGCCAAAAGGGACCACGACGAGTTTCCAGCGAAAGGGGGGCAGGAGGTGCAGCCGGGACTCGATATGTGCTCGGGTGGCCTCAAAATCGAAAGCTCCGCCGTCGATGATTGCGACCGACGCCACGTGCATCGGCGTCGACGACGTCTCGAGGTTGAGAAATGATGTGTCGAGTCCGCTCAGCTGACGCATGCAGTCACCGGTTCGGGGTGGTGCCGGCGGGTATGTGTGACATCCAGCTGGTGACGAGGCGGGTGAAGAGGTCGGGAATCTCCAGCTGTGGGACGTGCCCGACATCATGCAGCAGTTCGTAGGTCCAGTCGGGTCGAAGATCCGAAAGGCGCCGGGCATTGACCTCAGGCACGAGGCGGTCTTCGGCTCCTTGCACGATCAAACCCGGGGCAGTGATCGCCGCGATGTGCGCGTCAAAGGATCGGCGCCTGAGCAACGTCAACATGAGCGAGCGTGAGGCATCCAGAAACGACTCGTGGGCCCAGGGCATTTCCATTCGCTCCCGCCGGAGCGCGGTGGCAGCTTCGATCGCTCTGGTGGGCACCCGGTTCGCGTCGACACAGCACAGGTCGAGCGTCTGGCGGACGATCCCTTCGGGGCCAAGCTGCTCAAGCCGGCGCCGGAGGTAGCTGGCTCCGAACCCGGGGACGGCGTGGGCAGCGAACTGCTTGGCGACGGTCGAGTCGAGAGGTGCCAGCAACGCACGCGGGACAGCCGGTCCCACCAGCACGAGCCCTGCCACCGTCTCGGGCTCGATACCGGCCTGGAGGATGCTGAGCGTCCCACCCATGGAGTTCCCGATGAGAATCGCCGGTTCTCCTACCACTTCCCTCAGGAAGTCCGACAGGAGCTGCCGGTTGGCCGCCACGGTGGATCCACGGTCCGACGGCGGTGTGCGCCCGAACCCCGACATGTCCGGGGCATACACGCGGCCGTGCTCCGCCAGCCCCGCCCCGACAGCGATCCAGTTGATGTGAGAGCCGCCCAGGCCGTGGACGCACACCACCGGGCGCCCAGTGGTGTTTCCGCCGAAGTCGGCGTAATGGACCGGGCCCTCGAGCGAAACCCAGCGGGATACGAAATCGACTGCCTCGTCCACGAGAACCACTCTAGGTCGCCGCAGATGGCCGGTTCCGCGGCGAGTTTTCAACTACGCTGGCTCATCGTGATACGTGATCCTGTAGCCCCGATCCCATCAGCGTCGAGGAACCACAACCGGCTCCCATCCGCCGTGGGGCAGAGAGCGTGAAGCGGCCCTCGCGGTGGCGGGCCCTGGCCGAGCCCGTGCGGGCCGGCGGTGAACTGGCGACCTCGGTCTCGCTGTTGACGATCCTCCCACTACTGCCGAGGGGTGATGGTCATCCGGTCCTCGTCCTTCCCGGCTTCATGGCCGGAGATCGCTCCACGTGGGTTCTCCGATCGGCCCTGGCAGGGCGGGGGTACGAGGTGTATCCCTGGGAGCTCGGCCGCAACCTCGGCCCTACGCCTCAGATCACCGAAGGAATCCCCGCTCGCCTCCAGATGATTTATGGACGCCACGGGGAACCTGTGAGCATCGTGGGCCAGAGCCTGGGCGGGATCTATGCGCGGGTGCAGGCGCGGAGGTCGCCCCACATGGTCCGGCAACTCGTGACTCTGGGAACGCCCGTTCGTTTAGGAACCCGGGCCGTCAGCAACGCCCAGCCCCTCTACAGGTGGCTGAGCGCGCGTCATGTCCCGGGCACTCCCAATCTGGACGACGGTGTTCCACTGGAGGTGCCGGTGACCGCCCTGCACACCGTCTCAGATGGGATCGTCAGCTGGGAGGCGTGCATGGTGCGCCCCGGCCCGAACGCCGAGAACATTCGTGTGGCAGGCAGCCATACCGGCATGAGCGTCAATCCGGCGGCCGTGTACGTGGTTGCGGACCGGTTGGCCCAACCGCGGGGCACGTGGTCTCGGTTCGAGGTGCCGAAACTCGCC
>JAHEJY010000125.1 GCA_024638625.1 Actinomycetes bacterium
GTGGAGGCGCTCGAGGCCGGCGGCTCGGTCGGTCATGGCCGCATGCCGTATTGGTCGATTACAGAGGCAGAACTGGGCGACGAAGGAGCGCTGCAAGCCCGCGCGGCCGTCGCGCTCGAAACAGCCCGGCGTGCCAAGAAGAAATGACAGTCTCGGTCGCGCGCCGCGGTCCCATCTTTGAAATCACGCTCGATCGCCCCAAGGCCAATGCGATCGACGCAGAAACCAGCCGGCACCTGGGTGCGGTGTTCACGGAGTTTCGCGATGATCCCGCCATGAGGGTGGCCATCCTCACCGGCGCAGGCGATCGGTTCTTCTCTGCCGGTTGGGATCTCAAGGCCGCGGCTGCCGGCGAGGGGTTCGAGGCCGACTTCGGACCGGGTGGCTTCGGCGGCTTTGCGGAGCTCCCCGGCCTGCATAAGCCGGTAATCGTGGCCGTCAACGGATTTGCCGTCGGTGGTGGATTCGAATTAGCGCTCGCCGCTGATTTCGTGGTGGCGGCTGATTCGGCCCAGTTCTTCTTCGGTGAAGTGGCCGTTGGCATCATTCCCGATTCGGGATCGATTCGGCTGCCGCGCATGCTTCCACCGGTCATCGCCAACGATCTGCTCCTGACCGGACGCCGGGCCGGAGCCGCCGAACTGATGCGGTGGGGGCTGATCAACGAGATATGCCCTCGCAGGATTCTCATGGAGCGGGCCGGAAGCCTCGCCGAACAACTCGCCTCCGCCGCCCCGCTCGCGGTGGCGGCCGTGCTCGAAACAATCGACGTGACACGCCATCTCTCGATTCCCGACGCCTACGCGGCTCTTCGCAGTGGCGGGGTCCCTTCCTACCTGGCGATGATGGAGTCAGAGGACGCCAGGGAAGGTCCCGCCGCGTTCGTCGAAGGTCGTCCTCCCGAATGGAAGGGACGCTGACAGCTAAACCGTGAGCTCGGTCACGTCGGCGGCGGCCGCGGCGCCAGAGCTGTAGATGGCTGCGGTCATGCCAGTCCGTTCGTGGTAATCGGCGCCGGTTGCTCGCATGAAGTCCTCGAGCAGGGCGCGATCGACCAGAGCAACGGCACAGCCGGCGAAGCCTCCGCCCGTCATTCGGGCTCCGTAGCAACCCGGAGCCGCCGAGGCTGCTTCGACCATGGCGTTCAAAGCTGGGCTCGAGATGTCAAAGAGATCACGCATCGAGATGTGGCTCTCCTGCATCAACTGTCCAACCAGCTTCGGATTTCGGTCGGCCAAAGCCCGGGCCGCTTGGACCGTTCGCTCGTTTTCTTCGATCACGTGGCGCGCCCGGGCGCGATCGACGATATCCAACGCTGCGTCATCGATATCGGCAATGGTGGCATCGCGCAGAAGCTGGACCCCAATCGCAGCTGCCACCCGTTCACACGATTGACGACGCTCGGCGTATTCGGATCCAGCCAGCGAGCGCCGGGTGGTGGTGTCCAGAACGACAACTGCCAGATCATCGGCCAATGCGTGATCCGAGGCCTCCAGGCTCCGACAGTCGATCAGCTTGAGATGTCCGGTCGTAGCCGTCGCAACGATCAACTGATCCATGATGCCCGAGGGCACACCCAACCACGTGTTCTCCACCCATTGGGCGTGGTGGGCCAGCTCGATCCGGTCGATATTGTCGTCGACCGCCAGGCCGACTCCTACTTCGAGGGCAGCGGACGAAGACAGTCCCGCGCCGATGGGGATATCGCTGGCAATGGCGGTGTCGAAGCCGGATGTCTCGTAGCCGGCGTCACCGAGCCGAACAATCACACCCTTGGCGTAATTGCCCCAACCGGCCTCGGCGGAGCTTTCGAGGACGGAGAAGCCCACTGGACGGTGGCCTTCGGAGACGAGGCGGACCCGATTATCGGTTCTAGGCGCAATCGCCAGAAATGTTGCGTGGTCGAGGGCCATGGGCAAGACGAAACCGCCGTTGTAATCGGTGTGCTCTCCGATCAGGTTCACCCGTCCCGGTGACCGGATGATGGCGGCCGGATCTCGCTCGAACTCCCGGGCGAAAAGCTCGATCGCTCGCTCTCGCGCTGCCCCCTCAGCCACGGTCGAGGTAGTGGACGGCATCGGCGTCGCGTAAACGGCCTGCGGCCTGTTCGGGCGTGATGTCGCGCTGGGGTTCGCCGAGCATTTCATAGCCGACCATGAATTTGCGAACCGTGGCCGAGCGGAGGAGCGGTGGAAAGAAATGCGCGTGGAGCAGCCAGTCGGGCGCCGGGTCTGTGCCGGGAGCGCCATGCCAACCCATCGAATACGGGAAACTGGTCTCGAATAGGTTGTCGTAGCGGATGAGCAATTCGCGCAGAACTGAAGCCAGCGCATCTCGCTGGTCGGGGGAGAGGTCCGGAAGTCGTTGTACGTCGAACCTGGGCATGAGTAGGACCTCGAACGGCCATGACGCCCAGAACGGAACCACGGCGAGAAAACCGTCTCTGTCAATCACGACACGTTCGGAGCCGGAGTCGGTTTTGGCGTAATCCGTGAGCAGGTTGCGGCCCTCGCGTTCGAAGTAGTCGGCCTGGGCCCGTTGCTCGGTCGCCGGCAGCGAGGGCAGCGTTGAGGTGGCCCAGATTTGGCCATGGGGATGGGGGTTGGATGCCCCCATTTGCTCGCCTTTGTTCTCGAACACCTGGACCCATTCGTGCGATTGGCTCAGCTCTTTGGTCTGGTCGCTCCATAGATCAATGACGGACCGAATTGCAGACGGCTCCATGCGCGCCAGCGAGAGGTTGTGGTGGGGGGAGAAACACAGAACCCTGGCGGTGCCGGCAACGGGCTCGGTTTCCAGCAGCGGTGAATCGGTTTGGATCTGCTCGCCGGGCTGTGACAGGATGGCCGGGAAATCGTTGTCGAACACGAAGGTCGATTCATAGTCGGGGTTCGAGGCATCGTGGGCCCTGGTGTTCCCCGGACAGAGCGCGCAGGTTGGATCGTATTCAGGCAGCTCTTGTTCCCGTTCCTGGTCGACGCGGCCTAGCCAGGGTCGCTTGGTTCGTTGCGGGGACACCAGCACCCAGCTGTCGGTGAGCGGGTTGTAACGGCGGTGCGGGTGACTCGTCATCGGTCGATGTGGGGGATAGGGAGAGCCAGTTCGGCGCCCTGACCGGGCTCGGATCGTATCGGGCCGTCGAGAGTCGCCGGCTCGAAATCGACCGGCCGGCCGTCGATCGTAAATCGGTAGCGGTCTTGTCGCTCGATGATGGGTTGTGCAGCGAGCCATGCTTTGAGTTGATCGGTTTCGGCTGCGTTCAGCCACCAGGGAGGATCTGACGTCGCCAGGCTTTCACAGACCTGGCAGAGGTCGGCCATGAGTTGGCGGTGCGAGTCCTTGAGGATCGCAAAACGGGTTCGGAAGTAGGCAACGTCGGGATCCACGGCCACCAACGGTTTCAGCCACAGGCGATTGAGGCTCGTCGAGATCGCATATCGCAGGGCCGGCGACGAGTAGTCCTGATGCAGGTGCCGGTTGAGGTCGTTCTCCCAATAGGGCGCAACGTCGGGGCCGACCCGGATGCCGTTGAAGATGCCGATCGACGGCAGGATCGGGCTGCCGCAACCGAGCAGGTAGACGTCGTCGCCGACGGTTTGGCGGATGAGCTCGATACCGTGGCGGTAGGCGGCATCGCCAGTGAGATCGCCGACCCGTACGCCGGGTATCGCGGCGGCAAAGATGAAGTCGAGCTTGAGATAGGTGTAACCCCAGTCCACCGCCCGTTGCACGGTATCTGCGACGTGCCGTCGGCCGCCGTCGGAGGTGACATCGACTGCGTAGTAGGGGCCTCCCCAGTTGTAGCCTGCGATCTTTGGATGGCCGTCGGCGTCCTGCACGAAAATCTCGGGAAGAACGTTTTCAGATCGCTCATGCACGATGAACGGCGCGATCCACAGCCCAGGCCGGTATCCGGCTTCGGAGATGGCAGTTGCCATAGCGGCCATACCGGAGGGGAAGTCGGGCCCTTGCTCCCACGTGCCGATTTCTACCTGCCAGCCGTCGTCGAGTTGAAAGACATCGAAACCAAAGCCTTCTACGCCGGACAGGGCTTCGTGCGTGGAGGCCTCGGTGATGTCCTGATAAAACGAATACCAGCTGCACCACACTCGCCCCGGGTCGCCGCGGACGGATCCCAGCTCCTTCTCGAGGGCTTTGGCGTAATCGGCGAACACGACCTCTTCGGGCCCGTATGCCGCGAACCAGCGGGAGGGCTCTCCCCGGGATGTTCCGCGCAGAGTCCCGGCCGTCGCCTCGACAATGGTGTCGAAACCCAGGGCACCCAGCAACAGGGCATTGCCGTGGGGCCCCGAAATCGCACCTACGTAGTTGCCGACATGACCCGGGTGTTCGGCGAGAAGCGGATCGTCGCTGAGAGCCCGGCGTGCTGGGTCGCGTACGACCGTCGGTTCGTCATCCATCACGGCCCAGTGGGCGAGCGCCCAGCTGTGCCAGCCGTGCCGATAGAAGGTGGTGGATCCGAGCGGATGACGGAGCACAGCGTCTTTGGCGTCGACAATCACCCCGCCCGTTGTCCTGGCGAGAGCGGCATCCGTCGAGATCGAGATATCGCCGAGGTCGATGGTGTTCATGGATGGTCGGTTCTCAATCCAATCTCATGGTTGGAGTTGTCTGTCACCCGGCCGTGACCCATTGGAGGTACGGACGTGGGCCAGTCTGTGGCATAGGAATCGCGGACTTGTTAATGTAATCGCTTCCGTGCCCAGGCTCTGGGCCGGAGTATCTGGAGCGCCGATCGGGCGCTTCGCGAAAAAAGGTTGACGATGAGATTCAAATTATTCGCACTCCTTGCGATTCTCGCCATGGTGGCCGCGGCTTGTGGTGATAGCGGCGAGACTGCCACAACGGATGCACCTACGACGACGGCTGCGCCGACGGCCACGACTGCTCCGCCCGAAACGACCGCGCCAGAAGAGCCGATGGTCGATGCGGCAACCATTCGCTGGATGACGCGACCAGACAATCCGGAAGAAGCTGCCGTGTATGGCGAGATCTCCGACGAGATCAGCTCGGCCATGGACGACGTCGACCTTGTTTATGAGCCAGGTTCGAATGAAGGGGCCGGTTATCAGCAAACGCTGCTGACGAATCTGTCCGCAGGCACGGCGCCTGATGTGTTCTGGATTCCTGGCACCGACATTGCCGATTTTGCATCACGAAATGTGATCCTGGACCTCCGCGATTACGCGACGGCAACGGGACACAGCGACGCCGATTTCTATCCGGGCCCGATGGCTCAGTTGACGACGGAACTCGACACCGGCCAGCCGGGCGATGCTCTGTGGGGCCTGCCCCGCGACGTGTCGACGTTTGCGCTCTACATCAACAACGACCTCATTGCCGAGGCCGGGGTTGACGACCCGCGTGAGCTCGAAGCGAACGGCGAATGGACCTGGGAGAAGTTCCAGGAGGTCTCCGACGGCATTGCGGCCCTCGGCGGCGAGATCAAGGGTTACGGACAAAGTGCCTGGTGGGGCCCGTACGGAGCGTGGATGAACGCCGCCGGCGGCGGATTCTTCAACGCCGATCGCACGGCGTGTGCGCTTGACAACGCCACCTCCATCGAGGGTTTGACGTTCTTGCGTGACCTCTACAGTGGTGATGCGGTCATCCCATACGGTGAGGACCCGGAACCCCCCTTCCGGGCTGGTACCGTCGGCATGTTCCAGAACGGTCGCTGGGCAACGCCCGGTATCCGGACCGTCGATTTCGACTGGGACGTCGTCGGCCTGCCGACCGGCCCCGCCGGACCCGGCAACTGGCTGTTCTGGGGTGCGTATGTGGTGAACGCCGACACCGAGAATCCCGAAGCCGCATGGTCCCTGGTGGAGGCACTGACCTCCGCCGACACCCAGGCTCAGATCTCCTCACTTGGCGCCAACATCCCAAGCCGGGTGAGCCAGGATGCCCTGGACGCGTTCTTGGGCTTCACGCCGCCCGCCAACAACCAGGCCTTCTTGGACGGCTTGTCGAATAGCCCGACTACGGAAGGTCCGTTGTGGGCCGGATCTTGGCCCGAGTACGTCACGGCGATGGACGGCGCAATCCAGGAGGTTGTGACCGGAAGTCGTGACATTGCCGACTTCGAAGCCAACATCTGCTCCGAGACCGCGGGGGCATTCAACTAACCAAACTGCTGAATCGGGCCGGGCAACGTGCTCGGCCCGATTCCCAGTCGATTCATGACTACACAACTCACAACGACGACAACCCGGGCCGGCACGCCTGTTTGGTTCAGGCCACTACTCGGCTGGCGGTTCGTTGTTGCGGGTTTAGTCGGCCTTGCTCTCGCGGGTACGCTGATCCGGCAGGGCATCGACGTCGAGGGTGTGCTCCGCTGGACCCTGGCAATCGCTCTCGCGGGTGCGTTGGTCGCTGCAGTTTTGTCGATTCGATGGACGTCGGCGAAGCAGCATCGGGGACGCTTGGCAGGATTCGTGCTCGATTCCCTGCTGACCGTTGCGGTTGGATTCGTCGCGCTGAACCGGATGGGAATGTTCACCGGTCTCGACACGGTTGGCGAAGCTTTCAACGGCAGCGTCGGATGGCTGGGGATCGTCGTGCTGGGATGGCTCGTTCAAGGCTTCGCGGCCCGATCCGATGGGCCTGCGGATGCCCTGCGTCAGGTTGCCCGCTGGACGATG
>JAHEJY010000126.1 GCA_024638625.1 Actinomycetes bacterium
AGTTCAACGTGCTGGGGCTGACGTCCGAGGATCGAGAAATTGCCATCTTCGGTTGTCCGGCCGAAAGCAATGAATGCGAAGAACAACCCGGCCTCAAGGGTGGTTTGATCATCACCACCACGGTCGACATGGGGCTCCAGCGGGCTGCCAACAGCCTGTTGCGCACCTGGTTGCCCGTCCCGCCCGATGGAGCCAAAGCACCCACCGGTGCGATTACAACCATCGACAACAACACCGGCGCCATCAAAGTCATGGCAAGTGGCCTGGATTTCGGGACCGACTTTGCTGCGGGCCAACGCGACTACGACCTCGCAACTGAAGGACTCCGTCAGCCTGGTTCTTCGTTCAAGCCGTTCGCCCTCATGGCCTATCTCGAGAACGGCGGTTCGATCAACAGCTATTGGTCCTCGGAAAGCCCTTTGAAGCTCCAGTGTGATGTTCCGTGCGGACCGGGCGGAAGCTTCACGTGGACCGTCCGCGGAGGCGGCGGTGGCCTGACGCGGCTCTTTGAAGCCACGTACCGATCGATCAACACCGTCTATGCCCAGGTAGCGCTAGCAGCCGGCCCCGAAAACATCGCAAATATGGCCAACCGCCTCGGAATCGAATCGGAGCTTCCGCTGGTGTACTCACTCGCGCTCGGCGCCGGAGAGGTGACGCCCCTCGAGATGGCAGCGGCCTACTCGACCCTCGCCAGGTACGGGGATCGGATTCGTCCGCACTTGATCGAGCGAATCGAAACCGAAGAGGGCGAGGTGCTGTACCAGCACGAGATCGTAAGCGAGCAGGTCACTGATCCCGCCTTGGCCGCCACGGTCGTCGAGGCCATGCGAAACGTCACCAGAGGAACCGCGCCAAAGGCCAACATCGGTCGTCCGATGGCAGGCAAGACTGGTACGACGCAGAGTTTCCGCGATGCCTGGTTCGTGGGCTTCGTCCCTCAATTCACCTCCTCGGTGTGGGTCGGGTACGCCGACGAGCAAATCGCCATGCGCAATGTCGAGATCAATGGGCGCACCTATAGCCGCGTATTCGGTGGTGATGTTCCTGCGCCGATGTGGAAGGAATTCATGACCATTCTCCTCGAGGGCGTCCCGGAGGAGAATTTCGCACCCCTTCCCGATGGCACGAGCAAATACAAAGTCGTTCCATCGACGACGGTCCCTTCTGTGATCAGCCTCACGCAGGCTGAAGCCACCTCCGACATCTACCTCGCCCATTTGAGCGTCGCAATCGTCGAAGTCAACGCATATGAGGCGCAGGGCATCGTGGTCAACCAGATCCCGGCGGCCGGTGCCAAGATGACACAGGGCAACGCAGTGACCATAGAAGTGTCTACGGGACTCCCACCCGAGATTCCGATGCCGAACGTGATCGGCCTGACGTTGACTCAAGCCAATCAAGTGCTGATCACCACAGCTGAGACGACGGGCATATCGGTGACGCTGCAACCAACGTTCGTCGAGACCCCGGATGAGAACGCCTGGAACAAGATCATCCAGACGCAACCAGGACCAGGAACTGCAGTTGCGACAGGTGACACGGTCACCGCCATCATCGGAAAGCCTCCGCCGCCGCCACCCGAAGGCGACGGCTAGCGGGTCGCCCTGGCGTGGGCCTGACGAACCGAAGTCGGGAACTGCCGCACCCGGTCAGGCGGAACGAGAGGAACCACCGCCCGGACCGAAATCGTATCCCCGCTCCCACGCGCAAGTCCGGCCCGGGCCAACTCGGGCAAGGACACAGGGCGCTTCAATTCCCGATCGGTCCCGGCCGCTGCCATCAAGCGGAGGAGATCGGCCACCGCCCCCGGACCGATCACCGCCGTCCAGAACCGTCGGACGTAATCGTCATGGGCCGGGAACCCCGGAGTGGGATCGTCCCAGACCACTGCCCGCACGGTTCTGCGACGGCGAACGGTCGGTCGAGGTATGCCGGCATCTTCCATGGGAGGACGAACATGGCTGTCACCGGATGGCTTTGATGTGCTTTCATACCTCATAGTCAGAGTTATTACCATATAACATCAACTACATGCAATAGGCATAATAAGAAACAGTTGGAAAGCTAGCCGACTACCGGGTCAGTTCGACCGATCAGCACGACCCCGATCAGCATGGCCCTGATCAGCACGGCCCCCATCAGCACGACCCGTGCCCGATCTTCGATCGCTGGAAAACCTCGGGAAACGCTCGGAAACGGGTTGGCACGCTCGTGAACGCTCGGAAGGATTTGAGACACCCGGAAAAAGATTTCCAGAAAAAGGCTCATACGCGCCCGTCCGGCATCCGACATGAAAAGAGAGAAGAACAGCGAGCACTATGGATACCAACAACCGTGCTGCTGTCTCCCAGCATGAGGGGAGCCGATCGGTGGATCCCCGAACCTGGATGGCAGAGCGATACCTCCCCCTGGCATGGGCCTCGCTCGCGAGTACATTCGCCATCCACCTCGCGATCGGAGGCGTCGCTGAATTCCAGGCAGACGCCGCCTTCCTGATACTCAATGTGATCGGCGCCTACCTCTATCTGAGGCGGAGCAGGACGTACGTATTGATTCATCTGTTCGGGATCTACACGCTGATCCTGTGGTATTCGCTGGCACCGGGCGGCATTCCCCAGCAGCTCGGGGTGTCGGCGATCGTCTTCTCCGCCATCATGGTCCTGCCCAACATCGTGCTCGTAAGCCTGTATGGGCTCAGGGCGGCGGTCGTCAGCAGCGCTCTCGGTGTCCTCGGCGTCACACTTCTTGCCCCATCAACTCAAGAAATGGCCACCGGATTGTTCCTCGTCGTGGTCAGCGCACTCGTCGGCGGGCTGTTCTTTCATCGACTCATCACGGCCCTCGAAGCTTCCGAGGCCGCCCTGGCGCGTGCCGCCCTACTCGACCCATTGACGGGGTTCGGCAACCGCCGTGCCCTCGCATCCGACTTCTACGGCGACCCTGCCTTCGTGCTCTCACTTTGGGACCTGGACGGTCTGAAGTCGATCAACGACCGGTTCGGGCACGCCCGGGGGGACCAATACATCCTCGATTTCGTCCAGGCTCTGGTTCGAGCAGGCGGCGCCGGTTGCCGCTTCTACCGCATTGGTGGAGACGAGTTCGTGGGTCTGCACGACCGGGGGGTAGGGGAATTGGCCGAACGGGTCCGGTCTGATTTTGCTCACGTCTCTGTGGGCTGGGTTCACGTCACTGGCAAGACCCTCGAACGAGCTTTGGCGGAAGCCGACCGCCGGTTGTACCGCAACAAACAGGACCGCACGCACCTGTATATCGACCTGTCGAGCGAACCGGCCAGAGGCGATGATCAAAGGAATCGGCGGGCGAGCTAGACGTATTTGCCGGCCAAGTCGCGATAATGGCCATATGGAAGTCCAGCCCACCCTTTCGGTGACCGACGGACGCAGAGTGATCGACGTCCGAAATCCCGACGAAACCAGCGAAGGCATGATCCCGGGAGCCGTGGCAATGCCACTCGACGTGCTCATGGACCGGATCGCCGACATCGCGGATCCTGTTGACCCTTTGCTGGTCTACTGCCAGGTTGGGCTTCGATCGCTGAAAGCCGTCGAGCTCCTTCGGAGCGCCGGCTATGCCTCGTCGGTTTCGCTGGCCGGAGGCGTAGAAGCCTGGAGGAGGCACGGCCTGCCGTGGGATACGCCCTCCGAGCAGCCCGAGATGGCTCGCTACCAGCGACACCTCCGGCTGCACGAGGTTGGCAAGTCCGGCCAACTAAAACTCCTGGAATCGAGTGTTCTCGTCCTCGGGGCAGGTGGTCTCGGCTCACCCGCCGCCCTATACCTGGCAGCGGCGGGGATCGGGCGTATCGGCCTCGTGGATGCAGACCGGGTCGACCTGAGCAATCTGCAGCGACAGGTCATGCACACGACCGCCATGATCGGTGAACCCAAAGTTGTTTCGGGAGCTCGTACGTTGGCCGGCCTGAATCCAGAGATCACCCTCGAGACGCACGAATACAGATTCTCGGCCGACAACGCCATCGGGCTCTTGAACGACTACGACATCGTCATCGATGGTGCCGACAACTTCCCCACCCGCTACCTCTTGAATGACGCGAGTCTCATCACCCGAACGCCCGTCGTGCATGGATCCGTGTTCCGATTTGAGGGTCAGGCAAGCGTGTTCAAGCCGTACGAAGGTCCGTGCTACCGATGCCTCTTCCCCACGCCTCCGCCGCCTGAAGCGGCCCCAAACTGTGCGGAAGCGGGGGTGTTGGGCGTACTACCCGGCATGGTGGGAACGATGCAGGCAACCGAAGCTCTCAAACTGATCCTGGGTATCGGAGAACCGCTGATCGGCACCTTGTTGTATTACGACAGCCTCGATCAAACCGTGGAGCGTTTCAAACTCCGTCGCAACCCCGACTGCATTGCGTGCTCCGACGAGCAAAACCCGCCGCCTCTGGTCGAGTACGACCACCTCTGCCGGCCGATGGCGTAGGTCTGGGTCGTCCGGGCCTATTGTGATTTTCCCATTGAGCCATGGGAACCTCGTCCTATCATTACTGCAGACCTATGAAACGTTTAGTGGTTTGGTTGGCGGTCGGACTCGTTGTCGTCGCATTGGGATGGGCCGACGACGCCTCAACACCTGCCGTCGCCCAGGAACCTCCCCCGGAGCCGGAAGGGATCACCTACGCCATCCACGGCGGCGGGTGGGGTCATGGAACCGGAATGTCGCAATTCGGCGCCTACGGGATGGGCCTCGAGGGGTACTCCTGGGTCGACATCCTCGAGCACTATTTTCGGACGATCGATACCGGACGCCTGGGCGTCGACGTTCCGGAGCCCGGCCTTCTGTGGGTTGGGCTCATGCAGGATCGTTCCTCGGCGGTGTTCGATATCCGACCCAACACCGGCGAGGGATACGTCATCATCAGTCGCCCCGACGGCGCCGGTGGAACCCAACAGCTCACGGTGTTTTCCGGAAATAGCGTCGTGGTGACGTTCACCGGTGGAGGGTGCGCGCTCGCTATATCGGGAAAGGAGTATTGGGCTTCCGGGTCGTGTTTCATAGATTTTGTCTGGGATGGCTGGACCGCGGTAGAACCTGGCACCCATATCGTCATCGACGGTGACCGCACGTATACGTACGGGGATCTCCGGATCCGCCCCAACAAGCCAACGGGTTCGCAGGCGACAGGCTTCCATATCACGCAGGTCGTGGATCTGGAACGGTATCTCTGGGGACTGGCCGAAGTTCCGTATTCCTGGGCGCAGGCCACGCTCGAGGCGCAGGCGGTGGCGGGCCGTTCGTACGCGGTGAACAAAATGACGTTGCGAGGCCATCCGGATGGTTCGACCTTGCAGCAGGATCTGTGTTGGTGCCACGTTTACAACACCACCCGCGATCAGGTGTATATCGGAACCAACTTCCGAGTGGGCGTCGAGTCGTGGAAGGGCGCCGTGGCCGCCACCGAAAGCATGGTCATGACCCACGAGACCGAAGTCTTTGCCAACCAACCGCTGGCGGTCGCGACGTTCTACAGCTCGTCAACATTCGGGCATACCGAAAACTCAGGGGATGCTTTCGGTTCGGGCAGGACACCTGTATACCTGGTCGGGGTTCCGGATCCGTGGTCGATCGACCCCAGCGTCAAGAACCGCAACGCCCGCTGGACCAAGGTCCTGTCGGAAGACGCAATCGCCAACGCGATCGGGCTCGACTCACTCAGTGACATCGAAATCCTGTCGTACCGTCGGGAAGAAACTCCGGAATACCGGACGGCCCGGATCGTCCGATTCAGCGGGCTGGTTGACGGCGCGCCCGCAACCAAAGACATCGACACTCGATTGCTTCGGACACCCCTCGGGTTGTTGTCGATGCAGATAACCAGCATTGACAAGCGAGGAGTTGTGGGGGGTGGCGCCGCCGACGCCATCGCTGGGCACGATCCGGCCACCGGGCTCTGGCATCTGCTGCGGCCTGACGGATCGGTCAATACGTTCTACTACGGCGACCCCGGCGACCGGCCCATGGCATGCGACTGGAACGGGTCGGGGCTCGATACCGTCGGTTTGTATCGGCAGACCACCGGCTTCCTGTATCTGCGTCAGTCGAATACCTTCGGAGTTGCCGACATCTCGATCTTCTATGGCATTCCCGAAGACCAACCGATCTGTGGGGACTGGAACGGCGACGGGGTAGAGACCATCGGGATATACCGACCGTCCGAGCGCCGGTTCTATCTCCGTAACACCAACACGCAGGGATTTGCCGACTGGGATCTTGTGTTGGCGGCCGACGGAACGGTGCCGCTCGCAGGGGACTGGGACGGTAACGGCACCGACACCGTCGGGCTCTTCAACCCGGTGACCGAGAAGCTCTATCTCACCAACTCGCTGCAGACTCCGACGATCGACATCGAATTTCACTATGAGGGAGCCAACCCGGGTGACCGCATCCTCGCCGGCGACTGGGATGGCGATGGGGTTGACACCGTCGGAGTCTTTCGTCCGTCCAACGGGACCTACTACCTCCGGGACTCATATGCCCAGGCCGGAGCCAATCACACGATTAGGTTTGGGCTCGATCGCTA
>JAHEJY010000127.1 GCA_024638625.1 Actinomycetes bacterium
TTTTGTGCCCATGATGACGGCCGCAAGGTGGGAACCATCGGCGTCATTGGTTGCTTCTCGTTCCAGCAAGGCAAGCACATGACTGCGGGCGAGGGAGGGATCGTCATCACCGACGACGCTGCCTACGCACGGCGGATGCGCCTTTTTGTAGACAAGGCCTGGGGCTACGGGGATGCGAATCCGGATCACTACTTCCTCGCTCTCAACTACCGCATGACCGAATTGCAAGGCGCAGTCCTGGTGGCCCAGTTGAGAAAACTGGAAACCAGCATCGCCGCGAGGCGGCGGGCTGCCCATCGATTCGTGGAAAACCTGGAAACCGTAGAAGGTCTCAACCTTCCCAGAGAACGGCCCGGCACCGAGCATGTGTACTGGCGGATCGCCGTGCAGGTCGACGATTCGGTGATCGAAGGCGGGGTCTCGGCGCTGGCCGCGGCACTGCAAGAGCTCAACATCCCGGCCGGACCGCGATACATCCAGAAACCGGCCTTCGATTGTGAGGTCATACGGGATCAACGCACGTTCGGTACGAGCGGCTGGCCTTTCAACCTTGCGCGACCCGAGGCCGTTACCTACCACCGGGACGACTACTCCGGGGCATACGACGGTTTGGCCAACGTGCTCGTCTTTCCGCTCAACGAGCGCTATGAAGACCGGCACATCGATGCTGTTGTCGAAGCCATAGAAAAGGCCGTTGCCGAATTGACGATCGTCTGATGACAACCGGCGCCTATCAGAGTGACATGAACGTTGCCGTCATCGGAGCCGGTGGAATCGGCCGCACGTACCTGGATGTCCTGGAGAAATCACCCCTGGCCAGGCTCACGGTCGTTGCCGACAGCAACCCGGAAACAAGGGAGCGGGTCGCCCAGGAATACGGCATACCCACAGTCGCCAGCCACCGCGACCTGGGCGATGTGGATGCGGCAATCGTGTGCACGCCGCCGGCGAGCCACCCTGAGATCAGCATGCATCTGTTGCGACACGGCGTTCCGGTGCTGTGTGAAAAGCCGCTTGCGATCGAGCTGGCGGATGCCGAGGCTATGGCGCTGGCCGCGGAAGAATCCGGTGTGCTCCTCACCATGGCTTCCAAATTTCGGTATGTCGACGACATCATCGCGACGAAATCATTGATTCAATCCGGCATCCTCGGAGACATCGTCCTGTACGAGAACACGTTTGCGTCGGTAGTCGACATGCGAGATCGCTGGAACGCCGACCCCGGGTTGTCGGGAGGCGGTGTCTTGATCGACAACGGCACCCACAGCCTCGATATCGCCCGTTACCTTCTCGGGCCGATAGATCAGGTCCTCGCTGTCGAAGGGCACCGCATCCAGCGGCTCCCGGTCGAAGATACGGTTCGAGTGTTTTTTCGAAGCGTGAGCGACGTCACCGGCACCATCGACCTGTCGTGGTCGATTCGCAAGGAGCTCGACTCCTACGTGGACATCTACGGTTCAAAGGGGACGGTCCAGGTCGGTTGGCGAACGTCGCGTTTCCGCCAGCACAACAGCTCCGAATGGATCGAGTTCGGCACCGGATACTCAAAAATGGAATCGATCGGCGCCCAGGTCCAGAATTTTCTCGATGCCATCGATGGCCGCGACAAGCTCCTCATCGGGGCCGAAGACGGGATTGCCTCGGTGCAGGTCGTCGAGGCCGCGTACCGATCGCTCCGCGCCAACAACTGGACCGAGGTCACATCCCCTGGAACACCGATGGTCGAGATAGCGTAAGGCCGATGGCCCGCATACATCCGACTGCAATCGTCGAAGAGGGGGTGGAGCTCGGGGAAGGGACCGCCGTCTGGGACAACGTCCACATACGCAGTCCGGCAACCATCGGTGCCGATTGCATCATCGGCGAGAAGACCTACATTGCCTACGGTGTGACAATCGGCGACCGGGTCAAACTCAACGCATTTGTTTATATATGCACAGGCGTGACGTTGGGGGACGGCGTGATGATTTCAGCCCACGCCACCTTCACCAACGATCGCTACCCGCGAGCCGCAACCCCTGACCTCGCGTCCCTCCGTTCTTCGGAACCCGACTCCGGGACGATCGCCACCGATGTCGGAGATGGAGCGACCATCGGCGCCGGGGCGATCATCGGACCTGGAGTACATATCGGTCGATTCGCCATGGTTGGAATGGGATCAGTCGTAACGGAACCGGTCCGGAACCATGCCCTGGTGGTCGGCAACCCCGCCCGCCAGATCGGTTGGGTATGCGCCTGCGGTCCGCGCGTCACCCTTGAGGGCGAAGTAGCGACGTGCGGCCAATGTGGCCGCACCTATCGAGAAACGCCCACCGGGCTGGTCGAGCAATGACCAGCTACGCCGTTGTCGGCGGCGGCATGCTGGGTTTGACCCTGGCGCTCAATCTGATCGAGCAGGGTCACGATGTCGAAGTCCTGGAAGCGGCCGATCGGATTGGCGGGCTGGCGGCCGGCTGGAATATCGGAGACACCACCTGGGATCGCTTCTATCACGTCACCCTCGAATCCGACAACAACACCAAAGCCATCCTCGATCGCCTCGGTATCGAAACAGTGTCGGCGGCGGCACAAACCGGTGTGTACGCCCGCGGCCAGTTGTTTCCGATCACGACCAATACCGATTTCTTGCGCCTCCCCATCTTGTCCCTGGTCGACAAGTTTCGCTTCGGGTTGACCATTCTGCGCGGGGCCTACGCCCGGGACTGGAAGAGCTTCGAACAGATACCCGTCGAAGCCTGGCTCACGCGCTGGTCCGGCAAGCGCACATTCGACCGTTTCTGGTTGCCGCTTCTCCGTTCAAAGCTGGGCGATGCGTACCGCGACACCTCGGCCGCATTCATCTGGGCAACGATTCAGCGTCTCTATGCGGCCAGATCCGACCAGGGCAACCAGGAGCGATTCGGCTACATCCCGGGCGGCTATGCGCGAGTGCTCGAGGCGCTCTCCGACTATCTGGCAGATCGCGGCGTCGTCATCCGAACCGGGGTACGGGTCGAGAGCGTGGGCGGGATGGGGATGGTCGACATCAAACTCGGCTCTGGCGAAACCCGGGTCTACGACAGGGCCGTCGTGACGGTCGCAGGCCCCATTGCCTCCCGCCTGTGCGTCGACCTTCCTGACTCCGAAAAACAGGCGCTGGCGGCACTTCCCTATCTGGGGGTGGTGTGCGCCTCAGTCCTTCTCAAACGACAACTGTCGCCGTACTACGTCACCAACCTCGTCGATCCGGCACCCTTCACCGGTGTCATCGAGATGTCGAACCTGGTGGACCCGGCCGAGCTCGGGGGCCATCGACTGGTGTACCTGCCCAAGTACGTCAGCCCAGACGACCCGCTCTTCGATGCGGATGACGACGCGATTCGGCGTGAGTTCATGGACGGTCTCTCTGCGATCCACCCGCTCCTGTCGGGCGAAGACGTAGTCGCTTTTCAGGTGGCGCGGGCTCGATACGTCATGGCGATTCCGACCATCTCGTATTCCGAACGGGTTCCCCCATTTGCCACGTCGAACCCGAACCTGTTCCTGGTCAATTCGGCGCAAATCGTCAACGGCACGCTGAACGTCAACGAGACAGTCGGCCTGGCGAATCGGGCAGCCGGACATATCACATGAAGCGCCGGGCGAGCCTGTCGCTCGATTTGGACAATGCCTGGTCCTACCTGCAAATCCACGGACATCCGGAATGGTCCACCTACCCGTCATACCTCGACCAGCTCATCCCGATCTTTCTGGACGATATGGCGGAGCGGAACTTGACCGTCACCGTGTTCGTCGTCGGCAAAGACGCATCCCTGCCTCAAAACCGGGATCTGCTTGCGGGCATTGCGGAAGCCGGTCACGAGGTCGGCAATCATTCGTTCAATCATCTCCCCTGGTTGGACCGGTTTTCACCAGAAGAGCTGAGGTCTGAGCTCACCCGGGCTCATGACGCGATCGAGACCGCCACCGGCCAGACCCCGGTCGGCTTTCGGGGCCCCGGTTTCAGCTTCTCCCGCGAAACCCTCGACGTACTCTCGTCGCTCGGCTATGCCTACGACGCCTCCACGCTCCCCACCTTCATCGGTCCGCTGGCAAGGGCGTTCTACTTCAGATCTGGAGAGCTAAACGACGAAGAGCGCGAACTCCGAAGCAAGCTGTTCGGTTCCTTCTCAGACGTCAGGCGGCCCAACAAGCCGTATCGGTGGGTTCCCCAACAGGTGGCTGAGTTACCTGTTACCACCATCCCGATGATTCGCACCCCTTTCCACTTGAGCTACCTCCTCTGGTTGGCCGGGATCTCGACCAGGATCGCGGACCTCTACCTGTCCTTGGCGCTGGCGGCTTGCCGGGCGACCGCCACAGCCCCCTCTGTTCTCGTTCATCCTCTCGACTTCTTCGGCGGCGATGATTCGCCGGGGCTCAGCTTTTTTCCGGGCATGGAGCATTCCGGGGCCGAAAAACGCGCCCTGACGGGACATTTCCTCGATCGGCTCACGGATGCTTTCGACTTCACGACGTGTCGAGAGCACGTCGAGGGATCACAGCCGTCCCGAACGGTCACGCTGTGATCAAAGAGCGGATGGCGGTCCGGCGGAGTACAGCCTGGGTGGTGGCACTGGTGGGCGCCGTCGTCTTCCGACTGTGGAATCTCGGCCGTCAGAGTCTCAGCATGGACGAGGTCTGGGAAATCCAGATCGCCAACGCACCCTGGGCCGATATCCATCTGATCGACGACGGGTTCCCGCCCTTGTACCACTACCTGCTCAAGCTGCTGCTGGGCGCCGGCACGGACATGGCAGGGCGGTGGTTGGCGGCGGGTGCCGGCCTCGCAACCATCTACGTCGTGTTCCGGCTCGGGAATGCGATGGATCGCTCCCTCGAGCCGCGGTTGGGATTGCTGGCGGCGACGGTTCTGGCCTGGCTGCCCTTTCATATCCACCTTTCACGGGAAGGCCGCGGATATGCCCTCGCAATTCTCGCCGTCGCCGTTGCGATCCTTGGCATGTCGCGTATCGCCGAGAGCCGGGGAACCGTGGGCCGACCCTGGGTGGTGTATGGGGCGGCGGTTGTGCTGAGCTTGTGGCTGCACTATGGCCTGGCGGTTGTTGCGCTCCTGGGCGCGGGCATCACCTACCTGTCGTCGGATAACCGCAGACATTGGTTCACAACCCACCTCGTGGTCGGCGTTCTGTCACTCCCTCTCCTGATTCCACTAGGGGGCGATCTGGTCCCTCATACGACCATCGTGACTGCGCGGGACGCCGGTTTCGCAGAAATCGGATTCCTCGGCAAGACACTGCTCTTTGGCTTCGGGTTGGGCCCTTCGGCCCGTGAGCTTCACATAATCAGCGCCGGCGAGGCAATCGCGCAGCTTGTCCCCTGGATCATCGTCCTCGTTCCGGCCGTGGGCTATCTCGCCTGGGCAGGGTGGCAACAACTCGACAAGAGCGGCCGGCGTCTGTTCCTCACGATAATCGTGGGAGGGTTGGTCCTCACCACAGCGCTCATCTCATTGAGCGGCATCGGCTTTCAGGTCCGGTATTTCGCCTGGCTACTCGTGCCTCTCAGTATTTGGCTGGCCGCCGCCTTCTCAGACGGCCGTCGTGCTACGCACATCGCCGGCCTGTTGTGCGTCATCGCCGCATTGGTGTCCATCGGCGCCCGTGAGTACTCATCCGACCACCGAACCGAAGACGCCCGATCCGTGGCTTCATTCCTCGACCAATCGGAGCCGCTACCGGGTTTTTCGCTCTCCTGGTACATGGCCAACCCGATCAACTACTACCTGACCCCGGAGGTATTCCTGCCGCTCGAAGACCCCCGAACAGCGAATGACGTCCTCGGGCCCCGTATGAAGCCGGGTCTGGCGGTACAACCCCTTTCCGACGGCGTTTCAGGCTCTCGTCCCGATGCCACGCTGATCGAGCTCATGGACCTATCACTCGATCCCGGAGATCGGTTCTACCTCACCTACAGCCGGCCATTCCACGGCGACGACGACGGCTCCTTTCTCGACCATCTCACGATGACCAACGGCTTGGAGCTGGTGTTCGAAGCAGACGGCTACCGGGTGTACCAGGGCATGTTCTCCGCTATGAGCAACTAGGAAAGCTCTACGCGAATTCTCTCCAGCGTCCGGCCATCGAGGCGATCGACGTTGGCCGGCCGCAGCGGCCTGATATCGGCGACGTTACGGAGCGGGATCGTAGTGTCGGCCGCGATTGATGTGACCACCGTGGTCGGGTCCTCGCAGAGATGCTCGTAATCGATGTGGATGGCGCCCGGCGGCGCGTCTCGTTCGACCATCGCTCTGATCTCTCGAACCTGTTGGATCACGTCGTCGACCGGGTCTCCGTTACTCCGGGACGCCAATCCCCAGCCGATTTCGGCTGAGCCCTGCACCATTTCCCGCGCCTCCATCAGACTCTGAACCACGTACACCGGGTCCCGGTGCACCACAACGAAACGCACGCCGTCGATCGCCTTGGCCAGCTCAGCCATCTGGGCGGTATTGCGGTTGTTCTTGTTGACGAGCGCCATCGGATGCACGGTTCGCCAGGC
>JAHEJY010000128.1 GCA_024638625.1 Actinomycetes bacterium
ACGGGGTTGGGGGGCTTCCACCAGGATCGTCTCGATCTCCGGCATGTCTTTGGGGCGGAGGATGCCGAGGCTCCGGAGTGTCATGTTGGTGGGTCGAGCAGCCTCGTCGTACGGAAAATCCTCTGTGAGGGCGTACCCCAGGCCCATGTGAGCCGCCCCTTCCACCTGGCCGGCGCATAGGGCTGGATTCACGGCGCGACCCACATCGTGAACCGCCACCAGCTTTTCTATGTCGCCACTTTGTTTGTCGGCGATAACCATCTGGGCGGCGTATCCGAAGGTCGAGTGGAGAATGGGGTTTTCCACATCGTCTTCGAGCTTGTTGGTCCAGTCGATCCGGTATTCGCCCTCGTAGTCGACTCCGATCTTGCGGCCGTCGGCATTGGCGGCTTGACAGGCTGCCTGAACCGATCCGGCTCCCATGAGCGTGCCCCGCGATCCGGTGGTCTGTCCGGCTCCGAGCTCGCGAGTGGTGTCGACGATCACGTTGATCCGCTCCGGGGATATGTCGAGTTCCTCGGCCGCAACTTGCAGGGCCACGGTGTGGACGCCCTGGCCCATCTCGGTCCAGCAGTGGCGGACCTCGACGGTGTCATCGTCGTTGAAGCGAACAACCGCTTTGGCGATCTCGAGAAACCCGTTGCCGAGCCCGCTGTTTTTGAGGCCAAGCCCGAGACCGACTGCCTTGCCTTCGGCGGTCGCCCGGTCGAAATGCGGCCTGATGGTATCGAGGCAGAGGCGGGCGCCCGCACTGCCATCATCCATGATCTGGCCCGGGCCCCAGACGACCCCGGGCTCGACCACGTTGCGGCTGCGCATCTCCCAGCTGTCGAGGCCTGCCAGATCGGCCAGCCGATCCATGATTCCCTCCATCGCGAACTGGGCCTGGTTGGCGCCGAAGCCCCGGAAGGCTCCGCCTACCGCATTGTTGGTGCGGGCCGCAATGGCTTGCACGTCGATGTTCGGAACGACATACGGTCCGGAGGCATGGCCGGCTGCTCGCTCGAGGACCTTCATGCCTACTGACGCGTAGGGGCCGCTGTCGCCGACCATCCGGGCCTTCATTGCTGTCAGCTTGCCGTCGGCGTCGCAGGCCGCCCACGATTCGATCCGGATCGGGTGCCGTTTGGCATGTACGTAGAAGCTCTGCTCCCGGGTGAAGGTGCACCGGACCGGTTTCCTCAGCAGCCAGGCGGCCAGCGCCGTCTGCGCCTGATTCGACATGTCCTCCTTGCCTCCGAAGGCACCGCCATTCGAGACGAGCTCGACGGTCACCTTGTCCCGGTCGATACCGAGCACCGCCGCGATCTGATCGCGGTCGTCCCATACTCCCTGGCCGCCCGAGTAGACGTGGAGCCTGTCCTCGTCGATGGGTACGGCGAGCGTCGATTCGGGCTCGAGGAAGGCGTGCTCGATGCGCTGGGTTTGAAACACCTCGTGGATCTTGTGGGCCGACTCTTCGTATGCCGTGGCGAAATCGCCCCGGGTGTATTCGGAAACCGAGAGCACGTTGCCGTCGAGTTCCCATACCGCACTGTCCGCGTCATCTTGGATCGCGGTCAACGGATCGGTGATGGGAGGGAGCACGTTGTACTCGATCTCGATGGCCTCGGCGGCTCTGGTGGCCGTCAGGTGATCCTCGGCGACCACGATTGCCATCACGTCACCCAGGAAAGAGGTACGTCCGCCCTCGGGTATGAAGACCGGCCAGTCCGTGTAGATGATCCCAACCCGGAGGTCGCCCGGTACGTCTGCTGCGGTGAACACATCGACAACGCCGGGGATCGCCCTGGCGGCGGTGGTGTCGATCTTGATGACGTCTGCGCGGGCGTGATCGGCCAGGCGCACGACGCCGTGCAGCATCCCGGCAACCGTGATGTCGCCCACGTAGCCGCGATCGCCCAGGGCCAATTCTTCGGCTTCGTACTTGACGCCCGAGTCGCCGATCCGCTTGGGTAGCGGGGTGTCGGGAATGGGTTGACCCGACGCCAGGAGTTCAATTGCCTCGATGATGCGCACATAACCGGTGCACCGGCACAGGTGGGCCCCGAGCCGTCCTTCGATGGTGCGTCGATCGAGGTCCTTGCCCTTGGCATCGATGAGCGACTTGGTTCGAACCAGTATTCCGGGCGTGCAGAAGCCGCACTGGAGGGCGCCGGTGGCGGCAAACCCTTTGGACAGCCGCTCGCGTTCCTGCTGGTCGAAACCTTCGAGCGTGGTGATGTCCTTGCCTTCGGCCTTGTCCATACTCACCAGACAGGATTGGATGGCTTTGCCGTCCATGATCACCGTGCAGCACCCGCACTGGCCCTGGGGGGAGCAGCCGTCCTTGGTGGAGGTGATGCCGAGCTCTTCGCGCAGTGCGGCGAGAAGGGTCGGGTGGTCGGAACTGACTTCGGCGGGAGCGCCGTTGACAGTGAACGTGGTCGTGCGGGATTCGGCGATGGTCATGGGTCAGTCTCCGGTGGTAGCTCTACGCCTGTCTGTTCGGTAATCCGTCGGTACGCATCGGGAATGCGGTATGTGGCGAAGTCAAAGACTGTGTCTTTGTAGGTCTTCGTGAAGTCGAGGTCGATGGTTGCAACCGCAACTTCGTCCCCGGTCGTTATGCACTGGGCGATGATCTGGCCCGACGGTGCCACGATCATGCTGTGGGCGAGCGAATCGACGCCTTCTTCGATCCCTCCTTTGGCGACGCCCACCACGAACGCGCCGTTCTGGTAGGCACCGGATTGCATGACGAGAGCGTTGTGGAATCCGGCGAGTGCGTTTTGGGTCGGGTCGGGTGCGTAGTGGAGGGGAGTGTTGTAACCGATGAGGATCAGCTCGGCCCCCTGCATACCCATGACGCGATAGGTCTCGGGCCAGCGCCGGTCGTTGCAGATTGCCATGCCGACGATGCTGTTGAACGCCCGCCACACGGGAAAATCGTCGCCCGGCTCGAAGTAGTGTCGCTCGGCGTGCTGGAACTCCCGCCATGGTTCGTAATCGGCATGGCCGGGAATGTGCACTTTGTGAAAGATGCCGACCGTCTCGCCCGCCTGGTCGACGAGGTGGTACACATTGAAGCGGCGCCCTTCCGGGGTCAGCGACGCGTAGCCGAGACAAAAGCCGATGCCGAGACGCTTGGCCTCATCGAACAACACCTTGGTGGCCGGGCCCGGCATCTCGGTTTCGTAATAGTGATCGGCTTCCGAGAGCTCCATGTGCCACCTGGGGAAGAAGGTGGTGAGGGCGAGTTCCGGATAGACGACGAGTTCGGCGCCGCGCTCTGAGGCAGTGTTCATCAAGCCGAGCAGGCGATCGACCACGGCTTCGCGGTTTTCGTCTGCGGCGATGGGGCCCATCTGGGCGGCGGCAACGGTCAGCAGTCGCATAACTCAGCCGATGATGGCCTTGCCTCCTTGTTCCAGTAGTTCTCTCAATACTGGCACCTCCTGCTCGGCTTGCGGGGTAGCAGTTATCGAAAATCCTCCGTTGTCCTCTCCCGCTGAGTCCTTTGACAACAGGAACGCCTGGCCGGTTTGGGCGGCGAATCTCGTCTCGTCAAAAAAGAGGCGGGGTTTGATCTGGGCCGGGTCACCCTCTTCGGGACAGAAGACCATGCAGTTCCCGCACTCGTTGCATTGTTCGACCAGAACTACGTATTGCTGCCGACCGTCCAGCTCCAGCCCGTCTGGCGTGGGAATCTTGGTGAACGCATCGTTGGGGCAGACGGTCACGCAGAAGTTGCAGGCAACACAGCCCCACATTTCGAGGACATGGTCGACCCGGCGCGGCCCCTCTTTGTGGGCCTCGTGATGGTATTTCTCCCGGAGCTCGCCTTTGGTGAGCTCGTGCAGGTGCGCCTCCACCGGGCCCAGGAACCCGTTGGCCTTGGCCCTCTGCCACTCGTGCTTGCGCCACTCGTCCAGGTTGGTGGCGCCTGCCGCTTTCATGGTATCGGTGAGCCGTTTGAGCATCGGCTTGATGCGACCGTATCCGCCCGGTTGCAGGAGGTCGGAACAGACCGTGGCCGGTGCCACGCCCATGCCGATCGAGGTTGCGAAGTTTTCTCGGGTGATTCCGGCCGACCAGCTCACCTGCACGTCTCCGGCGTGCCCCTCGACCATGAGCGTGTTGTTGGGGAGCGTGTTGATCAGTTCGTCGAGGAGAGCCGTTGCGAGGACATGGAGTGGCGGGCCCGACAGGTACATCGGGTCGTCCGGCAGGAAGCCCTTGTCGTTCTGAACCACCAAGGTATTGGTGAGCTTGATCCCGAACCTGCGGCCCTGTTGTTGGGCAAAGTCTCGCAACTCCTGGATCAGTTCGATCGCTCGCGGGAATTGGAGGTCGTCGACAAACGAGTCCCGGCTGAGGCGGATGTGCTCGTAGCCGAGTTGCTTCTGGAGAATGTCGACGACGTTGCCGAAACCCAGCAAGGTCGGGTTGAGTTTGACGACCACATCAAGGCCATGGTGCTCCATGAGGTATTTGGTGATGCCTTCGATTTCTTCTGGCGGGCAGCCGTGAAAGGTCGACAGGGTGACCGTCTCGGCGATGCGGGGCTCGAAGTGATAGCCGGCGAATTTGGCGAAATGGCCCGTGAGCTGGGGGCGGAGGCGGTCGATCTCGGCGGACGCATCCATCATCGACTCTATGAAGAAGGACACCTCCGGGGTCGAGATTCCCGCGAGGTCATATCCAACGGAGAGGTCGAAGACGAACGGTCCGGAATCATCGCCGATGTAGGGGTGAATCGGTTTCCAGTGTTTGAGGATCTCGATGATCATCCACGCTTTTACGTACTCCTCGAGCGACTGTTTGATCTTGAGCTCCTGGCTCCATTCGATGTTGAATCCGATCGTTTCCATGTCGATGCAGGGACGGCCGATTTCGAGTTCGTCGAGGATCTGAACCGTTTTGAGCTCGAACATGCGACTGCCCCCGAGCCAGGCGAGGACGATGTTCTGAGCCAACTGGCTGTGCGGCCCGGCGGCGGGACCGATCGGCGAGGCGGCAGTACGGCCGAGAAATGCGAACGACAGGTCGAAATCCGGATCGGGGGCCCAGATGCGGGCAGTTGGGAGATCGAAGATCTGCTTGTGGTCGTGCCATTCGTTGGAGATCCGGTCGAGCAGGGCTTCGAGTGAATAGGGCGTCAACGGTGGCTGGGTAATGGGCGGTTCTGTGGTCGCGGTCAAGAAACCTCCTCTTTACATTTTGTAAAGACATTACTACCGGGACATCCCAAACGGGCGCCGCTCCGAATAAAAGAAGGTGAGTAGATACGAGCAGCCTGAATACAGCGTCGTGGCCCGTGCCGACGGCTACGAGATTCGTCACTATCGCTCGTACCTTGTCGCAGAGACCACGGTGGATGGCGAGTTTGACTCTGTCGGTTCAGTTGCGTTTCGTCGTCTGGCCGGCTTTATCTTCGGACGAAACTCCGACCAGCGGAAGATGAACATGACGGTACCGGTCACGCGCCAGGTAGTCGGCGAGGATCGGCACCGCTATCGATTCGTGATGGAGAGCGCGTTCAATGAATCCGACCTTCCTCAACCGCTGGACGACACAGTCACCATTGTCCGGGTATCAGACGGTTATTACGCGGCTCGCCCGTATCGGGGAAACCGTAACGAACGGCGCTTTCGTCGCGTTGAGGCTGCCCTCCTCGATGACCTCGAGCGGGATGACATCGAGGTGGTGGGTGCGGCTCAGAGCGCCGTGTACAGCGGCCCGATGACCCCGCCGATGCTGAGACACAACGAGGTGTTGATACCGGTCGCGTGGACTGGTTGAGCGAACCTTGATGTAGTCGACCGTGCTTGTATGGCGACGTGCACATTGTTGATGTCGACCAGGCAGCCCGTATCTTCGAATACCGTCCGCTGATCGAGAGCCTGCGTACCCAGCACCTCGAGCCGCCTGCATCGCTTGATGACCTGTATCTCGCCGACCAGGCCGAGGGCATTCTCGTTCGAGCGGCGTGGCAGTCGGGTCAGGCGCTGGGCGTGAAGCTGGCCACGATCTTTCCGGGCAACACCGGGTTGCCGAGTGTGCACGGGGTGTATGTGCTGTTCGATGGCTCGAACGGGAAACCGATTGCCGTGATCGACGGCACATGGCTCACGTGGTTCAAGACGTCGTGTGACAGTGCGCTGGGAGCCGACTACCTCGCCCGCTCGGATGCAGAGCGCATGCTCATGGTGGGGGCGGGCGCCATGGCTCCCCACCTCATCAAAGCCCACCTCTCCGTCCGGCCTTCGATTGCCCACGTAGCCATATGGAATCGAACCCCGGCGCGAGCATCCGAGCTGGCGTCAGCATTGTTGGCCGAATTGGACGGCGTATCGGTGTCGGCAGTGACCGATCTGGAGTCTGCTGTGGGCCAGGCGGACCTGATCTCGTCGGCCACCATGACGGTTGATCCGATCATTCAGGGAGACTGGCTCCAACCGGGAGCGCATGTCGATCTGGTGGGCGCCTACACACCGGGCATGCGGGAAGCCGACGACACCGCCATCGCCCGAACCAGG
>JAHEJY010000129.1 GCA_024638625.1 Actinomycetes bacterium
CGTGATGTGACGGGCGGTGTGTACAAGGCCCGAGAACGTATTCACCGCGGCTTTGCTGATCCGCGATTACTAGCGACTCCGGCTTCATGGAGTCGAGTTGCAGACTCCAATCCGAACTGAGACAGGCTTTAAGGGATTAGCTCACCCTCGCGGGATCGCGGCCCGTTGTACCTGCCATTGTAGCATGCGTGCAGCCCTGGACGTAAGGGGCATGATGACTTGACGTCGTCCTCACCTTCCTCCGAGTTGTCCCCGGCAGTCTCCCATGAGTCCCCGGCATTATCCGCTGGCAACATAGGACAAGGGTTGCGCTCGTTGCGGGACTTAACCCAACATCTCACGACACGAGCTGACGACAGCCATGCACCACCTGTACTGGACTCAAAAGAACACCATATCTCTATGGTTTTTCCCAGTATGTCAAGTCCAGGTAAGGTTCTTCGGGTTGCATCGAATTAAGCCGCATGCTCCGCCGCTTGTGCGGGCCCCCGTCAATTCCTTTGAGTTTTAGCCTTGCGGCCGTACTCCCCAGGCGGATCACTTAATGCGTTAGCGCCGGCACGGCAGACGTCAATGAGTCCACCACACCTAGTGATCAACGTTTACGGCGTGGACTACCAGGGTATCTAATCCTGTTTGCTCCCCACGCTTTCGCTCCTCAGCGTCGGTATCGGCCCAGAGAGCCGCCTTCGCTACTGGTGTTCCTCTCGATATCTGCGCATTCCACCGCTACACCGAGAATTCCACTCTCCTCTACCGAACCCTAGCCATGACAGTTTCGATGGCAGTTCCGAGGTTGAGCCTCGGAATTTCACCACCGACTTGCCAAGCCGCCTACGAGCTCTTTACGCCCAATAAATCCGGATAACGCTTGGCCCCTACGTATTACCGCGGCTGCTGGCACGTAGTTGGCCGGGCCTTCTTCTGTAGGTACCGTCACTTTCGCTTCGTCCCTACTGAAAGAGGTTTACAACTCAGAAAGCCTTCATCCCTCACGCGACGTCGCTGCGTCAGGCTTTCGCCCATTGCGCAATATTCCCTGCTGCTGCCTCCCGTAGGAGTCTGGGCCGTGTCTCAGTCCCAATGTGGCTGTTCGTCCTCTCAGACCAGCTACCCGTCTATGCCTTGGTAAGCCATTACCTCACCAACAAGCTGATAGGCCGCGAGGCCATCCCGAAGCGGCGGACCATTTCCTCAACTGACCATGCGATCAAAGGAGGGTATCCGGTATTAATCCACGTTTCCATGGGCTATCCCGGTCTTCGGGGCAGGTTCCTCACGTGTTACTCACCCGTTCGCCACTAGAAGTCCCTCGGTTCTTACGAAATAAGGGGTTCTCGTTCGACTTGCATGCATTAGGCACGTCGCCAGCGTTCATCCTGAGCCAGGATCAAACTCTCCATCGAAGATTCTCCGTGCTTGTCCGAAAACTCACCTGTTCCTGTCGAACTCCCGAGGGAGCTCGTTAGAACGGGCCGAATCCAGAACTGGCACAATCTCGTGTCGAGCGATCTGTGTTGTGGAACCCGACCATGGGCTCCACACGCTCATTGTTATGACAGGTTGTCCCAGCGCCTCCTGTCCGTCTTGCGACATAAGGATCACTGAGCGGGGACCTGCCATTGAGTACTCTCAATCTCTCCAGTCATCCGGTAGAACTATCACTAGGTCGACCTGGATTCCTGGCGAATTCATCATGCCCATCCCGCCGACCGTGAGGCCGTGGTCTGAGCAGACGAGGATTGCTTAATTTGTACATTCACCAAAAATGGTTTTTGGCTCGCTGTTTAGTTGTCAAAGAGCGCCCACTCGACCCGGCATCCACGCAAGCGCGGAATACCGTTTCAGGGCTTTGGAACTATAGCACCCCCGCCAGGGACCCCTAACACAATTCTGTGAAATAATTCGCGTCCATCAACGCCGACCCGAGCCCGACTTCAGGCCCGGGTCCTTCGTAAAACGGGATCGAGCCACTGGAGCAGTTTGTCGGCGGTACGAAGGACCCGTCCGGCCGCTCCGGGCGTCTCCGAATCAACCAGATTGCCCATGACCTTGAGCGTGATATCGGCAATCGCCTGGGTCCCTACGGCAAGCCGGAGTCCGGCATTCAAGATCCAGGGATGGCCGATGAGAAACGAGAACCGTCTGCCGGTGCGCAGGAAGCCGTCGAACCGTTCCCCGATCAAGTTGTCGTATCGGTCAGGAGCGGTTGCCGGATCCTCGGCAAACAGGTCGGCTGCGAGCATGCCCGACTCGAGCCCATAATCGATTCCTTCGCCGTTCATCGGGTTGATCAATCCTGCGGCATCGCCGATCGCCACCCACCCTGGCCCGTGGCGCGCCCGCGTCGTCATCGGCAGCCGCCAGGCGCGCGGTCGCTCCAGATAGGGTCCCAGCTCCCATTCGTCTTTGACCTGCTCGTAGTAGATGTCGAGCAAGTTGTTGAGGTTCAGGTCTTTGAAGCCCTTCATGGTCGAGAGCGCACCGACGCCGATGTTGACGGTTCCATCGCCGGCCGGAAAGATCCAGCCGTACCCGGGGACCGACCGTCCGTTGCCGTCGCGCATCGTGAGCGTGGCCTCCAGAAACCGGTCCGCGTGACGGGGAGATTCGACGTAGGTACGGATGGCCAGCCCGAAGGGTTCCCCCTCTACCCGGACGGCTCCCAGCGAACGAGCGACATTCCCGGGGGCTCCGGTCGCCACGATCACCAGACCGGTCTTCCACTGATCGTCTCGGGTCTCTACGCCAACAACTCGATTGCCCTCGAGGACGGGATTGGCTTCGGTCTCCCAATGGATCACGGCGCCGGCTTCGCCCGCGGCGTCAATCAACGCCGCGTCTAGTCGTTTCCTCGGCCACACGGCTCCGTGACGCGGGAACCGGCTCGTATCCGGCCAGTCGAGCTGTCGGCGGGTGCGGTTGGCGATCATGCGCAAACCCTGGATGGAGTGGGCGTCGGACATGTCGATCTTCAGCTCATTGAGAGCTCCCACCGCCCTCGGGGTCAGACCGTCCCCGCATACCTTGTCGCGCCCGTAGGGTGCCTTGTCGAATACCACGACCGACGAACCGTTGCGGGCAGCCTGAATGGCCGCGGCAGCTCCGGCCGGCCCTGCGCCGATGACCGCAATGTCAACTGTCTTCATGCACGTCGTTTCATGGACTGGCAACGTTAGCTAGGACCCGTCGCTGAGCATCGAGCCGCAAAGAAGAAGGGACGGTCCAGGGACCGTCCCTTCTCTGTTGTCCGATACGTGTGCGCGTTAGCCGGCTGGATCCCAATCGGCCATGTACGGCGCTTCGAAGAAGTCACTGACCGGCTCGAGACCGAACTGATTGCCTGCCGTGGCAATCGACACCAAATCGTTGTTCACCGTTATGCGATCCTTCGGCGTCGGGCCATATCCGGCAGGACCGGTTCCGAGACCAAGGTCTACATCCTGAACCATATCGACTGCAGCTACCACGCCCTTGCGAGTGATGTCGCCGTTCTCAATCGCGGCGAGCAAGATCTGCTCCATCGTTTGAGCCTGGGTGTAGCCGAAGTAATAGAAGGTCGTCAACGCTTCGGTTGGTACGCCTCCCGCCTCGGTAACCGCACGCATGGCCTGCATACCGGGCGCATCCGATTCCCAAGCAGGTGACGAGCCCAGCTGGTAGTAGGGGAATGTGTTGAAGGCAGCCGCCCCCGCCTCAGCTCCGGCTTCGCCACCAAGGGCAGGGAGCAAAGCGTTGATGTACGACGGGCTTGATCCGAACAACGCAGGCGAGTACTGGAGCGCAAGCGCGGTTCCCGCCATGGTCGCAAGGGCAGTCGGCAACGTGCACAAGAACAACACGTCTACGCCGGCTGCTTGGGCCCCTCCGACCTGAGCGCTGTAGTCAGTGTCGGTCGCGGCGTAGGTGGCCTCGTAAGCAGCGTTGAACCCGAGGTTCTCCTGCGCGAAGTCATAACCGTTTTTGCAGTCGTCACCGTAGTCATCAGCTTGGTACACGATCCCAACGACGCTGTCGTCGGTGATGACAGGTGGGTCGGCGATCTCCATCGCCCAGTAGGGGCCATTGGCAAACTGCGAAAAGTAGGTGTTCGCCGCCAGGCTGAGCACCACGTTGTCGGTCAGTGCCCATATCGAAGCGAGCGATCCCGCTCCGACCAGCAAATCCTCGGAAGCAGCCGCCTCATAGATCGTTGCCGTGGTCGGCGTACCGATCGTCGAGGAGAACGCAAGGACTTCATCCTTGATCTCGTTGTAAACCACGACATTGGTCTCCGGGTTGTATGCGTTGTCGCGAATCACCAGTTCAACCGGGTACTGGCCTGCGATGCCACCTTGGGCATTGACGGCACCGAAGTACGCCTGGTGTCCAGCCAGAAGCGACTGGCCAATTCCGGCGATAGGCCCGGTCGTTGCTGCGAGGACGCCGAGTTTGATGGTGCCGGTCTCGGCATCGAAGCCGACGCCGCTCATCATCTCGTCCATCATCTCGCCGTCGTCGGGCGCTGCAGTTGTGTCCGGTGCGGCGGTCGTTGCTGGTGCCGCAGTCGTGGCCGGAGCCTCGGTTGTGTCGGTAGTCGAGTCGCCACAGGACACTGCAACGAGTGCCAAGACAGTGACGAGCGCTATGAGCTTTCGAATATTCATGAGCTTGGAATTCCTCCTAATACGGCACCAGCCCAGCCAGTGCACCGGACAAATGTAACCGGGAACGGACAATTGTGCACGCCAAACAGCCCTAATAGCTAAAAGGCCAGCCTTTCCAATAGTTGCGAACCCGCAGCCAAATGCCGAATAGGCCCAGGGGTTCGAATACCAAGAAGAACACGATGAACAAACCGAATAGCACAACGCTGAAAACCGCTGTGTCGAATGTTCCCCCACCAACACTCGAGACGAACGGGAGCCATCCTTGTTGGGCGAGGTATGAAACCAATTCAGGCAGGCCAGCAACAAACAATGCACCCAACGCTGCCCCCAGGACCGTCCCGATCCCACCAATGACGATCATGGCCACATATTCAACCGAAAGGAGCAAGCCGGCGCCACCACCAAAGTTGCTGCCGATCGGGTTGCCCAAGAACACGCCCAGCAGCACACCGGCAGCACCCGCATAAAACGAGCTGATGCCGAACGCGACCAGCTTGGCCCAGGTCACGTTCACCCCAATGACCTCGGCCGCGATATCGCGATCTCGCGTCGCCTGGAATGCCCGCCCAACCCGGCTGCGGGCGATGTTCTTGCCAACGACAAATGCAATGATCGCGACGATCAACGCAGCGAAATACAACTCCTCCCGGTCCCCTAGGCCAAAGAGTGCTTGTTCCTGGCCGGGCAAAACCAACGAGACAGCCGGCGCGCTTCGGCCTCGAGACGCTCCGGTGATGTTTTCGAGACCGGGGGCGCCGAAGAGAAACTCTCCGAAGAACACAAGCGCAACGGTGACCAGGGAAAGGTAGAGGCCGCGCAACCTGACCGCTGCGGGTGCAACGATCAGCCCAAGTACGGCCGCCACCAGGCCGCCCACCAGGACCGCCACCCACCAAGGCAAACCCCATCCCCAAAATGAGACACCCGAGAGCGTGGTGGCGCCTGGTTCTTGCGCCACCATCGCACCGACAAAGGCACCGACGCCAAGGAAGAACGCGTGCCCCAGGGATACCTGCCCGGCAAAGCCAGACAGCAAATTCAACCCGAGGGCAGCCGTGGCCGCTATCAAGACCGATATGCCGATCGACAACCAGAACGCACCGCTGACGCCGATCACGGGCAACTCAGTCCGCGTGAGAAACGGAAAGCCCACCAGAAATATCAAGAGAACCGCGAGCCAGCCTTTGTTGACACGATCCGGAAAAAGGGCCATGTCTTTGGAGTACGTAGTGCGAAGTTTGCGCTCAGGCATCAGACCCTCCGCACTTCTTCGGTACCGAACAGGCCATAGGGGCGGATGAGGAGTACCAGCAACATCAGCACATACGGAAACACCAGGTGGAAGTTGGGCAAGCTGACCGGCAGGTCGGCGAGGATCGGGTTGATGTAGCGGGCAGAAAGCACCTGGGCTACGCCGATGCCCAGACCGCCGACGACCGCCCCGCCTGGAGAATCGAGCCCGCCCAGTATGGCTGCCGGGAAGGCATTGAGCGCCGAAAAGCGGACGGTCGTAAACGAAAGGAATCCGGCGAGGCGGGCCGGTACGAACATCGCCCCGGCAATGGCGGCCATCGCCCCACCCAGCGCCCATGCCAACCCGTACACCGTGGAGGCCTTGATACCCATGGCCAAGGCTGCTTCCTGGTCAAGGGCAGTCGCCCGCATAGCAACCCCGTACTTGGAGTACTTGAAGAATGCGAAGAATCCAAGAACGACCACGATCATGACGATGACCGCCCACACACTCGCCCACTGGATGGCCAGGTTGCCGACTCGTAGACTCGATGTGGCGGGGAACGGCGTCGGCATCGCCTTCTGTTGGGGATTCCAGAGCGCCTGCACGAGGGTACTGATCA
>JAHEJY010000130.1 GCA_024638625.1 Actinomycetes bacterium
GACCGACGGAACCAACGTCACCTACATTCATGACGGGTCAGAAAACTTCTCGGACACGGTGATCTACACGCTGGAGGACTCGGCCGGTCAGCAAGACACAGCGGTAGTGGCGATCACGATCAGCCCTGTAAACGACAACCCGCCTGTCGCCGTCGACGACGGACCGTATTCCGTGCTCGAGGGTGGCACCATCGACACCGTGGTCGACGGTTTGCCAACCACTCTGGCCAACGACACCGACATCGACCTCCCGAACGACACCTTGACGGCCGTCAGAAACATTCTCGATGTCGAACCGATTCACGGAACTCTGAGCTTCAATTCTGATGGCTCTTTCGTCTACACCCACGACGGATCCGAGAACTTCACGGATTCCTTCACGTACCAGGTGACGGATGCGGCCGGCAGCCTCGATCAGGCCACCGTCTTCATCGACATCGTCCCGGTGAACGAAGGCGGTCCGACCGCGGTACCCGACGGACCGTATGCGGTCGACGAGGGGGCGGGCATCGACACCGCCGCCTCCTCCTTGCCCGGGGTCCTCGCCAACGACACCGATCCCGACCTCCCAACTGACACGCTGATCGCGAGCCAGGAACTTTCTGACACAGGACCATCGTTCGGATCCCTCACCCTCAACGCCGACGGAAGTTTCCTGTACGTCCACGACGGAAGCGAGAACTTCTCTGACTCCTTCACCTATACCGTCACCGACGACGCGGGCAACACGGACTCGGCGACGGTGAGCATCAACATCACACCCGTCAACGACAACACTCCCGCGGCGACGGACAACTCGCTAACGGTCGCCGAGGGTGGGGCGAATCTCGTCGACGTGAAGTCTGATGACACCGACATCGACCTTCCGAACGACACGCTCACGGTCGTCGCGGTCACCAACGGTACGTACGGGACTACGTCGACGGATGGGACGTCGGTGACGTACACCCACGATGGAACCGAGAACTTCTCCGATTCAGTCACCTACACGCTCGAAGACGCCGCCGGACAACAGGACACTGCGGTCGTCACTATCACCATCACCCCTGTCAACGACAACGTCCCCGTTGCGACAGACAACGTGCTGAGCGTCGCCGAGGGTGCGTCCAACACGGTTGACGTGAAGGCCGACGACACCGACGGCGACCTACCGAATGACACGCTGACCGTTGTTGCGGTGACAGCCGGAACGAACGGCTCGACTTCGACAGACGGCACCTCGGTCACCTACAACCACGACGGCTCCGAGAACTTCAGCGACACCGTCATCTACACGCTGGAAGACGCTGCCGGGCAGCAAGACACGGCGGTGGTCACGATCACCATCAGCCCGGTCAACGACAACGCTCCTGTCGGCAACGACGATACGGTGGTCGGTATCCCTGAGGGCGGCACCCGCAATGAAACCGGCACGCCGCTACTCAACAACGATACGGACGTGGACCTGCCGAACGATTCATTGACAGCAAGTCGCGAGGTATCCGACACTGGCCCCACCTACGGAAGCGTGGTCGTCAATCCCGACGGCACGTTCACCTACATCCACGACGACTCCGAAAATTTCTCGGACGCGTTTACCTATACCGTCACGGATGCTGTCGGCAACACCGACTCAGCGACGGTCACGTTGACGATTGATCCGGTCAATGACAATGCCCCGACGGCGGCGGATGACACCGGGTTTGTCGTTGCTGAGGGGGGAAATGTGAACGGATCCGTCGCCCCGAACGATGGAGATGTCGATCTCCCCAATGACACGCTCACATACTCGGTGGTGACCGGACCGGCGTTCCATGCGAGCTTCGTGCTGGCTGCCGACGGAAGCTTCAGCTATACCCATTTCGGCCCCTTTGAGGGACTGAGCGATTCATTCACATATCAGGTCGAAGACGCCTCGGGCAACACCGACACGGCCAACGCCACCATCACGATCACTCCGGTCAACGACAACGCACCCACCGCAAACGACGATGGCCCCTACGTCGTCGACGAGGCGGCAACCATCGACACCTTGGCCGCCGGCAATCCGTCGCTCCTCGACAATGACAGCGACAACGACCTGCCCGGAGACACCCTCACTGCATCGCTCGCGTCTGCGCCGGCGTTCGGGGCCGTGCTCATCGATCCGTCAGGTCACTTCGTCTACACCCACGACGGTTCCGAGAACTTCTCCGACAGTTTCACGTACGAGGTCTTCGACGGGGTGAATACCAGCGCACCTGCCACGGTCACGTTGACGATCAATCCGATCAACGACAGCGACCCGGTCGCAACCGATAATGCCCTGACCGTGGTCGAAGGCGGGACAGACTCCGTTGACGTCAAGGCAGACGACACCGATCCCGATCTTCCGGCCGACAGCCTCGCTGTTGTCGCAGTAACCGACGGAGCCCACGGAACCGCCACCACCGACGGAACCTCGGTCACCTACAGCCACGACGGGACCGAGAACCTGGTCGACAGCGTCACGTACACACTCGAGGACGCAGCCGGCCACCAGGACAGCGCAGTCGTCTTTATCACGGTCAGTCCCGTCAATGACAACGGCCCGGTCGCTACCGACGACGTGCTGACCGTAGACGAAGGGGCATCAGGGGCGGTCGACGTGGTGAGCAACGACACCGATGCGGACCTACCCAATGATGGACTGACCGTTGTCTCAATCACCGATGGCACGTTCGGGACCTCTACAACTGACGGCGTTCAGGTCACGTACCTCCACGACGGAAGCGAGAACTTCGCCGATTCGGTCGTGTACACGGTCGAGGATCAGGCCGGAAATCAGGCAGTGGCAACCGTCTCGATCACCGTCAACCCCATCAATGACAATGCTCCGCTCGCCGTAGATGATGGCCCGTTCAACGGCGGCTTCGCAACCGACATCGCCGGGTCGGTACTCGACAACGATTCGGACCCGGATGGAGATTCGCTCTCGGCAATACTGGCTTCGTTGCCGGCGCATGGTTCCGTCGACCTGAGTGCGGACGGAACCTTTGTGTACTCGCACGATGGGTCAGGGTTCCTCACCGATTCGTTCACGTATATCGCCTCGGATGGAACCCTGGATTCGGCGCAGTCCACCGTTGCAATCGTTATCGACCCGGCAGAGCCGCCGGTGGCGAATCCGGACGGTCCGGTCACGGTGGAACGCGGTAGTTCCGTATCCGGCTCGTCGGTCCTCAGCAACGACACCGACCCACTTGGACTGGCACTCATTGCTCTGATCGTCGACCAGCCCGCCAACGGCTCGGTCATACTCAACGCGGACGGAACCTTCGTGTACGGCCACAATGGGTCGGACACGACTTCGGACAGCTTCACGTATGTAGCTCGCAACGCGACTACCTCGTCGGCGCCGGCGACGGTCACCATCGCTGTCACTCCCCTCCCCGTGGTGCCTCCACCCGAGCTCATCGCTGTGGACGACATCGCATTGATCGACGAGGACACCAGCCTGACCGTCGATCTGCTCGCCAATGACATCCGGGGCGATGGCGACGGTCTGCGAGTCACGTCATTCGGACAAGCGGCGAATGGAATCCTCGAAGTCGTCGCAAACGGTACCGTCACCTACACGCCCGCAGCCGAATGGTCGGGTACCGAGATCATTCCATATACGGTTGAAAACGACGCCGGCCAATCAGACAACGCCCGGTTCGTCATCACCGTCCAGGCGATCAACGACGCCCCGATTGCCAGCGATGATGCAGGCGAGTCGACCGGCGACATTTGGTTCGACCTCGACCAATTGGTTACCGATATCGACAACGACGACAACGGTTTCACGTATCTGATCACCCAACCTCCTCTCCATGGCTCTGTGAAACTACGCAACGGAATTGCCACGTATACACCTGACTCCGGGTTCGTCGGCGAGGACTCATTCGTCTACAAGGCATTCGACCCATCGTTCGCCGCCGACACCGGCACTATTCACGTGACCATCAACCCGGTCGATCTCAGCTTCCTGCTCACGACTCTGACGCCCGACCTCGACCGCTCGTACGGCGAGCGGCCAGTCCCTTCGGCAGGGACGAGTGAGAACATTCCTTCGCTCGGTTCTGTGAATGGCGTACGGCTGCTCTTCGGAGAGATCTTCGGTCAGGGCGAGGTGATCCGGATGCCTCTGCTGGCGATCCTCGGCGTCTTCCTTGCGTCTCTCATCATCGGTTTGAAATCAGGATTCACTCTCGCAGGCGGAGCCCTCTTCTTGCCTCCGATCAGCCCCAACCTGTACGCCGTCGTGCTCAAAGACGAAGATGAGATGCTCGTGGTGTCCGAGGGACCGGGCGAGAAATTCGGCGTGATCCACCGCTTCCCGCCAACCGAGCGCGGTATACAAAGCACGGGCAGAACGGCCGAAGCCGACGGCTTCCTCTGGATCGAAGTCGAGACGCCAGAAGGCGACGGCTGGGTGCATGCAGAAAACCTGACACTACAGATGGCCCCGGGTGCGTTCGCTTCCGACGAAACCGTGTCTCAACTCCTCGACAAGCTTCAGCAGGCCTTCGCCGACGGGACCCCGCTCGCAGGTCTGATCGCACCTCGCGGGCTGTACGTTGCTCACTTCGCCGAGCCTGCGCGTTTCGACTCCAAAGACATCGAACAACTGCTCGAGGGTGATATCTCGTGGCGATTCTGGGATTCGCCCACAAATGCTGTCGTGGTTCCCGGCGACTTCAAGAGCATGATCGCAGCGCCCCTCGCCCATCTCATGAACAACGAGCCGGAGACGTCCGCTACTGACGAAGTCGAGATGAGCGCCGGTTTCGAAAACTTCAATCGGATGACATTTACGAACCCGATCACCAACGCGGAGTGGTCACTCCTCGTCGAGATCACAACCGAGGGACCATTGATCTGCGGCATTTGGAGAATCGGAGAGGTCAACCCGAACAGTCTCTCACAGGCCTCATAACACGTTCGGTTGTTCCCCGGCGGGCAGGCCATTGGATCTGATGACGTCGGCCAGCCATCGACCACTGGACTTGATGGTGCGCTTCTGGTTTTCGTAGTCCACCCGGATCAGGCCGAACCGTTTTCCGTAGCCGCTGGCCCATTCGAAGTTATCCATCATCGACCAAACAAACCACCCTGCCAGGGGAACACCGTCGTCGATGGCGCGCAACCCCTGGGCGAGGTGGCGCCGGATATATTCGATGCGATCCGGGTCATCGACCAGACCGTGCGCGTCTGCCACATCAGGCATGGCTGCCCCGTTCTCGGTGACATAGAGCTTGCTCATTCCATAGTCGCGGTGGAGTCGCCTCAGGAACTCATAGATGCCCTCGGGATAGACCTCCCATCCCATGTCCGTGACCTTCGGATCCTTGACGACCGTTGGTGTTGCATCGGATTCACCGACAATCTCCCGGGTGTAGTAATTCACCCCGAGAAAATCGATGGGGGTAGCGATGATTTCAAGGTCTCCGGGCAGGACCGGGTCGAGATCCCAGCCAAGATCGGCGACTACGTCTGCGGGATAACCCATCCCGACGATCGGTTCGATGAACCATCGATTGTTGGTGCCGTCCCGGAAACGTTCCATGGCCACATCGTCAGGGTGATCAGATCTGGCGTGTTGGGCCGTGAAGTTGAGCACGATGCCGGCATCGGAATCCGGGTTCAGGTCACGAATCGCGTGCATCGCCAGCCCGTGGGCCAGCAGGAGATGATGTGAAGCCGCGAGGCTGTCGGTTAACGACGTCCGTCCCGGAGCGATCTGTCCTCGCTCGTATCCCAGCACTGAGACGACCCAGGGCTCGTTCATGGTCATCCAGCCGGCCACCCGCTCTCCAAGACGCTCAACAGTGGTAAAGGCATAGTCGGCGAAGGCATAAGCCGTCTCGCGGTTGGCCCACCCTCCGTTGTCTTCGAGAGTTTGGGGGAGATCCCAGTGATAGAGGGTGGCATAGGGCTTGATGCCACGATCGAGCAGCCCGTCAACGAGCCGTTCGTAAAACCCCAGGCCGGCTTCATTGACTTCGCCGATCCGGGCGGTCGGCAGAATGCGGGGCCATGCAATCGAAAAGCGATACGCATCCACCCCGAGCTCCACCAGGAGGTCAAGGTCGGTTTCCCAGCGGTGGTAGTGATCACATGCGATGTCGCCGGTATCACCGTTCAGAATCTTGCCGGGAGTGTGAGAAAACCGATCCCAGATACTCTCGCCGCGACCGTCCTCCCGCACCGCACCCTCGATCTGATAGGCGGCAGTAGCGACCCCCCAAACAAAGCCTTCCGGGAACCTGCGGTCGCCATTCATTGGTGGGACCCTAGATACCTGTCAAGCATTCATCCGCCAACGGAACCGAGAAGCCGGCAGCCCAACTGAGCCGCATATCACAAACGACTGATCTGATGACTTCGACCTCGGAAACGCGACGAAACCGCGCATGATGGGGCCGGACTAACGCGTCGGCAGCCCTCTAGGCGTCGCAAATCCCGAGTCGACATGAGCGGCCTCTTGACACCCACGGATTTGCCCGGGTTGCGATGCTGTCA
>JAHEJY010000131.1 GCA_024638625.1 Actinomycetes bacterium
ATCTTGCTGGGCGCGAAGCCTTCTTGCGCGAGCTGATGGCGGGCGCGCTCCCATGCCTTTTCATCAGACGGTCGCAGAGATCCGGTGAAATCGACCGTGGCGACTGTGGCCCCGTCCTCCACCAGGTCTTCACTCCATTCGACGAGTGCATCCAGCACAGGGGGCTCGACGTCGAGTTGGCTGGCGAGCCTCGCCTTGGGGATTCCGGGTCGGAGCGGGTTGGCACGCTGATACATCTCGACCAGCTCCACGGCGCCGCGGTTCCGGGATTCTGCCCATGCTCGGGATAGAACGAGCTTGCCGGCTGGAATCGCATTTGCGACCTTTCCCCCACCTGAGTGCGCTCCCAATCGAAAAGCACTATCGGCCCCTCTGACATCTAGCAACGCGGCGGCACGCTCGTCCGGGGTCGAGATCGAAACCGTGGCAATTGACGTATCGGGTCGTTGTGCCGGCGCCGGATCGAGGACCAGTCCGCCGGCCACGACCGTTCGGCGACCGGAGTCGAATAAGACAAAACGATCACCTACAGCAGTCGGAACTTCCTCCTGCAGGGAGATCAGGGCGAGCCCCACCCCATGCAGCGAACCTTCCAATGGTCGTACCCTGGCCGGCCACGCCCCCGACCCGAGGTGGACCGAGAAAGCACCTCTCGAGGTCAGCGGCTTGTCGAGGCTGCGAACCGTCCCCAACCTGGCCAGCCAACGGCTCGAAGCCGACCAATCTCGCGCCCGCCCCAGCATCGCTCCCCGCCGCACTGATTGGTGATCGATGCCGGCCAGATTGACTGCAGTTCGGGTACCGGGACCGACGGTGGAAACAGGTTGGTCATGGCTGTGAAGGCCCCGTACCCGAACCTCGGTGCCCACCGGCCACAACCACAGCTTCTCGTCGACGGATAACGCTCCGCCGGTGAGTGTTCCAGTCACTACCGTCCCTGCTCCGCTAATCGGAAACACGCGGTCGATCCAAACCCGTGGCCGCCCGAGATCGCTGACACCGGCTGCAGCTATCGCCCGATCCAGCTCAGCACGGAGTTCATCGAGACCGGCTCCGGTTGTCGCCGATGTCGAAACGATGGGTGCTTCTTGGGCGACAGTGTTCGCGACCAGCTCTTCAATCTCCATGCGGGCAAGATCGCAGGTCTCCTCGTCCACCAGGTCAGTTCGCGAGAGTGCAATCACAATCTGTTCTATCCCGACGGCGTTGAGCACCGCCAGATGTTCCTCGGTCTGGGGCATCCAGCCCTCATCCGCGGCCACCACCAGGAGACCGGCATCGATCGATTCGATTCCCGCCAACATGTTCTTCAGGAATCTTTCGTGACCAGGTACATCGACGAAACCCACCTCGGTTCCACTCGGCAGTGTGGTCCATGCGAACCCGAGGTCTATCGTCAGTCCACGGCGTTTCTCTTCTTCCCATCGATCCGGATCACGGCCGGTGAGAGCCCTGACGAGCGTTGACTTGCCGTGATCTACATGACCGGCCGTTCCGATCACAGGCATGCGTGGCTAACCACGAGTAGCTGCGACAGCGCCGGCCAATAGCTCATCGTCCTCCGGATCGACCGTCCTCAGATCGATGAACAGATCCCCCTCGGATCTCCTGGTGACGACCGGAGGATCGTGATCAAGCAGGGCACGCCAACGCGAATCTGTGCCGGGTCCGGATATCCGGACGACCGGACCGGCAATTTCAAGCCCGGGAAGAGTTCCACCACCTGCAACCGATGAACCAGGTACCACCTCACCGACATCGGAAGCGATACGCACGGATCGTGATCGAAGATCGTCCTCCTTCATCATCGCCATCGACCATATCGGAACCTTCCCCCCGTCACCGTCTGCATACAAATCCAGCGTGGCAGACAGCCCCGCAAGGATTCCGCTCGAGCAACGCATTGCCCGAGCTGCAGGGTGGCGTCGCAATCTTTCGATCAGCCTGGAGCTGCCCACGATGATGCCCGCCTGAGGTCCCCCCAGGAGTTTGTCACCAGAAAACATCACCAGGTCGGCGCCCGCCGCGACCACCTGTCGAACCCCCGGCTCATCCTTCAGCCAACCCGGAGGGCCGCCCGACAGCCACGGAACAGCTTCATCCAGAAGTCCGCTGCCTACATCGGCCAGGAAATGGACTCTCCTTCGCCGCGACAGCTCGGCAACGGCGTCATAAGAGGCCTCGGCGACAAAGCCAGAGGTTCGATAGTTGGACGGATGTACCTTGAGCACGGCCGCGGTGTCCACGTCGATCGCCGCGTCATAATCCCGAAGGTGCGTCTTATTTGTCGTACCGACTTCTACGAGAACCGCGCCCGTGGCCGCCATGAGTTCCGGCAATCGGTACGAGCCTCCGATCTCAATCAGTTCCCCGCGAGACACGACGACCTCGCGCCCCTGGCACAGGGCCGCCAGGCACAAGTACAGCCCGGCTGCATTGTTGTTGACGACAAGGGCAGCTTCCGCACCGGTGAGTTTGACGAGCAGGTCATGCACATACCGGGCCCGGTCGCCACGGGTGCCGTCAACAAGCTTCAATTCGGCATTGCTGAATCCGCCTGCAACTTCCTCCATCGCCCGACGTGCCGAGGGATGCAGGGGGGCACGGCCCAGGTTGGTGTGCAGGAGAACGCCCGTGGCATTGATGACCCGCCGGGGTTTGCGCTGAAGCCACTCCTGCGCCTTGCCTGCGGCGAGAACCGAGGCATCCGAGCCGTCACTGCGGGCCTGGTCTATCGCCTCACGTGCGATCTCGACACGCAGTAGGTGGGGAAGGGATTCGTCGATGTTCTGGGACAGAGCGTCAACCGAGGGGAGCCGATGAAGCATGAGTCCAGCGTAGGCGAGTGCTGCTTTAGTGCTGTGACCGACGGATCGCAGCGGCCGCCCTGCGCCTTTCGCTTTCCGTGAAACCGCCCCAGATCCCGTATGGTTCGCGAATAGTGAGCGCATAATCGCGACAGTCATCTATGACAGGACAAACCGCACAGATAGCCTTGGCGCGTTCTTCTCTACGTTCGCGCTCGTCTTTGCGCTCGGCAGAAGACGGCGGAAAGAACAAACTCGCCTGACCACCGGTGCACAACGCATCCTCTTGCCATTGACGATCGGACGCGAATAGCACCCGTCTCTCCCTCTTGTGTTAGCGCGGCCAACCTACCACTCCGTATTTGCCGACTCAAGATGAATTTCAGCCGGGCGTAGCCCAAAACCGGTCGTTGAGGCATGTTCGCCATAACATCGCCCCGATGCGGTTCCTTCAAGATGTTCAGCGTCGTTTCACAGCTCGAGGTGGCCGCTACCTGGCAGCGGGCTTGGCATTCCTCGCCTTCACAGCTCTGTTTCCCATTCTCCTCGTAGCGACTGCGGTCACCGGATGGCTCTTTTCTCGCGATCCGGGCGTGGTCGACAGCATCATCGACACGCTTGGGCTCGGGCCCGACACCTCCGACTTCGTCACCGATTTGCTAGAGCAGGGCGAGGCGAGCGCCACGGCGGCCACCATCATCGGCTTTGTTGGAATGCTCTGGACAGGCATGGGAATGGCCGGAGCGGTTGCCTACCTCTACGACGCCGCCTGGGGGGTGGCGACGCGGGGCCTACTCGGCCGCCTGATCGGGCTCTTATGGCTGATTGGTGCCGGGATCTTCTTCATCGGATCGGTGTTCTTGACCGGATTCTTCATCAACACCCCCTGGCTCGGCAACCTGCTCGGGTTCATAACCGCCTATGTCCTGTTCCTGTGGACGTCCTGGGTCTTGCCCAATCGTGAGATCCACTGGCCATCTGCTCTCATCGGTGCCGCCGTCGGAGCAATCGGATTCCAAATACTCGCCTTGATCGGGGCAATCGTCCTTCCCCGGCTATTGGAAAGCTTCTCGAGCCTCTATGGATCACTCGGAGTTGTGTTCGCTCTGCTTGCGTGGATCTATCTCCTGAGCAGAGTTGTGACCTACGCTGCCATGATCGAGGGAACCGCCGGCAAGAGGGCTTTGGGGGAACAGACGACTGAGGTATTCGGTCTCGACGTCTAACCCGTTGTCAATCGGCGGGGTCGACCTCGAGCACCACGCCTACGACCCTTGTAATGAGAACCGGATCGCCCGGGCTCAGGGCTGCGGCACGCGCGCTGGTGGCTCGCCAACGGGCGCCATCTATCTGAACTTCGCCGTTGGGATCGAACTCGGTAACTGCAATTGCGTTTCGCCCGACGAGGTGTTCGCGTCCGATGGTCGGCGTCGAGAATCGCGCCCGAACGACGGTGGTCATCGCAAATATGACCCACGAAATCAGAGCAACGAACGAAAGGACCACACTCCACCAGGCCATGTCGAGACCCGGCTTTTCCACGACGAGGAACAACCCTCCCACGAAGAACCCGACGGTGCCCACGACGCTTCGCCAGGTAGGCCTCATGTGCTGGAAATCGACAAGAAACGCGAGTGTTGCACCAACGATGAGCGCCACGGCCCACGGTCTAACTGGAAGGACCGACATCCCGTAACCGGCAAGAAAGAAAAGCACCACCGACACGGCCGCCGCAACCCCGACCCCGGCTGCGTAGAACTCGAATGCGGCAACCGCCATGGCGCCGACCAAATAGAACATCGCAGCAGCGGGACTCACGGCTGCGCGAAGGAAGCGGTCGAAGAGAGACGGATCATGAAAGACCACATCACCCGACGGCACCAGCAAATCGGGCTCATCAGGAGAGCTGGCTACCACATCGATGAGGGTCGTCGATCCATCGGCAACGACAACGGCCTGGCCGTGGGCGATGAGGAGAAGTCCACGTAGGCCGGGGGCTTCAGCGTCCGCAGCCAAGGGTGGAGGACCGTAGACAAGCTGTGCCGACTCAATGATCGACAGCATTTCCGCTGTTGGCACCCGGGCACCGGGGGCTACCCAACTCACCAGCGGTAACGGCGGCGAAGCCATGATGGCGGCGATGCGCCCGCCGTCGCCGAGCGTCGCTTTTGCGTCGAACTGTAGAACCGCGAGACGACTCTCGCCCACGAGCCCGTTGATCGTTTCCTCGACGAAGTCGGCTGTCCGATCATCCAGATACCCCTCCACCCTGATCACATCAATGCTGCCTTCTTCGGCGCGGGCTGAAATCGGGTTCAGAACGGCGGCCGAGAGCAAAACGACCATCAAGACTCGTCTCATGTTGCGCCATCCTATGGCGCCGGTTCCTATGCCGCTATCTCGGCCTCTAGATGCTCCTTGAGGCGGATCAGGTCTGCCCCGTTCTGCTTCGCCAGCGTCCCCCAGAGCAGGGGTTCGGCCACCTTCATCAGGAGATTGTTCGAAGTGGGGTTGCCGCCGATCATGAAACGACAGCCGCCGTTCTGTTCAACAAAGACCATGTGGGAGTCGATTGCGACCGGTCCATTCAACTGTCGATAGCCGAATTGATGAGGTGGATCCCAGATGGTCACCTCGAAATTGAATCTGAATGTGTAGCCAAGAGCCTTGGCCCAAACCCGGAATCGACTACCTACCCTCGGGTCGCCTTCGTCCACCCACTCGACGTTGGACATTCGGGGTCGCCATTTCGGTGTTTGCGGGAGATCCATCACGAAGTCCCAAACATCCTGAATGGGACGATGGATCAGAATGCCGAAACTCGGCTGTTCCGCCACATCTGCGTTTTCGATGTATGTGCGCTCTTTCTGCATCTGAGCCTTTCGATCGGTATTTCGAGCATACGGACGCGAACACCAACCGTCAGGGTGACCGCTGTTGCGCCGGTCACTCGCCAGGCAATCCGCCGGTCGCAAGAGCGGAGTAACGTTCGGACACAATGACCAACGTTCTGCTTGTGGCCGATGACATCTGGGTATACAACGACGTCGTCGCCGCCCTAAGCGAGCCCGGAACCACCGTCACGCACGCAGACGACCCGGGGGGTTTGACCGAAATCGTGATCGAGCTACAACCTGACGTCGCCATCATCGACCTACAGGTCGGGTCCAAGGGCGGGATGGCGATAGCGCGCAGCTTGCGAGAGGCCCACGCACTCGACGGAGCCCCCGACGTGCCTGTCGTACTGCTTCTCGACCGTTCAGCAGATACGTTCTTAGCCAAGCGCTCCGCCGCCGCCGCCTGGGTGGTGAAGCCGTTTACCGCGGCAGATTTGCGGGCAGCGCTCGCGAAGGCAACGGCATTGACCGCTGGCTAAGCTCCACATTCCCATTCCGGGAGCCACAAACGGGACGTGGCGCAGGTTGGTAGCGCGCAGCGTTCGGGACGCTGAGGTCGCGGGTTCAAATCCCGCCGTCCCGACTCAGGAAGAGATCCAAACTCCACGCGCGATCCCAACGGGATTTGAACCCGAGCGAACGCCGTCAGGCGGGCGCCACGAGCGAAGCGAGTGATCCTTCAAAACAACAAGGTCAAATCCCGCCGTCCCGACTCAGGAAGAGATCCAAGCAACAAGCGCCCAAGAACCGGGATTTGAACCCGAGCGAAC
>JAHEJY010000132.1 GCA_024638625.1 Actinomycetes bacterium
GAACTCGATCCGTTCTGGGGCGCAGCCCTGCGCTTCATGTTGGCGGCTTCGCTCTTCCTGATCATCGCCGCAGCATTGAGGTTGCCGTGGCCGAGGCGGCGGCACCTTGCTCTGAACGTCCTCTACGGTCTGTTGAGCTTCTCGGTCTCCTATGCATTGATGTATTGGGCGCTCGTACAGGTCACGGCAGGAGTTGCCACAGTTGTACTTGCGATTGTGCCGCTGGTAACCCTGCTGCTGGCCGCTGCGCAAGGGATGGAGAAGGTCGGTGCCAGATCGCTGGTCGGTTCCCTGTTGGCCATTGTCGGAATCGTCTGGATGTCGATCGGTCCCCAGGATGTCGTTCTGCCGTTCACCGCCCTTCTGGCGATGTTGGCAGCGGCCCTGTCGATGGGCCAAAGCGTGATCGTCGGCAAGAAACTCTCCGGCTACCACCCGGCGATCACAAACGCCGTCGGAATGACGACTGGCGCTGTCATGCTCCTTGCGCTGTCTGCTGCGGTTGGTGACCAGTGGATGTTGCCGACCCAACCGGAGGTGATCTGGTCAGTGGTCTACCTGGTCACCATCGGCTCGGTCGGCCTGTTCGTTCTGGTCATCCTGGTTGTGAGGCAATGGAGCGCATCGGCAACCTCGTATGTCTTTGTCTTGTTTCCGGTCGTAACGATGCTGCTGGGAGCCTGGTTGGCGGACGAGCCCATCACGCTTCAAGGGGTCACCGGAGCACTGCTCGTGATGTCGGGCGTGTGGTTCGGAGCATTGTCGCCCCAAGTTCGAGGGCGGTCGCCTACATCGTCGAGCAGACCGGATCGCCACGCAAGAGCGATCAAACACGGGTTTTAGTCGCACCCGCTAGCGCCCCATCGATGAGTGCAACTCCACTCCAAGACCAGCACCCGACGACCTCATAACGACACAGAGAAGAGATTGAACTTCCTAAATAGTCCCCCATCAGCCGCCGCAGGCGGCGAGGAGATGGGGGAAAGTACCGCCGAACAATGTTCGGGGGTAGGGGGTTCGTAGGTAGTCCTAGATCTCGCGGAAATCAAGCTCTCTTCTGTGCGCCGATTGCGCCGCCCAGTCTCGTAGAGTGTGGCCAAAGGTCACTCGTAGTGGCGATAGCAAGGAGGGTCTCATGACGGCACGAAAGTTTCTGGTGATGGTCGCAGCGCTTGCGGCTTCGGTCGTGTTCACGGGGGGAATGGCATTGGCGGGTCCGTCCCCCGACGTCATCTCGCTGCCAGATGGTTTCCAACCCGAGGGCATCGTGGTCGGAACCTGGCCAACGGCATACGCCGGATCGCTCGCCGACGGCGACATCTATGCCGCCAACCTTAAGACCGGAGCAGGCGAGGTCGTGATCGAGGGACCGGGCACACCGGCGGTTGGGCTCGACTTCGACGCACGCAGCGGCTACCTCTTCGTGGCCGGCGGGCCTGTCGGCGACGACGCCCGAATCTATGACACTCGAACAGGCGAGCTCGTCGCTGCCTATGACTTCGGAGGCGGATTTGTCAACGACGTCATCGTCGCTCGTGATGCCGCCTACTTCACTGATTCGTTCGCACCGTTTCTCTACAAGGTCGAACTTGGACGGGCAGGCGAGCCTACGGGCGGGTTCACCACCCTTACCCTGGGCGGCGACTTCGAGTTCGTGCCGAACAACTTCAATACCAATGGCATCGTGGTCTCGCCCAACGGGAAGAACCTCATCGTTGTGAACTCGGCGCTCGGCGCCCTCTACAACGTCGATCCGCAGACCGGAGATTCCACTCTCATCGACCTCGGCGGCGCCGACGCTGCCAATGGCGACGGGTTGGTGCTCGTAGGCCGGCGCCTATACGTGGTGCAAAACTTCCAAAACCGAATCAGCGAGTTCTGGTTGTCGCCCGATGGATCGAGCGCAGCCGTGGTGGATTCGATCTCCAGCCCCGACTTCGATATCCCGACCACCGCCGACGTGAAAGGCAAATGGCTCTACGCAGTCAACGCCCGGTTCTCGACTCCACCGTCGCCCATCACAACGTATGAAATCGTGCGCGTCGCCCGTTGATCGCTTAAGCGCCGGGGGCACTCACGGTTCGAAACGGAGAATATCCCCAGGCTGGCACTCAAGGGCTTCGCAGATCGATTCCAGAGTGGTGAACCGCATTGCCTTTGCTTTTCCTGTCTTCAGGATCGAAAGGTTGGCCAGGGTGATATGTCGCTATGCCGAGGATGACGAGTCCGATGATCGGCAAACCGATGACTGTCCACCGCCTTTTCGCAATATCGGATCAGGGCATCGGGACCGGATTTCGGAGGCTGATAGACACGTGCACACCCAGATTGCCCATCTCGAATGTCTAGTCGCCGACACCCCGAACGACCGAAGCCGACGCGCTCCGGTCAACGACCTGCGAACATCGATGCCGTGCCCCTCGAAGACTATTTCGCAACCATCGAGCTCGAAGAGCCTGTCGATGGGCAGAACGCCGCGCTCCTCGACCAGCTCGGTGCCATGCTCGATCGAATTCAACCCGGGCGAATCGATTCGGGCCGGTCGAGCATCGAGCCCTTCGTCGGAGGGATCACTATCGAAATCCGCCACAGGGATGACCCAGACATCGAGATCGGGCTGGAGGCATTCGGCGAAGAAATGGTCATCAACTATGGCGAGGAGCACGAGCACTTCGACGTCGAACACGAATTCGTTGAATTCGCAGTCGGCCCCCTGGCAACCGATTTCATGGTGCCGCGGGTGGTCGCTTTCCTGGAGGCGCTCATGACAGGGCGGATCGAACTTCACGTCACCCATCGTCTGTTCTACGTGAAGACCGTCAGCTACTGGATCAATGACGCCGGCGAACGAGAGCGATTCCTCAGAGGAGGAACCGTGATTCCGACCTTCAAGTGGTCAAACGAGCCCATCGTCAGAACCTTCGACTTCCGCTAACGCCGACTCCCTAATAGTCCCCCATCAGCCGCCGCAGGCGGCGACCAGATGGGGGAAAGTACCGCCGAACGAAGCGAAGCGAAGTTCGGGGTAGGGGGTTCGCAGGTAGTCCTATGGCTCGTTAATTGCCATAAAAACTCAAGATACAAGAACAACATTGACCACCCCCTACCCCAGCCCTACCGGGCTGCGGTACCTTCCCCCACTCCGTGGGGGACTTTTCCGAGAGATCGACCACCGCCTACCCCAGCCCTACTGGGCTGCGGTACCTTCCCCCACTTCGTGGGGGACTGTTTTCAGGAGTCGCCGTTTTCGGCTACCTCTTTCAGCATCTGCAGGCCCTTTTCGAAGTCGGGACCGACCATCTTGTCCATGCTTTTGAAAATGCCCATCACCCTGGTCATCAACGTCATCGGTCCTGTCATCGACCACGTGACATCGGTCGAATCGCCCTTCGGTTGGAGCGTGAAGGTGTTGGTATTGCTGGATTTGAAGGGCTTCAGGAAATCGAGGGCGACGTGGATCCGGGACGGCTCGGAAGCTTCCAATATCTCCATGCGCCCCTCACCCACTTTGCGGTTTCCGGTCCACGAGTACTTCGCTCCGACTCCGGAGTCGGAGCCTGAAAAGGTCTTCTCCATGTTGGGGTCCATCTCATCCCAGGGCGACCACTTCCCCCACTTCCGAAAATCGATCATGTGGCGGTAGACCTGGTCGGCCGGTGCGTTGATGGTCTCTGAACGTTCAACGGTAAAGGTATCACTCATGCACTCGACACTAGCAAAACCCGGCACCCCGGCCATCTCCCGGCTAGCCGGTTCGATCGCTAGCTTCTGCGATGTGGACACCAGCCGACTGAACGTCGCCATCAACGTTGCCGACTTCAAGAGCTCTTTGGCTTTCTACCGGGACAAGCTGGACATGCGGGTGCTCAAGGAGTGGGACGGCGAGGCCGGACCGGGTGCAATCCTCGGCGCCGGGCGTGGACGCAGCGTGGAGCTGTTCGGCCCTCCCTACGGCGCTCGCAGTTTCAAACAACCCGCCTCCGGCGTCGAGATGGCCTTCGACGTCGAGGACGTAAACGAGTGGGCTCAGATTCTGACCGATCGTGGTGTGCCGATCGCCCGGGAAGTGCTGGACAATCCCTGGGGCGACCGGTCACTCGGCCTCGACGACCCCGACGGCCTCCGCATTTGGCTGGTCGAGATCACCGACCCCAACCACCTGGCTCACTCCGACTAGACAACTCGTGTGGGCGGCCTACCACTCGGTCCACGTGCCTCCGGTTGCCGATTCCCACACCGAAGTGTGCGGTGCGTCGCTGAACGCTGCTTCAAAACCGGAGAGTGATTCGTAGTACTCCCCCATGCCGCTCGCATCCGCCCACAGGTCCAGGCCGAGCACCTCAGCCGGAGCGGGCTGACCTGGCATCGGAAGCCGCACATATAGCTGATGTGAAATCTGACCATGCCGCCGGGCGTCGGAGATCGTGGGCTCGACGACCTTACGAAACACGTTGATGGCGTTTTGAGGATCGTCGACCGGTCCCCTCGCAACACCGAGATAGCGGCCCGTCATATGCATAGGAGGCGACAACTCGAACCCGAACGCACCGTCGGCGGGCATCCACACGACGGCCTCACGCTCGGAGAACATCATGTTCGCCCCGTGTTGCACTTGCTCATCCGAGAAAAACGTTCCGATCCCCTCGGCGTCTTTCCAGACATCGAGGAAGAGGAGTTCGTTCTCCTCAGCTCCGGGCATCCCGGGTACCGGGGTGAATACATTGTGGCTGAGGTCGCCGAGCGAACGGGCCGCAGCGACGCCCTCGGGTGAGCCGGCTGTTTGGTTGTGAAGCTGGCGGGTCGCTTCGCGGTCGGTTGGAATGACGGTCCCTCGTACGGTCAGAAGGACCGAAGGGGTGCTGAGCGATGACATGAGTTCTCCTCCTCGAACGTGCGCACCTCGCCGGTGCCGTATACACATCAAGACGATCTCGATGGCCCTGATCTCGCGGCGTTTCCAAGAATTCTTCGCGCCTGTATTCCGAGCGCGAGCTTTCATCCGGCTCCAACGTCATACTGGGTAGAGCGACCAACGCTCGAGGGAACACATGACGACTCATGAAACGGATGACCTTGGCCCGGTGCTGGAGTTGGCAAGACAGGGAGACGCCGAGGCGTTTGGCCAACTTGCCGACCGCCACCGCGTCCGGTTATTTCGCCATTGCTACCGGATGCTCGGGTCCGGACACGAAGCCGAAGAGGCCGTGCAGGACACGCTGCTGCGAGCCTGGCAGCGGCTCGACACCTACGACGGGCGCGGCTCGTTTCCAGGCTGGATGTACCGGATTGCGACCAACATGTGCATAGATCGACTGCGTGGGCGGCAACGAAGGCTGCACCCGATCAGCATGGGGCCGCCTGCAACTTCCGGGTCGATGCCGGGACCAGCCGAGTCGGGAATCGATTGGGTCGAGCCGGTCGCAGATCACACCATCGGCCTGCGGGGAGACCCTGAACACACTGCCCTGGCTCGCGAGCGGGTCAGCCTTGCATTCGTCGCGGCTCTCCAGCAGTTGTCTGCGCGGCAACGGGCCGCGCTTCTCTTGCACGATGTGCTGGACTTCTCCCACGATGAAGTCGCCGAGGTCCTCGACACGTCGTCGTCTGCCGTGAACAGCCTCCTCTATCGAGCGCGAGAAATCGTCAGTGGATCACCGATGGTTGCCAACGCAGACCCCGACGACCCAACCGTCAAATCCTTGCTCGCCAAGTATCTGCGAGCGTGGGAGCTGGCGGATATCTCGGAGTTTCTGGCAACGGTCAGCGAAGACGTGCGATTGTCCATGCCGCCGCTCACCACCTGGTATCGCGGGTCGCACGACGTTGCGGCGTTCGTGGAGGCAGCCATCTTCGCTCCGTCCCGACCGCATGGCGTCACCATGGTGATGGGACGAGCCAACGGCCAACCCGCTCTTGCAACGTATGCTCCCGGACCGGACGGCTTGCTGAACGTCGACGGGATCCAGGTACTCGACATCAGCGAGGACGGCTCAAGCATCGAGGCCATAACGTCGTTCCGAAGTCCTCAACTGGCGGTGAGCTGTGGTTTCGCTTCCACCCTTGCTGCTCCTGAGCAGAACTCCTGAGGCGACTTCAACAGCCGGAGCCCCGAGCCACGACGCCGCTTTGGTGGCCCGGTGGATCGGATGCTCAGCTAGGTTCCGAACATGGTCGACGTAGCCGAAGTGATGCCACTGCTCCAACGAGCGCCCACCGTGCTGCGGGCCATGTATGGAAATCTGCCGGATGCTTGGCTGCACGCATCAGTTGCAGACGAGTGGTCCGCGCATACGGTTCTGGTGCATCTCGTCCAAACCGAGAGCCACGCGTGGATACCGAGAATCGTTCACCTCCTGGCCCATCCGGGCTCTACGACGCCCGGGGTTGATCCCGGTGGACCCAATCCGAATCGCGA
>JAHEJY010000022.1 GCA_024638625.1 Actinomycetes bacterium
TAAGTAGGGGGTTCGGTAGTTCAGCCATACGACGCCTTAGCTGTCGGTGCAGGGAGCGACTCTGTGGGTTGGTGTGGACGTGGGGCGAGGGGGCGGGCAGCGGAATTCTTTCTTGTGCCGCTTGTTTCCTCACGAGGACGCTGCCCTGTGAGCGGCCTCGACTACCCATGTGCGTGACCAGCCGCATGTCGGGGTGCGGGCTTGGGAGCTCATCATGACACGTGAGGTCGATGAGGTGTTCCCATTGGATGCGGCCCCGGACACCGATGCACGGTGACGACACAGCCGACACCCTCGACGCCGAAGCATTGGTGCCTGCGGACATCGCAGTGTGGCCTTTGCTAGGTTGAGCCAGGCCACGTTTTGCGAGTGGCTGTCCTTCGGCGGACGCTGTCGCTGTCTTCGTGGCGGAGCGAGAGAGAGGCTTGCGACATGGCTGACGAGGATCTCACAGAGGTCACCGAGGCATACGAGGACTGGGAAGAAGAAGAGCGGCGGCGCCGGCGAGAGGCGATCCGCGATCGAAGGCCGTTCGAAGGCCTTCAGGTCGATCCAGAGATCGACTTCTACCCGGAGGTGGCACACCGAGAACCCGGCGACACCAACATAGTCAAGTGGGGCTTCGACATTCATCCCCAGGTGACGTTCTGGTCGGCGGGAATCCTGGTGGCGTTCATCTCGCTCACGCTGCTGTTCCAGGACGCCGCATCAGATGTCTTCGGTGAGGTCCTCGGCTTCATCGGAAACACGTTCGGCTGGCTCTACATCCTGGCGGCGAACGTGTTCGTGGTCGTGGGTTTCTTCTTTGCCTTTAGCCGATACGGCAAGATCCGCATGGGTGGCCCCGAAGCCAAACCCGAGTTCTCGACGGCGTCGTGGTACGCCATGCTCATCAGCGCCGGCATGGGGATTGGCCTCATGTTCTGGTCGGTGGCCGAGCCCATCTTTCACCTGGCCGGTCCGCCGCCGCTGTTCGGCGTCGATCCGATGACCGGGGAGGCAGGGGAGGCTGCGCTGGCAGTTACCTTCTTCCACTGGGGTCTGCATCCGTGGGGGATCTACGCGCTGGTCAGCCTGGCCCTGGCTTTCTTTGCGTACAACCGCGGTCTTCCGCTCACCTTCCGCTCCGTCTTCTATCCGATCCTCGGCGAGAGAATTTACGGCACATGGGGGAACGTCATCGACATCCTCACCGTGCTGGCAACGCTCTTCGGCCTGGCCACCTCCCTCGGCCTTGGGGTCGGTCAGGCGGCGGCTGGGCTCAACTTTCTATTCGGGACACCGACCGGGACCGGATTTCAGGTGCTGCTCATCGCCATCATCACGGGGGCGGCAACGATGTCCGTGGTGGCCGGACTCGACAAAGGCGTGAAGCGGTTGAGCCAGCTCAACATCAACCTGGCGATCCTTTTCATGTTGTTCATCATTGTCGTAGGACCGACCTTGTTCATCTTCTCCGTATTCACTCAGAGCCTCGGTGAGTACATCTCCGTCCTGCCGGAGCTGTCGTTCTGGAGTGAGGCGTTCAGCGACACGACCTGGCAGCAGGGCTGGACCATTTTCTATTGGGGATGGTGGATTTCCTGGTCGCCGTTCGTCGGGATGTTCATCGCCAGGATCTCGAAAGGGCGGTCGGTGCGGGAACTCGTCCTCGGTGTGATGGCGTTTCCCACCCTTCTCTCCGCATTATGGATGTCGGTGTTCGGCGGTACCGCCATCAACCTGCAGCTCGAAGGAGTCCGCGACGTGGCCACTGCGGTGAACGAGAACGTGGCCACGGCGCTGTTCGACATGCTCCAGGCGTTTCCGCTCACGCAGTTCACTTCACTGCTCGGAATCATCCTCGTCGTGTCGTTCTTTGTAACCTCGTCGGACTCGGGATCGCTTGTTGTCGACCACCTGACCTCTGGAGGCAAGCTCGACTCGCCGAAGCCGCAGCGGGTCTTCTGGGCAGTCATGGAGGGTGTCGTCGCCGGTGTGTTGCTCATAGGAGGCGGGCTCGGTGCGCTCCAGACCGCAGCCATCACCACAGGGCTGCCCTTCGCTGTTGTCCTGCTGGTCATGTGTGGCAGCCTGTACGTCGCCTTTCATGAGGAGCTCGACCTGCTCGAGAGCCACTACGACGCCGCTTTGTTCCGATCACAGCACGGCGCTTTGCTGGCCCACCACGGCCTCGGCGACGACGGCAGACCGCTCGCCGAGCAACCCGCCCCCACAGAGGAATGAGTTTGGTCATGGGGAGGAAACACCGATTCATGCTGGTAGCGGGCTTGGCGTTCCTTCTCGCCGCCTGCGGCAGCCTCGCCGAAGAGCAGGACGGCAACGGAGGGCCGGCTGCCGGCGACGGCGTGACGGGCGGACAGGTGACGATGGCACGGGCAACCTGGGACACAGGCTGGTTCCAGGCCGAGATCTACGCCCAGCTCCTCGACGAGCTGGGATACGAGGTCACCGATCCTGCCGACCTGACACGCGACGCCAATACGTTCTATCCGGCACTTGCCCAGGAAGAGGTGGATTTGTGGGTCAACGGATGGTTCCCGCTCCACGACATCTATCTCGATCGAGAGCTCTTCAGTGGCCAGCTGATCTCGGAGCCGATCGAACCCGTCGGATTCGAGGTCCCGTCTGGTGCACTCCAGGGCTACCTCATCGACAAGGCGACGGCGGATGCCATGGGTATCAACTCCATGAGCCAGCTCGCCGACCCGTCGATCGCAGCAGTCTTCGACACGGACGGCGACGGACTGGCCGACCTCTACGGGTGCAACGAGGGCTGGGGTTGTCACGTTGTGATCGACAAGCACCTCGAAGAGCTGGATTGGGGCCGCAACGTCGAACAGGTCGTGGGCGTCTACGGCGACCTGATCAACGACGTCGTGCGTCCCCGCGTCGAGATGGGCCAGCCCGCGCTGTTCTACACGTGGACGCCGAATTGGACGATCGACGTTCTCGCTCCCGGCCAGGACGTCGTCTGGCTCGAATCCCCGGCGCTCGAGGCCGATGAGGACCTCCAGACCTCGGTCTCGGGCCTGGCGGGATGCGCCGGGGCCGATCCATGCGAGCTCGGTTGGCCGGTCAACGACATCAGAGCCGTGGCCAACACAGAATTCCTCGACGAGAACCCGCCCATCCGCCGGTTGCTAGAAGCAGTACAGCTCCCGCTTCAGGACATCGCCGACCAAAACGCCCGTATGGCGGCTGAAGCCGAATACACCGATGCGATGCTGCGTGCCGATGCGGCAGCCTGGATCGAGGCCAACCGCTCGATGGTCGAGGGCTGGTTGGCGGCTGCTCGCGGTTGATGGCCTCAGTTGCGCCGCCGTTTCAACGGCGGGGCCTACATGCCGTCACTGCTGCGTTGCGTTCGGCGAAAACCACCTCAACTCACCGCCTCGAAGTCGGGACCGGCCGTTGCCACCTTCCCGTCCCCTGCTAGCGACGCTTGAAAACGCAGCGCCGCCGCATTACCGGTCTGAAACCTCTTGAGGCTTCAATTGGTAAGGACCACCCGTTGGGTGATCCTTACCAATCTCCGTAGCCCCGACCGGATTTGAACCGGCGTTACTGCCTTGAGAGGGCAGCGTCCTGGGCCGCTAGACGACGGGGCCTTGTTGGTGCCGCCGCGCTGCCATCCTTTTGGCAGTCGGCGGCGTCGGTTGTGGGCTTGGTACCTCGAGAGAGGTCCGCTCGGAGGGGAGGACTCGAACCCCCAACGACTGGACCAGAACCAGCTGTGTTACCTATTACACCACCTCCGAATGGTGGTCAGCGCCTGGCGCGGGCGTCAGCTTAGCCTCGGGGCTCCGGATGACGATGCGAGGGTGACTCTTACATATCCAGTGGCCAAGCATCCTGGGGCCTGATAACCTGTCCAGCGGTTATCCCCTAGGAGGTTTTGGTGGCCGGAATCACGATGGAAGAAGTCGGCAAGATCTATCCCGATGGGACGAGGGCTGTTGAAGGTGTCAATATCGATATCGCCGACGGCGAGTTCCTCGTCTTGGTAGGACCTTCGGGTTGTGGGAAGTCGACGCTCCTGCGCATGGTGGCCGGCCTGGAAGAGATCTCTGAGGGCAAAGTCAGCATCGGTGACCGGGTTGTCAACGACGTTCCTCCGAAGGATCGCGACATCGCCATGGTGTTCCAGACGTATGCCCTCTATCCGCACATGACGGTCTTCGACAATATGGCGTTCGGACTCAAGCTTCGCAACATGCCCAAAGATGAGATCACAGCCCGGGTCGAAGACGCCGCCCGCTCTCTCGAAATCACTGACTACCTCCATCGCAAACCGAAAGCACTCTCGGGTGGTCAGCGCCAGCGAGTGGCGATGGGTCGGGCCATCGTGCGCGAACCAGCTGCCTTCCTCATGGACGAGCCGCTCTCCAACCTCGATGCGAAGCTGCGTGTGCAGATGCGCACTGAGCTGAGCTTGCTCCATAAGCGACTCGGGACAACGACGATCTACGTAACCCACGATCAGGTCGAGGCCATGACCCTGGGGGATCGGGTAGCTGTCATTCGTAAGGGCAAGGTCCAGCAGATCGACACGCCGTTCGCCCTCTTCCAGTATCCGGACAATATGTTCGTAGCAGGCTTCATCGGCAGTCCGGCGATGAACTTCGTATACACACACCTCGAGAGCGACGGCGCCGGTGGCCTCATGGCATCCTTGGCAGGTGAATCCTTGAAACTGCCGCCTGGGCTGATCAGCAACAATCCGACTCTCTCCGGCTATGCCGGACAAGAGATCATCATGGGCGTACGTCCCTCAGCCTTCGAAGACGCCCGCATGGTGGGTTCGGAGCCAGAAGGACGCACGGTCTCGGCAGAAGTCGACGTGGTTGAGGTCCTGGGATATGAGAGCTTTGCTCACTACCACCTCCCGACCCGGCCTGTCGTCACACCAGACATCGAAGAATTGCTGGCCGATACGGGCCAGGATCCTTCGGTGCTCGGCGACAACACCTCGATGACGGCACGCCTGTCGTCGGATGTCCCGGTGTCAAGCGGTGACCAGCTGCGTCTTGTCATTGACACGAACAAGTTGCACTTCTTCGATCCGAACACCAACGACCGGATCTACGACTAGATTCGCCCACCCTCAGGTCAGGTTCGCGGCGAGAATCGATGCAGCGCGATGGGCGATCGCTTCGATGGTGATCATCGGATTGACGCCCGATGCGGTTGGGAATGTCGAGCCGTCCATTACGAAGAGATCACGTGTGGCGTGAGTCTCGTTATGGGCATCGACCACTGATTCGTCGGGATCACTCCCCATGCGCAGTGTTCCCATCTGGTGCCACGACCCGTAGGTCATCTGGTTAGATCCATACCCGACGCCATCGACTGCGCTCAAGAAGTTGTCCAGATCGTGACTGTCCGGCCTCCAGGTCACGGGGATCATGGTATTAGACATGATCTCGGTTGCACCCGAAGCCGCGTGAATGGCGGCGGCGGCAGCTACGCCTGCACGAACCATGTCCTGATCGCGTTCCGAAACCCGGAACACCCAACGGGGGTCACCGTTGCGTCGAACCTTGACCTGCCCGGGATCGCGGTCTCGCACAATGGCAGCAATCGGCGACCAGTGGCGATAATCGGCGAGATGTCGTTTGTAGCTGTCGCCTCCTCCCCAGCCGACGAGAGCGGCGACCAGAGCGGGATGGGCGGGTCCCGTCTCGATCTTGACGCCGTAACCGTTCCCGTCCAGGTCCGCGATGTGGTCTGAGTAACGCGATTGCATGGTGCCTGACCAGGGATGAATCTCGTCCTGGTAGCGACCCCACACCACAGTAACCGGATGCAATCGCAAGTTGTGCCCGACGCCCGCATGATTCAATCCGCTGCGCAGCATGATTGCCGGTGAGTTGAGCGCACCAGCCGCCAGAACCGTTGCCCGGGCGTGAACCGTCAGGTCGTGTCCGGCGACCCGGGCGCGTACTCCCGTGGCGCGGCCGTTGGTGGTCATGATTTGGCGGACGTCTGCGCCCGCAATGATGCGCGTGCCGAGATGGTACGCGTCTTCGAGCCAGGTCACGAGCGTCGACTGCTTGGCCCCGAGTCGACAGCCCATGACGCAGAACCCGCAGGAGTCATCCTGGGGGCAATCGGTGACGTTGCGGTCCTGGGACGCGACGTGCCATCCCAATTCACGCAGTCCCTTTTCCATGAGGGCATCTGATGTTGATGGGAGTCCTGAGTAGTCGTTGGTGTTGACCCGCCGCTGGACCGCCAAAGTCGCGGTTTCGTATTCCGGCCCGGAGAACAGGCTGTGGAATCCGGCCAGGCCGTCCCATTCCGCTCGCACGCTATGCGGGGTTGCGAACGATGTCGTGTAGTTGACAACGGTTCCACCTCCGACACATGAGCCTGCCAGCAGACCGATGCCTTTGTCGTCGGTCGCTCCGAGCGCGGCATCCAAATAAAGATGCTCGTAGGCTTCCGCCTCATCGTGGGTGAAATCGGCTTCGGTGCGGAGCTGTCCTTTCTCCAAAACGATGACGTCGAGCCCGGCACCGGCGAGTACCCCCGCGGCGACTCCACCGCCGGCCCCCGAGCCGACGATGACCACGTCACAGGTCAGGTCGGTTGATCCCGAGATCAGTGTTGCCTGGATTCGGCGTGCCGTCCGGGGAGCCGGGCCCGGATCGGGGTAATGCATGGCGCTTCGAGCGATTGGGTTGGCCGATGCCGCAAGAAAACCTGTCAGCTTCTTCAGCGATCCGAACACCTGGCGGGGAGGCATCCGCTGATGGCCGGCCATCTTTGCCAGAGACGACTGGGCCAGGCCAGGGGAGAGATCGGAGAACGGTCGGGGCGTCCCGTGCAACGCTGCGCCGCCGGCCCTCGACCCGAGCAACCGCAAAGCAAGCACCAGCTCGCGTTGCTCCGCCGATGCCAGAAGTGAGAAGAGATGAGGGAATCTGGCCCGAACTCCGAGATCCTCGATGGATGCCGAGAGGAAGGGATCTTCGTCCGTCAAAGCCGGTAGCAAGGCCCGTGCGACCGCGGCAAACGTGTCGACGTCTCTGGTTCTCAGCTCCACCCGGCCTCCTGGTACCTTGCTCGCGGACTGATACGTTGTTCGCGGGCCTGCGTCACGTTACCTGCAGTTCTCTTGGCAGACAAGGCTGCATCCAGAGCCCTAGCTTGGACGGTCATGAGCTACGTAACCCACCTCGAATCCGCGATCGACGGCACCAGGCTCGACCACCGCACCGTCGAGACCACCCACGCGGATCGCCCACTCTGGGTGCGCTACGACCTGGAGCGGATCGCGCATGAGGTCGACCGCGACGAGCTCTTGCACCGCGACCAGAGCATGTGGCGTTATCAAGAGTTGTCGCCGGTCGAGGATCCTGCGTCCATCGTGTCTCTGGGGGAGAGGATGTCACCGCTCATCCGATGCGAGCGTCTGGGCCAGGAACTCGGGTTGAACCAATTGTGGATCAAGGATGAGTCACAACTGCCCACCGGTTCGTTCAAGAGCCGCGGCCTGGCGATGGCGGTCACCCGTGCCCGGGAACTCGGCATCAGCCGGCTCGTGATTCCCACGGCAGGAAACGCCGGAGGCGCGATGGCCGCTTATGCGGCCCGGGCGGGCCTCGAGGCATGGGTCTTCATGCCTTCGGACACCCCGGCTGTGAATCAGGCCGAGGCTGCCCACTACGGGGCCAGGGCGTATCTCGTAGATGGGCTTATCAACGACTGTGCGGCCCTCATTCGAACCGGCAACGCCGCCATGGGGTGGTTCGACGTCTCAACCCTCAAGGAGCCATACCGGATCGAGGGCAAGAAGACCATGGGACTGGAACTCGCTGAGCAATCCAGCTGGCGGCTCCCGGGCGCGATCTTGTATCCCACGGGCGGGGGTACCGGGTTGATCGGGATGTGGAAGGCATTCGGTGAGCTGGCCACGATCGGCTGGCTCGAAAGCGCTGACCTGCCCAGGATGTACGCGTGTCAGGCCGAGGGATGCGCGCCGATCGTCACCGCATATGAACGGGGCGAGCGATTTGCGACATCTTTTCCGAACCCCACGACAGTGGCCAGCGGTCTCAGGGTGCCGGCGGCCATCGGAGATTTCATGATCCTCGACGCCGTGAGGGAGTCCGGCGGTGCGGCGGCTGCGGCCTCAGACCAGAACCTGTTGGAATGGGCGGCGCGTGCCGGCGCACTCGAAGGTATTGCGGTGTGCCCGGAAACCGGAGCGTGCCTGGCGGTCGCCCACGATCTGGTGGCGGACGGTCAGCTGGATCCTGATGAGCCCGTCGTCGTGTTCAATACAGGAGCTGCCCAGAAATACCTCGAGGCGATCGCAGTCGACCTGCCGGAGATCTCCCAACCGGTCGATTGGTCGGCGCTCGCCGACCGTCAGGGCTGAAGCTTTTTGAATGACTCGGCGAGAGCGAGGCCGGCGGGTCGTCCCAGTTCCGCGGCATGCCTCTGCAAGCGCTTCTCGAACCGTTCCCGATCTGTACCGCTCTGGTCGGCGCCATCCATGGTGGTCTCACTCTGGGATGCGTGGCACAGCAGAGCAGCGATTTTCTTCGTCCACGTCGAGGAGATGTCCTCCCAATAGTCGGGTTCGGCTGCCTTCCACAACAACAGGTGTTCCGGGCGGTGGGGAGGAATGCTCATCTCCGGCTCGAAGAGGGGATCACGGGCCGATACCACCCCGTCGGTGACGGCCCAGCCCGTCACACGATGATCCGGATGGAGCTCATACGCCTTCCAGGGATCGTGCGTCAAGAGCACGTCGGGTTGGTGAGTGCGGATGAGTCGGCATAGCTCTGTCCTGAGTTCGGCGGTGTACACGAGCTCGCCGTCAACGTGATCGAGCATGACGACAATCCCGGCGCCGATAACCTCAGCTGCTCTTGCCTGTTCTGCTTTTCGTTCCGCGACCAGGGCGGCCTGGTCTTGATCAGCGTCCCAGCTGCCTTTGGAGCCATCGGTCATGATCACCATGGTGATAGCGGCTCCTTCTTCCGCCCAGCGAGCAAGGGTGCCGCCGCACCCGAATTCAATGTCATCCGGGTGGGCCCCGACTGCCAATACCCGGCCCGGAGTTGCGAGACCTGTCATGACAGGCAGCCTAGAAAGCGCCAAAACCGGCCAGCAGTTCATCCAGCCATGGTGAACTGCGGCGGGCGTGGGCAAGATCATCAGGATTGTCGAGGTCGAGGGCGAGCCCGGTCCGGACGACAACTTCCGGACGGTCCATCACGTGTACATGTCGGTGGAAACTCCCGGGGCCATACGAGAAGTCAATCGCAGGGCCGGAAGCGGCCAAAGCGTTGGTTCCCCCATCGCGAGATGGGCCGATCACCTGACCACCCTGCATAGCTCGCTCCAGCGCCTCTATGTCATCTGTACGTAGGAGCGGTAGGTCGGCGAATACGATCGCCCAGGGTCCGGCTGCCGCGAGCACCAGATCCTGGGCAGCGCCGTTGAGCCCTGGCCGGACCTGCTCGACGACGTTGATTCCCGCGTTTCGAGCCCAGCCGCTGACGGCCTCGTCGGCCGCCACGATCGCTGCGACCAACCCGGCTTCTGTGATGGTTGCGACGGTGCGAGCAGCCAGCGCTTGACCGAGGCGCCTTCGTTGCGTAGCCGACAACTCGGATGACAGGCGTTCTTTGGCTACTCCAAAGGCTTTGACCGGGACTCCAACGAGCGGCCTATTCAACGGTCATTACGTAGCCGGCGGGGGCCTCTGCAAAGGCCTCGTACACAACAATCACGTATTCAGCTGCCTCAGCGGCGGTAAATGTGACCTCGGGATTCGAGTCAAACAGCCCTCCGCCGCTGTCGAAGTCCTCGGCCAGAACTGCCGATGGATTGTCGGCCCTGTCGATCAGCAACTCGACGTCTCCCAACGAATCGACGGAGATTGTGGCTGACTCGTCTGCGTCGAGCTGAAGGCTAAACCAGTCATAGTCGCCCGGGATGCCAAAGGATCCTTCGATGCGGGCGCCAATCCGGGCCCGGCGAGCATCATCGTTGTCGACGACATGAACGAATTGCTGGTCGGAGGCCACGGTGAGAGTGGAATCGACTGGCCGGTCGGTAAGGAACGCGTAGACAGGCCCGAATCCGCGCGTGTCGAACGTGAACACTCTGCTGTCACCGGTTGTCTCTGGTTCCTCGTCCGCGACCGGGTAGATCACCTCGCCAAACGTGTCGAGGACGGTCAGGTTCGGTTCGGAGCCGCCCGTGATTGTGAGCACCGTAGGTTCTGCGGCGCCCTCGAAAACGAACGCTTCTTCATCCCACGCATGCCGGATGCGGACTTCGGCTTGAAACGTGGTCGGCCCGGACGCCAGTGAGTCTGCGAACGCTTGCGGCGACGCTCCCGTGATGAGATCGGCGATGGTTGCGGCCACGGCGTCGATGGGGAGCGATAGCGCAAATCCAGCATCGCTGAACGTCAGCCCGGAGATTCCGATCACGGTGCCTTCGGCAGACACCAGGGCGCCTCCGCTCTGACCGCCTGCGATTGCCGTATCGCTCTGGATGAACTCCAAACCGGTTTGCTCCCAAAGTCGCAGCCGGGCCACGAGCCCCCGGGTGATGCTGGGTGACGGAAAGGTTTCCGATTCTGCGGGATATCCGATCAGGTACACCTCGTCGGCCGTGGAAACCTCGATCGTATCGAGCAGGGGTATTCCGTTCCGCTCGGTCTCGATCGGCCCGAGGAGAGCCAGATCGATGTAGTCGTCGTACCTGTGTACCGGGACATCCACGTGTTCCTCGCCGTCGCTGAACACCAGCCGAACTTCGTCACGGGGCCAGACGACATGGGCGTTGGTCACCACCCAACCATTGTCAAACAACACACCGCTGCCGGTCGATACATCGGTCTCCACGAACGCGACCGACGGAGACACGAGGTCATAGATCTCCCGCGCAGTCGGCGAAGCGGCGGTCGTTGGGGGCAGCAGACTCGTCCCGGTAGTGGCCGGGTTGGCGTCATCACTGTCCGCAGGTGCGCAGGCGACCAGAACCAGGGACAACACCGTGGTGGCCACAACCGGTCCGACCGTGCAAAGTTTCACGGCGGCAGGGTAGCTTCGGGCTCCAATCCCGGTCAGATCCTGCGCGCGCGGTTCGCCCGTTGGGAGAGGTGACCTGGCACTAACGTCACAGATATGGCCGAACGAAAAACCAAGATTATCGCGACCCTGGGACCCGCGACCGCCGATCCCGAAACCATCATGCGTCTGGTCGACGCGGGAATGGATGTCGCCCGGCTGAATTTTTCGCACGGGACGAGAGATATCCATGCTCAAACGTTTACATGGGTTCGCGAGGCCGCCGAAAAGCACGGCAAGCCCGTTGCGATCCTGCAAGATATCCAGGGTCCCAAAATTCGGGTCGGAACGTTTCCGGGCGGCCAGATCGAGTTGGAAGCGGGCCATACCGTCTCGCTCGTTCCGGGCTCAGACGAAGGCGACCTCAACACCATCCCGATCGGCTATCTCGATTCTGTTGCCGGCATCGAACCCGGCGACCCGGTATATCTCGTTGACGGTCGGATCGCGCTGGTGGTGGAGGCGGTCGAGCCGGTCATCAAAGCACGTGTCCTGCAGGGCGGTACGTGCAGCGATCGCCAGGGGGCGGCGTTTCCCGAGGGAATCTTTGACGTAGCGGCGGTCACCGAAAAAGACGCCGAGGATCTGAAATTCGGAGCCGAGCTGGGGGTCGATTACGTGGCGGCGAGCTTTGTTGCCAGCGCATCGGACATTCGTCTCGTCAAGGACTACAGCCCAGACGCCCGGGTGATTGCCAAGCTCGAGCGCGCCGCCGCCTATAAGGCGCTTGCGGAAATCATCGAGGAGGCCCATGGCGTCATGGTCGCCCGGGGGGATCTCGGTGTCGAGATGTCATTTGAAGTGTTGCCCCGGGTCCAGAAGGAAATCATCGACGCCACCAACGCCCAGGGCAAGATCTCGATCACTGCAACCGAGATGCTCGAAAGCATGCGGACCGCCACCCGCCCGACGAGGGCTGAGGTGTCGGATGTCGCGAACGCGGTTTTTGACGGAACCGACGCTGTGATGCTCAGCTCTGAGACCGCGGTGGGCGACCACCCCGTCGAGGCAGTGCGGGTCATGCACCGGATCTGCGTCGAAGCCGAAATGGCTCACGTCCGCTCGGTCGGTGAGGACTTCATGGCACACGAGTATCCCATTGCCTCCGCCCTCACCAAGGCAGCTTCCGAAGTAGCCGACAATCTCGGCATCGAGACCATCGTCGTATTCACCTCGTCAGGGAGAACTGCTCGCCTGATCTCGAAGTATCGGCCCAAGGCGAGAGTGGCCGCCATCACCACGGATGCGAGCGTCTATCACCGGCTCGCCTTGTTTCATGGCGTCGTTCCCAAGCTGCTCGACCGCGATTACCCGACCGCGGATGAGATGGACCAGGCCGCCAGCCGGCTGCTCGAGAGAGAGGGTCTCGTGAGAGACGGGGATACGGTCCTCATGGTGGCCGGCGTACCGCGGGGATCGCGTACCAACGTCATCCGCGTATTGCAGGTCGGCAGCAGATTCCTGAAGGAGTAGAGTCCCGTTTCATGGGCCAGCAGATCACCGCATCGGTAACCAGGATCGATGATTTGCTCGTTCTCGATACCGATAGATCGGTGTCCGGTCAGGACGGCGCCGGATTCTCGGCGGTTTCCGAGACCGAAGGCGATGACTCATTCCCGGCCCGATTGGCCGCCCGCCTTCTCGAATCAGACGACCAGATCAACCACGTCTTCACGGCCTCGAACACGATCGTCGTGCGGCGCACCGGTGGCTGGAACCCGGCTGCCGAGGCGGGTGCGGTCGACATCGTCGAATCCTTCTTCGTCTTCTACTAACCGGGAGCTGCCGTCGTCGACGTGGTCGACGGGGCTGTGGTTGATGTCGTAGTTGTCGATGTCGTGGTGGTTGATGTCGTGGTTGGCGCCATTGTGGTAGACGGAGCCACTGTCGTCGTCGCCGCCGTTGTTGTTGGTGGTGCGACGGTGGAAGTGGTAGTTGTCGGGCAGGCCTGGGTAGCGCCGGGGATCGAGCACGGGTGTCGCCGCACGATCCGTGGCTGCGGCCGATAGCGTTCGTCCCAGGTTTCGACGGTTACCTCACCATCGGGATGAGTAATGGTCCTCGTCACCGTGACATCCCAGCCGGTTGAGCCTGATGATACGACTCGCTCGGTCCCGGGGGTCAGCGACGAATCGGGCTGATATTCGGTGACCGGGTTCCGAAAGCGCGACCGTTCTGAGAGGCCGGCCTGGACATCGAGGCCACCATTGTCACCGAAGAACTTGACCGTGATTTCGGTGTCGGTGTATTCGGTCTTGATGAGGAGTGCCGCGTCCGTGTCGTTGCGGAAGATGAGATCTGGCTTCGGGAAGGACACCGTGGCTTCCCTCCCTTCCGGATATCGGCTGAAGTAGAACGAATGCGGCGTGTGCGTGATGTCGGTGTATCCCCCGAAGAACACGGCGTTGTACAGCGTGGTCGCAAACTGGCTGATACCTCCTCCAACACTGTCGACGAAACGACCGGCCAGAATCATCGGCGCAGGCACGAAGCCCTTTTCGCGTGTACGTGGTCCTACGAATTCGTTTACGTTGAACTCTTCGCCAGGCATCACGATGGCTCCGTCCACGATGTCAGCGATCTGATGGATGTTCTGGACGCGCGGCTGGCAGCAATCGTGGAACGTCGTGAATTCACTCACCTTGGCTGTAATTCCGAGAGATTCGGCGTCAGCGGTCGTGAACGCCGGGTCCGCCCCTTCCACATACGTGAGGGGTCCGGTTCGGTCGTCCGTTTCTGCGGCGGCGACCACGGCGTTTACGACGAGGTCAAGATCGATCAAACCTCCGGGCCGGCTGGGCTCGATGATCACCTCATCGTTTTCGGTGATCGTGATGACCGCATCCTGCGGCGGCGCTTCCAGGTCATCCCGGAGCGGCTCGAGGTAAGTCTCCATCACGGAAGGGTCGAGTCCGGCGACGAGGCTCCGACCCTCCACCGATGAGGTCAAAGCCCTTCCTAGTTGAGCGGGAGTGAACGAGATTGCGACTTGCGGGTTCTCTGATCGAAGCGTGACCGTGGCTGCAACGAGTCGCCGGGCATGGGCGAGAGCTTCAGCGGCTGCTTCGTCGGTGACAACAGGCGAGCGCGGTTCTAGGTCGAGGATCACCAGATCTTCGGGCGGTCCCAGAAACCCCGAGATCAGCTTCGCTTCCAGGTCGGGCCCGAGCGCGATGCCGACTCCGGGCCGGGGCGGGTCGAGGAGAACGTTCCCGTTCTCGTAGCGGATAGCACCGTCGAACGGTTGGTTCTCCACCAGTTGCTCGTTGAAGGTGCCGAACGCACTCGCGACCTTCGACTCCGAAACCTCGACCACCGGCTCCAGGTAGGCAGGCTTGGCAAAAAGAGTGGAGCTCACGGTCTCCCAAAAGGAGCCGCGGCCCAGGGCCAGAGCCTGCGCCACGGTGGTTTCGGTGTCGACGCCGAAACCGAGGTCTTCGCCAAGCACGGCGATCGACGTGCCATCGATCGAGATTATTCGTTCTCTGGCCGCGAGGGCCTGTTCGAATCCATCGAGCGCGGTGGCCAGCTCTTCGCCGGTCATGCCCGATGCCTCGATGGGGCCTACAAAGGTTTCGCCGAGGATCTCGTCGGAACGCGACAATACGAGCCAACCGGTGATGATGACTCCGAGAAATACGAACCCCAACGCCGACGCCACGGCATAGCGCCATTTCATGGCCGCCCAGGATACGTCGCGGTTGCAGGACGGTGAACCAATCTCGACGAGGTTCGGTTACGTTTATCGTCGATGATCGAATTGCCGAGCTTTACCCCGGGTCCGCCTCTCGTGATTTCGGCATCGTCGTTCCAACGGTTCATGCAATGCCCCGATCAAGGCCTTTCCCATTTTCGTGGGATCTATGGCAAGACGAGCAGGGAAGGCTGGATCGGCCAGCTCGTTCACCGTCTGATAGCTCGCGACCTGACTGACGGACGCATCAAAGACATCGAACTCGTGGCCAGGATGGAAATCGGATCGACCCATCTCAACATCGATCTTGCCGCCGTCGGAAAGCCATCAGACATCCGTCGCGCCATCTCCGAGGCTACGGAGGTCTATGCGAGGTTCTGTGAGCTTCCTCGCCCAGAGCTTTCTGAGATCGAGGTCACGGTCGTCCACCACGCCGGCGATGACGTGACCCTGAAGGGCCGCATGGATGGTATCCAGCAGATGAGCGATGGCGTCGCCATCGTCGACTGGAAGAAAGGCCCTATTCGCCCTGAAACGAGACACCAGATGGCGTTTTACGGGCTTCTCTGGGTCCTGGAACGTCATTCGCTTCCGGTTGACCTTCAGGCCATATCGATTCAGACCGGTGAACGGGCCAGTTTTCCCGCAACTGTTGCTGATCTCGAACGCACTGTCGGCGTCATAGCCGGGCTCGTTCATGACGTTCGAACCGCGATGATCGGAGACGAACCCCTGCCGAAGGAGCCAGGCCCCTGGTGTCGGTATTGCCCGGTGCTGGACACCTGTGACGAAGGCCAGGAGACAATTTCGCTCCTTGCATGAGTCACATCGATGCCAGTGCCTCGCGCATTCTGCTCATAGGATTTGCCGATGGAATCACAGAGACGGCTGGTGGTCGTCCACGCCCATCCGGATGACGAAGCCTCCAAGACGGCTGGCACGGTAGCGACCTACTCGGACCAGGGTGCCCGGTGTGTCCTGGTCACGGCGACCGGGGGAGAGGAGGGTGAGGTTCTCAACCAGGCATTGGACAATCCAGATACCCGAAGCCGGCTACCGGAGATCCGCAGAATGGAGCTCGACGCCTCGGTCCGCATCCTCGGTTATGACGAGCTCGTGTTGCTGGGCTATCGGGATTCCGGAATGCCCGACTCCGAAGCCAACGCCAGGTCGGATGCTTTCGTCCGTGTGGATGAAGACGAGGTCGTTGGCCGGTTGGTGGAAATCATTCGGACCGAACGACCGCAAGTCGTCATCGGCTACGACGATCATCGCCACTATCAGCACCCGGACCATCTACGGGTCCATGTCACGACCATCGCTGCATTCGAGGCGGCGGGTAACCCGGAACGGTTTCCGGAGGCGGGTCCCATTTGGGAGCCCGCCCGCCTTTATGCACCAAAGTTCTCGAGGGCGGCGCTATCTCGCATGCACGATGCTCTGGTGAACATGGGTGAGGATTCGCCCTTCGATCGCCTACTTGAAGGGTGGGACCCTTCGGAGATCGAGCCGATCCACGCCAGGATTCGACTCACCCCCGAAACGCTGCGCCGGGCTCGAGAGGCATTGCGAGCCCATGCCACCCAGGTCGATCCGGATGGCTTCTGGTTCAAGGTTCCACCCGATCTCATCCTCGAATTGAACCCGTATGAGGAGTACGAGCTCCTGGCCGCGCGAGTACCGCAGCCCGCAGAAATCGTCGGAGATCTATTCGCCGGATTGGATGAACGCCACATTTGAAGCCTGGCAAGGCAGAATTGCATATCTATGACCATCACCCGTTCAGCTGAAACGCTGCGGACTTCACTCGAGGGCCTGGCTTCCGTACTCGAGGGGTTCTCTTTTCGCGTCGATCCCGATCGACTCGATGACCGGCGCCGTGAGACAGCACACGGGATCCGTACCAGTCTCATTCCGCGCCTCGATGATCCTGATGGGCCCGTGACCGCGGTCATCATCGGCCCGACCGGCAGCGGCAAAAGCATGCTGATGAACAGCCTCGTCGGCGAAATGGTCTCTCCCCCCGGCGTTGTGCGACCAACAACTCGGCGACCGGTGATCCTGGCGCACCGGAAGTACGCAACGCGCTATCTCGACGATGTTTTCACCCATTTTCCCGACATGACACCCGACGACCTGAATGCTTCCACCGATCCGATGACTGCCGAACTCACGGTGATCGACACTCCCGATTTCGAACTGTTGTCGGGAGGACAACAGGCGGCGGACGAGGTTTTGGCTATTGCCGACCTCTGTGTTTTCGTCGCCAGCGCCCTGCGATACGCCGATGCGGCGGCCTGGGACATGCTCGACCATGTCAAGCGGAGGGGTTTGCCGGTCCTGTTTGTGCTGAACCGGATTGTCGACGGCCCGGGTAGCGAAAAAGTGGCGGACGATTTTGCCCGCCTCCTATTCGATCGCGAATTGCTTCTGGAACCGGATCGGCGGCTCATCTTCGAGATTTCCGAACAGGAAATCGATGCGTCATGCGGTTGCGTTCCAGCGGATGTGGTCGAGCCGATACGCGATGAACTGAGCCTCGTGTCGGATCGCGGCCTGCACAACGCGGTTGTGCGCCAATCAACGGAAGGAGCCGTAGCCGACCTCATCGAACAAGGAGCAGTGATGGCCGATGCGGTGGATCGGTTTCAGGCCGGACTGAACCGTTTGCGGCGTCAGGTGAACGAAACCTATGAAACGGAAGCAACCCACGGTCGAGGCTTGATACGCAGCGGTAGGTTGGTAGGTACTGCCCTTCCCGGGATCGGAGCGATTGTCGATGAAGTTGCCGCAGGGCTTGTGAGGCGCGCATCCATTGCCGCCCGGTCAACGGCGCGGCTGTGGGAGGTCGACACGACCGGTGGGGCGCTACTGGCTCACGATGCGACCTTGTGGAAGGCCGGAGAAGGTGCGATGAACGCGGCACGCGATCATGCAGAAACCTGGATCCAAGAGTTGACCGACCTCGTTGCGGAACGCACGAGCTTCAGCCGTCGCGACAGGGGCGCATTGCTGATCGCAACGCTCGAAGCCGTACTCGGCGGCTCGAATGCGTATCCAGCCGTGTTGACGAGGCGTCTGGGGGGACAGGCTCTGGAGAATCTGATCACCGAACGACGCCGTGATTTGGAACGTCGGCTCGGTCGTGTTTTGGATGCCGATAGTGAGCGGTTCCTGCGCCAACTCGACCGGGTGAACATCGACGAACGGGTGGCACCGTCGCTGCGCAACCAGGTCGGAGACCTCTCCCGGTCGGCAGGGGGCTACTTTCGATGAGTGACGTGACTGAGGTCGTAGAAGCGTTCGAGCTGGCGCTCATGCATAGTCGCGGTCTCGCAACGGACGATGTTTATGTGGAGTCGAAGCAGGCGGTTGGATCGATCCGATCCCGAAAAGGCTTTCTCGGTAACACCCTGGTATTAGCGCTGGCCGGCGGAACCGGATCGGGGAAGTCGAGTCTGATGAATGCCTTTGCCGGCGAAGACATCACCTTGACCGGAGCTTTGAGACCTACTACTGAACAGGCAACCGGGTGGGTGCCTGATCCGATCGATGCCGGTGTCGAGGCTCTCCTCGATGACCTGGGTATTCGCAGGAGGGTTCCGCAGGATCGATATCCGCGGCTCGTGTTGATAGACCTCCCCGATCACGACAGCCTGATGGAATCGCATCACGTCATCGTCGACCAACTGCTACCACACGTCGATGGCGTGGTATGGGTGGTTGACCCTCAAAAGTATCGAGATCCAAAACTCCACGAGCAATATCTGCGCCCTCTCGTTGCATATCAGGATCAGTTTGTGTTCGTCATGAATCAGATCGACAAGCTCTCATCCAAGGAGCTCGATGCGGTGAGGACCGACTTCTTGGCCGCACTTGCGCAGCACGGTATTCGTAAGCCCACTCTTTTCTTGACTGCAGCCGCGCCTGCTGTCGGAGAACCACGGGGAATCGACACGCTCGTGGATTATCTGTCAGAACGGCTCGACGCAAAAATCGTCTCGACGCACAAAACCCTGGTCGATCTCAGAGGTGTGTCATACGCATTGCAAGTGGACACGAGACTGAGCCATGGTTCGGGCATCGAGTTCCCCCAACGGTGGTCGGCGCTGCGGCGCAACATTGCTTTCATGCTGGCGCCGGATGACTTGGACGCAGCGCCGGCCGGAACGCAGGCACTCTTCAGCGAGCTGAACGACTTTGTCACCACGATCTCGGTTGAGACAGGGGGATCCTTCGCCGAGATCATCCGGGCTGAGTTCGATGAAGATCGCATCGAGGATGAGTTGGCAGCGTTGGCCCAGCTGGTCGACGAGATGAGGGCGACCACGGCACCGGATGTCGAGCCGAGCTCATTCATGGATGTCCTGCGGTCATTCTTCGGCCGGGGGCCGCAACAAGACTCGATTCCGGCTGTCGATATCGGCGGTCTGCGCCAGGCGATCGTTCGGCATCTGGATGCCGCGGTCGGAGCCCCACTGGCTGCGCTGCTGTGGCGGCGGGCTGAGCTGGCCGCAACGCTGGTTCATGCCGAGATCGAAGCGCGGCGAGTGGAGCGCCTGGTAGCCGTCTGAGAGGAGCCTCCACGGATAGACGCGGAGGTGCTGCAGTCGAGGTCCTGATACCGGTGCCGGCGGCTCAGGGCGCGCGAGGCACGGAGAGGGTGTCAGTAGATAGCGTTGATTGCGTTCGGTCGGAAGCGAATGCTTGCCTGAGCCACCTTTTCGAAGAGTTCTCCATCTCCCTGCAAGGGGACGGCCAGGTCGGCGTCGATGGTCATCTCGTCTACGCCGTGGATCACTCGCAAATTGGGAATGCGGTTCATATCACCGCCGAATACGGCCCGGGTCAAGACTCCTGGTAGACGCCGAACAGAGATTCTCTCCACGACCAGTACATCGAGAACGTCGGACGGTTCGGAAGCTACCCGTAGCGGCATCGGCCCAAAATACGTATACGGATCATGAAGCTGAATCATGACGCCGACTGCCCGAATGGATTCATCGCCGTAATGCACCGTCATGTTGGGCAGGCGCCTGCGAAAATCCGTGAGGAAGAGCCGTACCGCAGTCTGTCCATAGTGCAGTCCTCCCATAGAGCGTTTTCGGTGGGCGTTTCTCTCGGCGTGTTCCACGACGTCGGCATCCAGGCCCAGCCCCACGGCGAACGTCCCGTACCGGTGTTGACCCGAATCGGTTGTCACGGAGATGAGTGACAACGGACGGGGGGTTGGCTGCTTGGCCAGCATCCTGGCTGCCTTGACCGCGTCATTGGGAATATGCAGTATGCGAGCCAGCACATTGGTGGTCCCGGCGGGGATGATCGCGAGGGCAGCATCTGACCCGACGAGTCCGGCCGCAATGCGATTGACAACTCCGTCGCCCCCCATACCCGCAATGATCGACGTGCCCGAAGCCGCCGCGTGTGCGGTCAGTTCGGTCGTCTGATCAGGATGCGTCGGCCACTGGATATCAACCTCGAACACACTGCCGAGTATGGATGCCACCTGGCGGTGGGTTCCGCCCGTGAAACCCGACGCAGCCGGATTGGCAATGAGCGTGAGTTTCTCCATGAAGGCGTCGACCGGCTAGCGAGGACGCCGGATAGCTACGACTCCGACCGGCGGGCGGAAGGCGCGTCGGTTCAGGGGCGACAGGCTCCGGAGCGGATGGAGAACCGGAACAACCGTCCGGCGGGAGTCGGTGGCCGCCCATCCCGCGACCGCCCAGCGCCGATGGGTCCAAATCGTGATCGGATCGAACGCCACCCCGGGAAGGAGGAGGGTATCTGCGTGCGAGGCGGGACCGAGCAAGATTGGCTGTCGGAGGTAACCAAGCCCGCGAGCTACCGCTCGCGTTGGCGCAACGAGTTGCACGGGCTCGGCGGCCAGGAGACTGACAGCCTCGAGTACCGACAGAGTTTCGTGACCGAGAGAAACTACGCCGAGGGAAGGGGCTTCACTCAGGTCGGAGGCGATTTCCGCTGCCCAGCTGTAGTCGTCCAGACGGGCGATCACGTCGCGCAGTGATAGTTCGGCGACGTGGGCGTCCTCGGTAAGGGCGGCCTCGGTCACGCTCAGTATCAGGGGATGGCTCCGCTGTTCTGAACGTAGATCGGCGACCATCGCCATTCCGTTGTGCCAGTCGTGCGAGGCATGGTCGAGGAGAGATCGAGCGAGCTCGCGCGCCATGGATGCCGCTGACGCCGTCTGAAATGCATGGGTTTCGAGGGGAACGTAGGTCATTGACCGCCAGCCCTAGCAAGCTCGTGTTAGCACTCACCACGTTAGCGGGAACGCGGTAGCCCGTCAGATCGCGGTACCTGATCGACCGGTCATCAAACGATCAGATCGCCTGAGCACCCGGTCCTCGATGAGCGTCTAGTTGACGGGTGATCTCGTCGCGGAGCTCTGCCGGCCGGAACGGTTTGGTCATGAAACCGTCGGCGCCGCGTTGCTCAGCGGCCGCCGCGACCTCCGGCTGGGCGTGGGCTGTGACGATGATGACGATGATGTTGGCCGTTTCCTGGTCGGCCCTGAGGTTTCTGAGTACTTCCCATCCGTCGATGCCCGGTAGCCCGATGTCGAGGAGGATCAGGTCAGGGAGATGGCGGCGAGCCATTTCAAGTCCGGTGATGCCATCTTCGGCGGAGGAAAGGTCCAGACCCAGAGGTCGAACGCAGATCTCGATCAGCCGTCGAACACTTGGTGAGTCTTCAATCACCAGTACTGAGTTTGCCATCGCTATTGCCTTGTTATGCCGGACCGTGTCCGAACGTTGCTTTACCCATTGATATCTATCGGACCGGGGCGACCCAACATTTAGGAACTGATCGGGTTTATCCCGCGTGCTCCGGGATGTAGTTGCGGAACGCTAGGGCACGTACGTGCGGCGAGCGTGGTAATTCCCGGCTGGGTCGAGCAGATACGCTGTGTCGCCGCCGTTCGACCAGACAGGATCGGTGGCGTTCCAATAGAGCTCCTCGTCGGAATCGATCCCGCTCCCGGAGAAGACAGTCACGGATGCACCCGGAGACAGCAAGAGCTCGCCAAAGGTGTAGCGATGGCGCGACGATTCATCCCGAACTGTCCACCCATCGAGGTTCACAGCAGATTGTCCCGCGTTTGCGATGATCACGAATTCTCCATTGGGGTTCTCGCCGTCGGGTCCAGGAGCATCGGCTTCGAGGTCTTCAATGACAACATCCGCGTCTGCGGCTGGAAGACAGGCTTGTGGGTTCCACATTCCTGCGCCGGTTTCGGCAGCTCTAGCTTCGAGCTCCTTGAAGTCGCCGCGTAGCTCATGGTCGTTCGACTGGGCGAGGGCGTGGCCAGACCGAACCAATTCCGCGTTGATCAAGACACCGTCTGCGAAGAGATAGCCAAGCAATCGGCCAAACTGGTCGTACGTATCCCCGGTTACCGAGATTCGGGCTCCAGCAGTCAAATCCGTTGCCCGAATCCGGGCTTCCGGTCCGAAGCACTCCTCCCGCTCGGGAGTGTTGATGCCGAGAAGCCGTACTTCCACCGGTTGGCCGGCCAGTTCCAACTCGAACGAGTCGCCGTCCAAAACCCGGATATCAGTGGCTTCCTGGTCGCCGATGCGCGCCGGTGCCGAACCCACCGCCCCGTCTGGTTCCGCTCGGTTGAAGGACGGTAAGCCGCACGCTGCCAGGGCGAGCGATGCGGTCAGTATGGCGGCGATTGTCTGGCGCATGACGGTAACGCTAGGTCTCAGATGTCTGCGCCGGCCTCCGTGATCGAGTCGGGACTCGTCGCGGGAGGCTGCGAGAGGCCATCTGGATGAACTCGCCCGTAATCGGGAAGGCCACCCGCGACGTGTCTGGGGAATCGCAGCGCCCCGAGATCGATGGTGCGGGCATGATTCTGCCCCGCCTCGACGTCAACCTTGCGGAGGATGAAAGCGCCGAGCACAAACAACACCAGCAAGCTCAAGACGGCAGGGCGGCTCGAGTCGAAAAGGGTTGCAGTCACGGCGAATATGGCCGGACCAATCACCGCAGCGAATCGGGATACGGCTGCGAAGAAGCCGAAGAACTCGCCACTTTGCGAAGCCGGAGACATGGATGAATAAAGACTTCGGCTCAACGACTGGGTTCCTCCTTGGACAACGGCCACCATGAAAGCGAGGAACCAGAATTCGACCACGGAATCCAGGAAGTAGCCCCAGACCACAATGATCATGTATCCGACGATGCCCAGCATGATCGTCCGTTTGACGTCCATGCGTTCGCTCAGGCTGGTCATGGCGCCGCCGCCAATGGCTGACAGGACGAGACCTACCACCTGCGTTGCTGCCAGGAGCCCAAGGATCCACACGAGGTTGCTGATTCGGGGCGGCGTCTCGACGACGATTTTGCCGATTCCCATGGCGGTGCCGCCGCCGGCGACGGACGACGCGCCGATATTGCGGATGACGAGGACGTGTTCGCCTGCCGACGGCGCCGTCAGAGTCTCGGCGACTCCGAATCGAGGCCGCGCGTTGTGACCGTCGATGCGAATCGGTTCGCCATCTTCGAGAACCGGACTGCCATCGATGGAGGCAGTCCAGATGCCATGGGCGGTACCCTGGCTGTGAAACACGGTCACTTCGGTGCCGTTGAAGGGGATCTCGAGCTCGTCTCCGACGGTTGTCGACACGCTGTACGCGTCGGCGACGTCGTATTCGGACAGATCCGATGCCGGGACCAGGGTCCAGCTTCCACGCTGGGTTACCAGACTGTCTGTGGGCTGATAGGTGCCTTGTCCGAGGTGGCCCTCGGTCGCCTCGTATGTCGCGCCCCGACGTCCGACCAACTCGTCCGGAGCGACCCGGGCTGCGACGTTGGCGACGACCGGGAGGGCCACGAGGTTGAACACCACAAAGGCGAGAACCCGGTTGCGGAGCTGCGCGCCGCGGCGGGGTATGACACCGAAGGCCAACGCGAATGGCACGGCAACGAACTGGACGAGAACCAGCGCGAGGATCGAATCGATGGCCCCGAATCCCAGTTCGGTTGCATAGATCACCGATACGGCGATGATCGTACCGATCCCGTCTTCGAAGAGGAGAAACGCGAAAAGGAAACGAGTGAGTTGCTTGTAAGAGCGGATGTTCTTGAAGGTCGATCGGAGGCGTCGAAAGGACATGCGGATCGGGGCCGGATCGTCGATGCGACGGGCTGTCGCGATGGGCGGTTCGGGGATTCTCCTCAGAAGCGGGAGGGTGAAACCGGCCCACCAGACGGCAACAACGATGAAACTGATGCGCACGCCCCAGTTGTCCGCCTCGGGCAGCAAGAAGATGAGCGCAACGGCAAGGATGAGCGCAAGGCCGCCGCCTATGTAACCGACGGAATAACCGAGAACCGATACCCGATCCTGGTCTGTTTCGAGTGCGACATGGGGCAAAAGCGAGTCGTAGAACATATTGCTGAGCCCCCAGCCGATCCGCGCGACAACGAAGATGATCGACGCGAGAAACCAATCTCCGGTTGACACCAGGGCCAGCAAGCCGGTTGCGACAGCTCCAATCATCATGAATCCGCCGAGGAGAGACTTCTTGATGCGGACGACATCGGAAAGGGCGCCGAGGACGGGAGCGCTGACAGCGACAATGAGTAGCGAGATGCTGAGGCCGGCGCTCCAGTATGCCGTGGCTCTCGCTGGAGATGAGAGGGTGGCGCCGGCTACCTCGCTGTAATAGGTCGGGAGCACAGCTGCCAGTACGACAGTTGCGAACGCAGAGTTAGCCCAGTCGTACAACGTCCAGGATCGAATCCGCCGATCGTACGCGCGGTGCTCTCGACCAACCAGTGTTCTATCCCCAACCAAACCAGAGTTCCCTTTCTCCTCACCCGAAGAGTAAAGCGGATGGACTCGCGGCTCAACGTCAGGTCATGAAAACTTTTCGCGCTCAATCCATCTCTTCAATCCAGACAGAACAGGGAACGGGATAGCCTCACCCGATGCCAAATAAAGAGCGAGTCCATCGAACGCACCTCCCGTCACAGTCGCCGCAGTCGGGCCTGCGCTTGCCCTCGTCAATAGTCTTGATCGCACTTGTCGTGTCAGCGGGTGCCATTGCCGGCTGCGCCGGCCGTCCCGAATCGGTGGGTGCGAGTTCGACGACCGCGGTGGCACCAGGCGCGGTGGCACCAGGATCGGCACCGACAACGCGGGCCGGTGAGAACGAGGTCACAGAGTTGCCGGAATCAACTCCTGCGGTGGAG
>JAHEJY010000133.1 GCA_024638625.1 Actinomycetes bacterium
CCTCCCCCGCCAGCGGGGAGGTATTGACGCCAAAGGTCATGCGCAGCACCGGCTCGTCGACCTTGAGCCGGGGCAGGGCTCGGGGATCGGAAGGGTCGGCGATCGTATCGCCGATCTCTACTTCCGGAAAGCCGGCCAGCACGAACAGATCGCCGGCCACTCGCTCCTTGACCTCGGTTCGACCGAGGCCGGTGAAACCGAGCAAACTCGTGAGCCGGCGTTTGAGCGGGGGCTCTTCGGGGTTGGCGTGACACAAAGCCACCTGCTCTCCGGAGCGCATGGTGCCCTGGATGACTCTCCCGATCGCCAGTCGTCCCAGATAGTCGGAGGCGTCGAGGTTGGTGACCAGCGCTTGCAGGGGGGCTTCCGGATTTCCGCCGTGTTCAGGCACGGTCTTGACGATCATGTCCAACAGGGCCGAGAGATCGGCGTCCGGGTCGGGGACCCCCATGCCGACCATGGCCCGCCCCTCGCGAGCGATGGTTGAAATGATCGGAAACTCGATATGTGCCTCGGACGCTTCGAGATCAAAGAACAGCTCATAAATTTCATCGACAACTTCGGCGATGCGCGAGTCGGGTCTGTCGACCTTGTTGATCACCACAACAGCGGGAAGATGCTGGGAAAGCGCTTTGGACAGCACATAGCGAGTCTGTGGCATCGGGCCTTCGGCCGCATCCACGAGCAACAACACACCGTCAACCATCGTGAGCGCTCGCTCCACCTCCCCACCGAAGTCGGCATGGCCAGGGGTGTCGACCAGGTTGATCCTGGTTCCCTTCCATTCGACGGACGCCGCTTTCGCGAGGATCGTGATACCCCGCTCTCGTTCTTGATCGTCCGAATCCATGACGCGGTCGACCCTGGCCTCGTGCGAGGCGAACACGCCAGTCGACGACAGCATGGCGTCGACCAGAGTGGTCTTACCGTGGTCGACGTGCGCGACAAGGGCGACATTTCGAAAAGAGGAAGCAGACATGGCGGCCGCAATGGTAACGAGCCAAACCACATTGACGACTCCGTTTGGGCCTGCAAGGCTCAAGCCCGTGAAGAACGTGATTGTGACGGGAGGCAGCGGCAAGGCCGGTCGCGCCGTGATCGAGGATCTGACAAGCCACGGATACCATGCGATCAACGTCGATACCATCGCTCCGTGGGACGCCGACACACCCAGCCTCATTGCCGATCTGAGCGATCTCGGACAGGCGTCAGAGGCGATCGCCGGGGCAGACGCGGTCGTTCATCTGGCTGCGGTACCGGCGCCAAACATGCTCCCCGATGGCGAGACCTTTCGCATCAACACGATGAGCACCTACAACGTCTTCTCGGCAGCGGTGAGGGCGGGGGTCGAGAAAGTGGTGTGGGCATCGAGTGAAACGCTGATCGGGGTTCCCTTCGAGCGAGAACAACCCAGGTATGCGCCGATCGACGAACGCCACCCACGGCTGCCGGAGTTTCACTACGCACTGACGAAACTGCTGGGCGAAGAAATGGCCGGACAGTTCTACCGTTGGAGTGGCATCCCCTTTGTTTCACTTCGTTTCTCGAATGTCATGGAGCCCCACAACTACCCAAAGTTTCCGGAGTATTGGGAAGATCCATCACGGCGGGCATGGAATCTGTGGGGCTACGTCGACGCCCGGGATGTTGCTCAGTCCGTCCGCCTCTCCATCGAGTCTGATCTAGATGGTCACGAAGCGTTCCTGATCGCCGCCGCCGATACGTGCATGTCCGCGCCGAGCATTGATTTGATGGCCAAGGTCTACCCGGAGGTCGAATTGCGTGACCTCGATAGCAGCCACCAGACGTTGCTATCGATCGACAAAGCTCGTGCGTTGCTGGGCTACGAACCCGGGGTCAGCTGGCGGGACTACGTCGAGCCTCCTTCGTAGCGCGACATGGTCACCAGGGTCGTCGTCACCGGAACCGGCACCCCGATAGCCGACCCGGATCGGGCGGGGCCGGGTGTGCTCGTCTCCCACGACGACATCCATCTGCAGTTCGATGCGGGCCGCGCCACGGTCATGCGGCTGGCCGCCACCGGGATAGCCCTCCAGGATCTGACTGCGTTGTTTCTCACGCACCAGCACAGTGATCACGTTGTGGGTCTGGCGGATCTGCTGATGACCCGATGGCTTGACGGGACTGGCACCGACGGCCGGTCGCTACCCGTATATGCACCGTCTGGCATGGCATCTGATCTCGTCCAGCACATCCTTGTTCCGTGGCAACAGGAACTCGCGATGCGCAACGACCATACTGGCTACCCCGGAAGGCCAACCGCAGAAGTCCACGATTTCGAACCGCCCTCCCGGCCGCAACGAATCTTCTCCCGAGAGGGGTTGACGGTCGAGGCGGTGCAGGTTCGCCACGAGCCCGTGCCAGGGGCGGTCGGGTACCGCGTGACCACCCCCGACGGAATCGTCGTGATCTCGGGAGACACAGCCGTCTGCGAGGAGGTCGCCAACCTGGCCGCAGGCGCCGATGTGCTGGTGCACGAGGTGTTCGACCTCTCCGCCTTGCCGGCGGGCACGGTGTCGGACGCCCGAAAGATCGCTGCCTATCACAGCGACCCGGGGGCAGTGGGTTCACTTGCTCAACGAGCAGGGGTAGCGACCCTCATGATGACACATCTGATCCCCGCCCCACAGACTGTTGATGACTACGCCCGCTTCGTGCAGGCTGCGAGGTCAGGCGGGTTCGAGGGCGAGATCATCGCATGCGACGATTTGGCAACCGTGCAGTTCTGAGAACCCCGAAAACAGATCACCGGGATAGGGTGTCTACCAGAGGGAGATCATGACGACAGTACCCGAGGTCGGCTACGCGGTCAGCGACGACATCAACATTGCGTATCAGGTGTTTGGCGAAGGTCCGGCTCAGATCGTTATGACACCGGGATTCACCTCGCATCTGGATCTGTTGTGGACCCTTCCCTCCTTCGTCGGATTTGCCGAACACCTCAGTTCTTTCGCACGCGTCGTCATCTTCGACAAACGCGGTACGGGACTGTCAGATCCGACGTCCGGGGCAACCGCTTTCGAGAAACGGATCGATGACATCGAGGCCGTCATGGATGCCGTCGGCTTCGAGTCCGCAACGCTGATCGGGGTGTCGGAAGGCGGTCCGCTCAGCGCCCTGTTTGCAGCCACCCACCCCGAGCGGGTCGACCGCCTCGTCCTGTACGGAACCTTCGCCCGCGGATCCCAAATACCACCGGAGTTGTTTGCGGCATTCGAGGACGCTGTCGAACATTGGGGCGAGGGACGAACGTCAGCGCTGTTTTCGGCGAAGGAAGGCGACTCAGCACTCAGAAAGCGGATTGCCGGCATGTTCGAGCGGGCATCGGCGAGTCCTGGCATGGCCCGGGCGTTGATCGAGTCGATCAAAGCCATGGACATCACGCCGGCGCTCGACACCTTGGCGATGCCGACACTGGTGCTACGGAGACAAGATGACCCGTTCGCCTCCAAGCTCTGGAGCGAAGAAATGGCGAAGCGTATCCCTAACGCCCGCCTCGTCGCCGTGCCGGGATCCGAGCACCTGCCGTGGTTCGGTGACTCCACTGCTCTCGTTGACGAAATAGAGCAGTTCGTCGCAGGACACAAGACGACCCATTCACTCGGACGAACGTTGGCCACGATTCTCTTCACCGATATCGTCGATTCGACCGGGCACGCGGCTCGACTCGGCGACGCGGCCTGGCGCCCCCTTCTCCAGCGTCACAACGCCGTGATCAGGCAAGAACTGAGCGCGTTCCGGGGCCGTGAGGTAAAGACCACGGGCGACGGGTTCTTAGCAACATTTGACGTACCCGCACGTGCCATCAACGCGGCACGATCGATGATCGACTCCGTCCGCGAGTTGTCACTCGAAATGAGAGCCGGTGTGCATACGGGCGAATGCGAGATCTTCGAAGATGGCGATGTGGGCGGCCTGGCCGTCCACATCGCGGCCAGGATCGGGGCGATGGCCGGAACTGGCGAGCTACTGGTATCCAGTACCGTGAAGGAGCTGGTGGTGGGTTCCCGAATAGGTTTCCAGGAGGCCGGCGTTACGCAACTCAAGGGAGTCCCTGGCGAGTGGCGCCTCTATCGGGTCAACGGAGAGGCCGGGATGGACGTCTTCGATGTGACAGATCAGCGTCGAGAGCTCCGGCACGGCGATCGGTTGTCGCTGTTCCTCGCCCGGCGGGCGCCCAACCTGATTCGCAGCCTGGCAGGGGCGGGCAACTGAGCGCGCAACGGCAAGGTATTTGTTCGCGATCTGGTCCCGGCGACCTCAGAATTGTCTATATTTCCCGAGTCACGCTGGAACGAGGCCGACGGGCCGGGAATACAAATGATGCGACACGTCGAGGCAGACGTAGCTTCACTGCTTTGACAACGGTTGGTTACGGCTTGTGCCGGCACAGCGACGATGGACATGGGCGAAAAGCCTGTTGCCCATGGTCAACGAGTGTGTGCCGGGGACCACTTGCCCTCGCCGGCTAAGAGAGCTCTGAAGGACCCCACGAGCGCAGCTCGGGACGGCAGCTGAAAAGGCCCCGGACCGAAGCGTTGGTGGGGTCTCTCTTTTCGCAAGAAAATCATGAAACCTGGAAGCCCGGCTCTCGCAAGAGCCGGGCCTTGGTAGGAGAAGGGGCAGCCGTGGCTGGCTAGGCAGCGTCCGGCAGTTGGCGAATCCGGATCGTCTGGAACCGGATCACATGGATGATGGTGCCGAGCCCAAAAGCGATGCCTGACAGGTACAGGGCGGTTCCCAGCCGCCGGAATGCCTCGAGCCGAATCGACGCTGCCTCCAGTCCCTCCAGTGCGGCGACGTCGCCGCCCAGGAGGTCGGCGCCGACAACAATGTGCACAATCACCGATCCGAGGATGACCATCATGCCCATCATCATGGAGCCAATGAAGACCCGCACCGTTGCCGGCGTCCTCAGGCTGACGACGCGGCTTCCGGTTGCCTCCTGAACCGCACCTCCTCCGGTGCGAAACTCACCGAGGATCTTGGCGATGGCGAACGAAATGGCCGCAAAGACCGCCAAGAATCCGATCCACATCACTCCGGTGCCGACTTGCTCGAGGCCGGCAATACTCGTGGCATCGCCGCCATCCGCGATCCGAGTTGCCTTGACAACATGGATGACGAACCCGACCGGGAAGGCCATCAGGGCCATCGCCAGCATCGGTTTCCAGAGACGCCTGCCCATTTGCTGTGGGAGATTGAGACCGGGGGCTCTGGTGGTTGTAGTTGTTGAAAATTCTGCCATGGTTTCTTCCTTTCTCAGGGCCTATGCCTCAGCCGGTCGTGCAGATTTGACGGATTCGCTCGAATTGGAATCCAAGGGCTTTGGCGATGGTTGCCAGAGCCAGCACGATTCCGGATAGCAGCAAGCCGAGCCCGAGTTCCCGGAATGGTCCGAGCCAGGCGAAGTTCGCCGCCACAACCTCAGCTGTCTGGGTCGTCGTCCACAGATACACGACGAATTGCGCGATGGAGATCATCAATCCACTCGCCATCAGCGCCACAAATCCTTTCGCGGCTTTGGGCATTCTCAGCGTGTAGACCGGGATCCCGAGGGACTCCTGCACCGTTCCGCCGCCTTCGCGCAGTGCCGCCAATATCGAGCCGAGGAGGAATGAGATTCCCGAAAGAATCAAGCCCTCACCGAGAAACTGCAATCCCTGCGTCCAGGCGGCCGCGGTGGTACCACCGCCTCCTGACCAGGCAAGCGACGTGAAGAATCCGGCGACGAGCGCCATGACCCCCATCCCCAACATTGGACCCCACATCGTGCGAGCCATGATGTGAATCGGCAGCGCCCGGGGAGTGGTGTGTGTCTGCAGAACAGCACCAAACCCTTCGGGAGCCACGGTTCCTGAGGATCGCTGGAGCGCCGGAAGCGAGGACTTGACCCCCTCGACCCGCAGCCACAACCGGACGAGGATGCCGATCAATATGCTGGCAATGGCGACTTTGATCGTTCCGAATGCAAGCGTCGTGAGACCGAAGGTCCATGCCAGGGTGCTCGTTGGGTCCGTCGAGTCAGCCACCGCCAGATTTCCAACTACTGCAACACCGGCCAGTATCAGGCCGGCCACCGCGATCGTGAAACCGAGGGAGCGATGTCTGGATGCTTCGCGATAATCGGCATCCACTTTGGGCTTCACGAGATTGTCAATAAGAGTGACCATGAAACCTCTCCTTTCCTGTTGAAATTCGTTTTCCAACACCTCAACAGGGAAAAGGCAACCGGATGCTCAACAATGTCGCCCCGCCGACAGTGTTTTGTCGATTACTGGCTGGCAGCGGCCGCGAGTTTTCGTGCGTCGATCACCCGT
>JAHEJY010000134.1 GCA_024638625.1 Actinomycetes bacterium
CACCACGAAATCGCCGTGGCCATCGCCGGGGGAATCTTCGGCAGCATCGACGCCAACCGCGGCGACTACCAGAACGGTTGGGATACCGATCAATTCCCCAACTCCGTCGACGAGCTGTCGCTGGCTCTCTACGAGATCGTCAACGCAGGCGGATTCGAGACGGGCGGGTTCAATTTCGACACCAAGCTCCGCCGCCAGTCGCTGGCCCGGGAGGATCTGTTTCATGGTCATATCGGCGGGATCGACACGCTGGCCCGCGCCCTGCTGGTGGCTGAGACGTTGATCAACGATGGCGTCCTGGCGGAGGCGCTGAAGGACCGCTATGCGGGATGGAACGGCCCGCTTGGCTCTGAAATCCAGGCCGGCACCGGCCTTGCCGACCTCGCCGCCCGCGTCGAGTCCGGCGACATCGATCCTGACCCGGTATCCGGCCGCCAGGAGGAGCTGGAGAACATCGTCAACCGGGCTATCTGGTCGACGACCTAGTCCATGCCTTTCGTCATCGGGATCGATACCTCGACCACTGCCACCAAAGCCATCCTGGTCGACCCATCCGGCGCAGTCCTGCGCGTCGGCGCATCTACATACGATTATCAATCGCCCCATCCCCGGTGGAGCGAGCAGGATCCGGCCCTGTGGTGGGAGGCAACGGTCGATGCCATTCGCACCGCGACCTCCGGCATCGACCCGGCCGAGGTAGTTGCCATCGGGTTGACGGGACAGATGCACGGGCTCGTGTTGCTGGATGAGAACGCCGACGTCGTGCGGCCGGCAATACTGTGGAACGACCAGCGCACTGCGGCCGAGTGCGACGAAATCCGGTCGCGGGTCGGCGCCACGCGCTTGATTCACGTCACCGGCAACGATGCACTCACCGGATTCACTGCTCCCAAGATTCTGTGGGTGCGCAATAACGAGCCGGCTGCCTTTGCTCGCGCCCGCCATGTGCTGCTGCCCAAGGATTATGTGCGTCTCAAGTTGACCGGCGACTACGCCACCGACCGGGCCGACGGTGGCGGGACGTTGCTTTTCGACCACGCGTCGCGGACCTGGTCGCAAGAAATCGTGTCGAAGCTGGACCTGGACGCTGCGCTGTTACCGCCGACGTTTGAGGGTCCCGACATCACCGGGGGTCTGACACCTGAGGCCTCGGCAGCCACGGGCCTGGCCGTGGGAACTCCGGTCGTCGCGGGGGGAGGCGACCAGGCAGCATCCGCGGTAGGTACGGGCGCCATCGACCCGGGAGTGGTAACGGTCTCGCTGGGCACCTCAGGCGTGGTCTTTGCCGCGACCGACCGTCCTTCGTTCGAGCCGGCCGGTCGCGTCCATGCCTTCCCACACGCGGTGCCAGATCGCTGGCACCTGATGGGCGTCATGCTGTCGGCGGCCGGCAGCTATCGCTGGTTCCGGGATGTTGTCGCGCCGGACTTCGACTTCGCTCGACTCGATGATGCGGCTGCAGCCGTCGAGCCGGGTAGCGATGGCCTGCTGTTCCTTCCCTACCTGAGTGGAGAACGCAGTCCCCACCCCGACCCGAACGCCCGCGGTGGTTTCGTGGGATTGACGGTTCGTCACGAGCTATCTCACATGAGCAGAGCTGTATTGGAAGGTGTGGCGTTCGGGCTGGCTGACATCCTCGATCTCATGGTGGCGGCCGGTATCGACCGCCCGGGTGCGGTCCGCATCTCGGGTGGTGGTGCCAAGAGCCCCCTATGGCGCCAGATCATTGCCGATGTGTTCGAAGTCACCGTCGAGACGGTGAACGCTTCCGAGGGCGCAGCCTACGGAGCCGCCATCCTCGCGGCCGTGGGTTCTGAGTGGTACGTCACCGGACAGGCCGCCGCCGAGGCGTGGATCAAGGTAACCGGCACCACCACTCCGTCCGGCGCATCCGACCGCTATCGCGGCCTCCATCGGATCTATCGCGACCTCTACCCGGCGCTGAAGCCGACGTTCACAGCCCTGTCGACCTAACCGGATTCTCACGTTTGACTCCCAATATGTCTGGGTAATGAACTGCGTCGAACCGAGTCAACGAAGGGAGCTCGACTCATGGACGCAATATCTGTCCTCACCGACGATCACCACAAGGCCCGGGGGCTTTTCACCGAATTCAGGGCTGCCCACAAGGCCGACGACGCCGAGAAGATGGGCAGCGTGGCCCGGGACATCTTCGACGAACTCGATACCCACACCGCTATCGAGGAGCGTGTCTTCTATCCCGCCATCAAGAAAGCCGGCGGCAAAGAACTGGAAGAGCTGACCGACGAGAGCAACGAAGAACACCACGTTGTGGATGTCTTGATGAACGAACTCAGAGACATGTCCCCCTCCGACCCTGCCTTCCCGGCCAAGATGACCGTCCTCATGGAGAATGTGGAACACCACGCCGGAGAGGAAGAGAAAGAGATGTTTCCACAGGTCAGGAACCTGTTCTCAGAGACAGAATTGAAAGAGCTCGGCATGGCTCTCGACAGAGAAAAGCACGTCTATCGCCTCGAGAACAAGACCGTCGACGAGCTGCAGCAGGAAGCGTCAGCGCTCGAGATCGATGGCCGCTCGGGCATGGACCGCAGCGCTCTGGTCTCGGCAATCCTCGCTCAATATCGGTAGACGCCTGGATCGTTAGCGGTCTGAGTTTTTGGATTTGCGCTTCTTCGGGCGGCTGAGCTCTTCGAGCTCGGCCGCTTCGAGCATGAGCTCTTCTTCGATGCTGACCGGAACGGCGATCTCTTTCTCGATCTTCTTCGCTACCTTCTTTTCGGCCTTTTCCAGTTTCCGGTTTGCCTCCCCCTCGCGATCGGGGTCTTTATCGGCGGCTTCGCTCATGGTGCCTCCAACTCGGGTACAACGTGTTGTCCATAGGCGTCCAGAGTCGCCTCCTGGGCATCGTGCATGAGGTATACGGCAAACTGATCGACTCCTAGATCCCTGAGTTCTTGCATCCGCTCGATATGGGATTCGACCGGCCCGAGTACGCAGAATCGATCGATCACCTCATCTGGAACGAAATCGGTTGAAGGGTTGCCCGCCTTGCCATGGTGGTCATAGTCGTATCCCTCGCGGGATTTGATGTATTCGGATAGCGCCGCCGGCACCATATCGGATTCGGTGCCGTATCGCTCGACGAGGTCAGCGACGTGATTGCCGACCATCCCTCCGAACCAGCGCACCTGATCGCGTTGTTGTTCGATGTTGTCACCGACATAGGCGGGTGCGGCCACACAGATCTTGATGTCATCGGGGTTGCGACCAGCCTCTTTGGCAGCATTTCGCATGAACTTGGTCGTCCATTCGACGAGATAGGGGTCTGCCAGCTGCAGGATGAAGCCGTCGGCCTTTTGACCGATCAGGGTGAGGGCCCGAGGCCCATAGCCTGCCACCCACATCGGAAGATCCCACCCTTTTCCCACCCAGGGCATATTGAAGGTCTTGTCCCGGTAGGTGACCTCCTTGCCTGCCACCAGGTCCTTGATCACCGACATCGATTCTTCCATGGTGGCGAGCTTGGTCGGTGGACGCCCGATATAGCGAAGGGCCGAGTCGCCCCGACCCATTCCGCATACGGTACGGCCGCCGCTCATCTCGTTGAGCGTTGCGAACAGTGAGGCGATGACGGTCCAGTCGCGGGTGCCCGGGTTGGTCACCATAGGACCGACGATCATGTCCGGGTTTTCTGCGAGCATCCGGCTGTAGATCACAAACGGCTCCTGCCACAGGACATGAGAATCGAACGTCCAGCCATAGGAGAAGCCGTTGCCGGCGGCGTGGCGGGCCAATTCGAGGACCCGGGAGGCGGGCGGATCGGTCTGGAGAACTACACCGAAATCCAAGGTGGCTCCTTCGTCGCTAGATCAAATACTGGCTGGTACCGCGACGGAGATAGTGGCCATCTCCCGCCGCTCCGTGGTACTCGTCGTTTTCGATGATCACCCGGCCACGTGAGAGCACGGTCTCAACCGATCCGGGCACCTCCCTGCCCTCGTACGCCGAATAGTCGACGTTCATGTGGTGCGACTCGGCTGTGATCGTTCGAGGGGTGCCCGGATCGAACACGACGATGTCGGCGTCCGAGCCGATTGCGATCGTGCCCTTCTGCGGGTACATCCCGAACATCTTGGCCGGGGTCGTCGAACACACCTCGACCCACCGATTGACGTTGAGGCGCCCTTCGCCTACCGCCCCCTGGTAGATCAACTCCATCCGGGGTTCGACACCTGGCATGCCGTTTGGAATCTTCGAGAAATCGCCCTCGCCGAGCTTCTTCTGGGTTCCCAAAACGGGATGATCGTTGAAACAGAACGGACAGTGATCGGTTGAGACGATCTGGAGGTCATTCGTTGCCAGGCCCTGCCAGAGAAACTCCTGATGGCCGTCGTCGCGAGGCCGCAGAGGTGGCGAACAGACATACTTGGCGCCTTCGAATCCGTTCCCGAGGTCGGACAACGCCAGGAAGAGGTATTGCGGGCACGTTTCTGCAAAGACGTTCATGCCCTCGTCGCGGGCCATCGTCACCTCCGCCAGCGCCTCGGCGGCGGAGAGGTGGACGATGTAGAGCGGTGCACCGGTCAGCTCGGCCAGGCGAATGGCACGGTGGGTCGCCTCGCCCTCGAGGATGGAGGGTCGGGTGATGCCGTGATAGATCGGATCGGTCTCGCCCCTCGCCAGCGCCTGTTGCACGAGAACGTCGATCGCAATGCCGTTCTCGGCGTGCATCATGATGGTGGAACCGTTTTCAGCTGCCTTTTGCATGGCCATGACGATCTCGCCATCGGTGGAATAGAACACGCCCGGATAGGCCATGAACATCTTGAACGAGGTCACACCCTCGTCAACCAGCATGTCCATCTCTTTGAGCGTCTGCTCGTTGATGTCGCCCGTGATCATGTGAAAGCCGTAGTCGATGGCACAATTCCCCTCGGCCTTTTCCATCCAGGCTTCAAAACCGTCCATAGCCGAGTCACCCTTCACCTGCACGGCGAAGTCAACGATGGTCGTGGTCCCTCCCCATGCTGCGGCCCTCGTGCCGGTCTCGAACGAGTCGGACGCGTTGGTTCCTCCAAACGGCAGTTCCATGTGGGTGTGGACATCGATGCCGCCCGGAACGACGAGCTTGCCGGAAGCGTCTATCACCTTGTCCGCCCCGGCCTCCCAATCATGGCTCCCCGACGCGGCCAGGGCGACAACCTTTTCGCCATCGATGAGCACATCGGCTGACATCTGCTCGGTGGACGTCACAACCGTCCCGCCCTTGATAACTGTCTTCATGGGTTTCTCCCGTCTATGCGTCGTCAATCGCGCGGGCGAGCTTCTCGAATCCCTCGTCCGCTTCTTCCTCGGTGAGTGAAAGGGGTGGCGCTATGCGCAGAACATTGCCGAACAACCCGCCTTTGCCGACGAGGAGGCCATTGTTCTTGGCGTTCTCCATAACTCGCGCGGTGAGTTCGGGCGCCGGATCTTTGGTGCCAGGCTCGACCAGTTCGACACCGATCATCAATCCCTTGCCCCGCACCTCACCGACCGGTGATTCCGGGTCGTCGACAAGATGATCGAGACGCGATTTCAGGTGGCTGCCCACTTTGTGCGAGTTGTCCGCCAAATTGTGTTCCAACAGGTACTCGAGGTTGGCGAGCGCTCCGGCCGTGGCCAACGGGTTGCCTCCGAAGGTCGAAACCGAATTGGCGTTGATGGAGTCCATGATCTCGGCCCGGGCGATCACGCCGCCTATGGCGAGACCATTACCGACGCCCTTCGCGAACGTGATGATGTCGGGGGTAATGCCATGAGCTTCGTATCCCCAGAAGTTCTCGCCGGTACGTCCCCAGCCGGTTTGGACCTCATCGGATATGTAGAGGATGCCGTTCTCGTCAAGCACGTCTTTCAGTGCGCCCAGATATCCGTCGGGGGGAGTGACAAAACCGCCTACTCCTTGAATCGGTTCGGCGATCATGGCTGCGACGTCGCCGGCAGTTGCGACATTGAGCATGTCCCGCAAATCGTGGACACCGGCCGCAATGAACTCATCGTCGGGAAGGTGGCCGAACGGGCTCCGGTACTTGTAGCCATTCTGGATGTAGGTGACACTGAGAGGCGACAGGCTCGTCGGTGACCACGAACGGTTACCGGTCAGGGACACCGCAGCGAACGAACGGCCGTGATAGCTGTTACGAAGGGCAAGAACCTGGTTCGACTTCCGGTGGATCGTTGCGATCATCATCGCAGCATCGTTGGCCTCGGTACCGGAGTTGGCGAAGAACACTTTGGCGTCAGGGATGCCGGACAGGTCCGCCA
>JAHEJY010000135.1 GCA_024638625.1 Actinomycetes bacterium
AATACCTCTCGATAGCGGGCGCCGGTTTCAACATCGACAGGAATTCCTTCACCGAGTGTTGGACACAGGCCGATAGAGATCGTATGGATACTGACAAGGCCGTTGTGCTGGTCATTGAGGACGTGGAATCGATCGTTCAGGTCATCCGGGCATCTTTGACTGGCTGGCCGGTCGACATCGAAGCGGCGAGCGATGGTGAAGAGGGCCTGCGTTTGACGCGGGAGCTGCAGCCGAACGTCATCCTGCTTGATTTGGCCATGCCCGTGATGGACGGTTGGGAATTCCTGGAAAGGGTCAAACAAGACCCGGTCACGAGGAACATTCCGGTGGTCATCGTGACCGCCCATGGTGAATCCGATGGAGCGGCACGTGCTCAATCTGCGGGTGCCGTGGGGTTCGTGTCCAAGCCATTCCGGCCCGCTGAAATCCGGCGTGCGATCGAAGGGTTCTTACCCCGATCAGAGGCAGCGAGCGCCTGAGCTCATCACCGTCCTCTGCCATGATCTACCAGCTTCCCCCGGGCTTAATTCACGGGCGGCCGGGCCGATACATTCACATGAGACCATTCATCGATCTCGGGCATTGCCATGTCGCGCACTCGAGCCCCGCGTAATGCCCTAAAACTCAAGTGGGACCGCAGCCTCGGCCTCGCCCTATTTTCTGCTGTCGCGCTTCTGGCGATCCTGGGCGTCGTGTTTGCAGTGGCATTGGGAACCAGGGAGATCACCAAGAACGCATCAGCCCTTCACGATGCCGACGAAACCTTGCGAGCTTCCACCGTGGTGCGAGCCCAATTGGCGCTCGCCGCTCACACCATGGCGGTCGACCTCGAGTTCGGAACCAACAGCAGCGGCCCACGAGCCAGCTCCCTCTCGGAGGCCACCGGGGCTATCGCCGATATGCGGACAGGACTGGGTTTGTTGGCGGGATCGGGGCACCTCGACGACGAGCTCGCTGCCAGTGCCGAGAGTTTCATCGAGCAATCTCGCTACGTCATCGCCGGGCTGCAAGAAAACCGGCTGGAGGCAGATACCTTGCCGATGCTCGACCAATCTTTTCGGCAGCTGTCGGATAGCCTCGTAGTAGTCCGCGAGGGCATTGCCCTCGAGGTTGAGCAATCAGACGCCTGGCTGGGGCGAATAGGTGATTTCTCGCGGTTTCTTGTTGCGTTTCTGATACCCCTTGCGGTGATCCTCGTCTACCGCGAACTCTTGAAACGGCAACAACGCCAGGCCGACCTCGAAACACGCCTGGATGCAGCTCGACAACTCAATGATGCCCGGGAGGAGTTTGTGGCTAATGCGTCACATGAACTCCGGACGCCGTTGACATCCATTATCGGTTTGTCCACGCTTCTTGCCGAGAATCCGATCATCGTCGCTGATGAGTCCGCCAGTGACCTGCTGTCGATCATCATCGGCCAGTCGGATGACCTGGCGCGCATGGTGGAAGATCTGCTTACCACAGCCCGCCTCGATTCCGGTGCTTTGCATTTCGCATTCGAGGACATCGACATCCGGGAAGCCATCACCGAGACGATCGAGCCCCACATTCTTTCAGGCGAAGTCTTGTCGGTCGCTTGCGAATCCGGGATGGTGAGGGCGGATCGGCTCCGGCTGCGTCAACTCATCCGCAATCTCCTGTCCAATGCTCGCAAATACGGCGGACCTGGCATCAGGATCGAGGGACGGACCGAAGGCCGGACCTATGTGTGTTCCGTGATCGACGACGGCCCAGGCGTCCCTGTCGAGCTCGAAGATCGGCTCTTCGAACGGTTCATCCACCAGGGCCACCAGACGGCCACGAAGGAATCGGTTGGCCTCGGTCTTTCCATCGTGCACGCACTCACCCAGGGGATGGGGGGCAGCATTTCCTACCGCCGCCTTGATGGGGAAACTCACTTCGAGATTCGGGTACCGCTCAGTGACGGCCTGACCAGGAATGGCGACCTAGGACGCTCGGCCCAGCAGGCCGCGTAATGATTCGCTTGGCAGGCATGCGAGGCGGCCTCGCCGGGAAAGGACACCTCGGCCTTCGCGCGTCGGCAGTGGTCGCTGCGCTGGCCGTGTTATTCGGACCGCTGCTGGTGGTCGCAGGATCGGCCGAGGCTGCGCCGACCTGGACCCCTCAGTATTCGTCGCCCCTCCCCAAGAACGTGAACGCGGTCGACATGGTCGATGCCACCGTTGGCTATATGACCGGCGACGGGGGTGCGGTGTGGAAGACAGTTGACGGCGGAATCTCGTTCTCGGCACTCTCCACTCCGACGACTGAGCATCTCTACGGGCTCGACTTTCTCGATGGGAACACCGGTTACGTGGTCGGCGACAAAGGTGTCCTGCTCAAGACCACCAACGGCGGCACGAGCTGGACCCAACAGAGCCATTCGGGTGGGACCAACAAGCTGACCGGGGTCGATTTTGCAGTCGACGGAGACAACGGAACCGTGGTCGGCGTCGGACCGACGCTCATGACCACCACCGACGGCGGAACCACCTGGGAGCTTCGTAGTTCTGTGTCGGATCAGCTGGAAGCCGTCGATTTCCCAGTCGACAACCTGACCGGGTTCGCAGTTGGGCTGGGTGGGCGGGTGATGAAGACCAACACAGGCGGCGCTTCATGGATAGCGCTGAATTCGCCGACCGCCGATGATCTATACGGTGTCGACTTCCTCGCTGACGGGGTCACCGGCTACGCCGTCGGAAAAGGGGGGATCATCTTCAAGACCACCGATGGTGCTTCCACGTGGGTCGCTCAGGTATCGGGGGTGGGAACCCATCTCCGCGACGTGGTCTTCGCAGATGCGGTCACGGGGTATGCGACGGGGGACGCCGGGGTGATCCTCAAGACCACGGATGGCGGGGTGTCGTGGGCTTCGCAAGACCATCCTGGAGGGACGGCCAACTTGACCGGAGCCGACTTCAGCGACGCAACAGCCGGCACCATTGTGGGAATCGGGCCCACGGTCCTGACCACGAACGACGGCGGTGTCAACTGGATCCTGCGCAGCTCGGTCACGAATCAAATGGAAGCTGTCGATTTCCCGCTCGACAGCGTCACCGGGTTCGCCGTCGGTCGTGGCGGGCGAGTGATGAAGACGACAAACGGCGGACTGTCCTGGGGAGCCGTATCGTCTCCGACGAGCTCCGATCTCTATGGAATCGATTTTCTCCCGGACGGTGTCACCGGCTATGCGGTCGGCCAGGGGGGTGTGATCTTCAAGACCACCGATGGTGCTGCCACGTGGGTCGCCCAGGTATCGGGAGTGACAAAGAATCTGTATGCCGTGCATTTTCCGGTAGATGCCACCACCGGATATGCGACCGGTCGGGATGGCACGATCTTGAAGACGACGGACGGAGGGAGTTCGTGGGGCGGGCAGACCTCTGGCGTCACAAAACACCTCTACGCCGTGCGCTTCCCGGCCGACGCCACTACTGGCTTCGCAGTGGGAGAGAGCGGAACGGCCCTCAAGACCGTTGACGGCGGCGGGACATGGAACCCACAGGTGTCTGGGGTGACCAAGCACCTGTATGGCCTCGATTTCCCAACCGGTGAAGCCACCGGGTACAGCACTGGCCAGGACGGCACCGCCATCAAGACCGTGGATGGAGGCGCGACCTGGGTCGCTCAGACGTCGGGCGTGACGAAGGATCTGTGGGCCGTGAGTTTTGCCGGCGGCAGCATCGGATACGCGGTCGGCCAGACCGGCACGATACTCAACACCACCGACGGAGGCGCAACGTGGATCGCCCAGACGTCGAACACCACCGAGGATCTCTTTGGCGTGGCGTCTCCCACCGACGGGTCCACTGGTTTCGCCGTCGGTAAGAACGCCGCCATGCCGCATACCGCCGACGGGGGCGCGACATGGGTGATTCCGACTGCGTCCGCGGTAGATGACCTTTACGCCGTCGATCACTCGAGTAGTAACACGGTTTATGCAACCGGCAGGAACGGATCGATCATCAAGTCGACCGACGGAGGATTGACCTGGTCATCGCAGACGTCTGGAGTCACGAAGGAGCTGCGGGCCGTCAACTTCATCGATGACAGTATCGGCTACTCGGCCGGCCAGGATGGCACCATCCTCAAAACCACTGATGGCGGTGCCACCTGGGTCGCCCAGGTCTCCGACACCTCAAACAACTTGTTTGATGTGATCTTTCCCATCGACAGCTCCACTGGCTTCACAGTTGGTCAAAACGGCGTGACTCCCCACACCTCCGATGGGGGTTCCAACTGGGTGATTCCTCCGATTGTCGGTACAGAGGACCTGTTCGCCGTCGACTACTCAAGCGCGTTGGTCGGTTACGCAACCGGCAAGAACGGCAGCATCCTGAAGACGACCGATGGTGGTCTGACCTGGACAGCACAAGCCTCCGGTGTGACCAAGGACTTGCTCGGCGTGAGTTTCGCCGACGACAGCGTCGGTTACGCCCTTGGCCAAACCGGCACCATTCTCAAAACAACGGACGGCGGCGCCAGTTGGATCGCTCAAACCTCACCGACCTCAGAGAATTTGACCGGGGTGAGTTTTCAGCCCGACGGCCTGGGCGGCTGGGCGGTTGGCGCCAAGGGCCAGGTCCTCAAGACCGTTGACGGCGGATCTGTATGGTCGTTGGTGCCGAATGTATCGGCAGGTGCCAATCTCAATGGCGTCGACTTCCCGCTCGATGCGAGTTTTGGGGTGATCGGGGGCGACGGCCCAACCATGATGACAACGTCGGATGGGGGTGCCAGCTGGTCGTTGTTTGGCGACATCACCTCGGACCTCACCGGGGTTTCCTTTCCGGTGAACAACGCGACTGGATTCGCGGTTGGCACCGGAGGTCGGATTCTCAAGACCTCGGATGGCGGTGCGAGCTGGAATCCTTTGCCGGTTTTCAACGTCGAGAATTTGTCCGACGTTCATTTCGTCGACAACGCAACCGGGTACGCCGTCGGAGCCAAAGGAACCATCCTCAAGACCACCGACGGAGGCGCCTCGTGGACATCACAAACATCGCCCGTAGCCGGCGATCTGTTCGGAGTTCATTTTCCTGTAGATGCTGCCACCGGATATGCGGTCGGCAAGAGCGGCTCGATTCTCAAGACGACCGACGGCGGAGCGACCTGGGTGCAGCAGACGTCGCCAGTCGGGACCGACCTACTGTCCGTGCAGTTCGCAGACGTGTCGACGGGTGTTGCGATCGGCAAGAGTGGCGTTGCCCTCCAAACCACGGATGGGGGGGCCTCCTGGTCGGTTCGGGCGACAGGCGTTACGGCCGACCTCAATGATGTGATGTTCGCAGATTCATCGTTCGTCTACGCCGTGGGCGAGAGCGGCGTGATACTCAAGTCGACCGACGGGGGTGGCAGCTGGAGCGCTCAGGTTTCCGGCACCGCGGATGACCTGAATGGAGTCCATTTCGTCGACGACGACAACGGGTACGCAGCCGGGCAGAAGGGCCTGGTATTACAGACCGACGACGGCGGATCTTCCTGGGTCCCGGTGCCCGTGCTGAGCAACACCGACCTGTTGGCTGTGGCGTTTCCTGTCGACGCGACGACGGGTTTTGTCGTTGGAAAGAAGGCGATGGTCGCAGCGACAACTGACAGCGGCCAGACGTGGGGATTCCAGACCCTGGCGTCCGACAAGCTCTTCGGTGTCAGCTTCCCGGTTGATACCACTATCGGGTTCGCGGCTGGCCGCCGGGGGACGTTGCTCAAGACCGTCAACGGCGGCACGAGCTGGTTTGGCCTGGCTGCCGGGGTATCCGACGATCTGTTCGACATTGAGTTTCCGATCGATGTCTCGACCGGTTGGGCAGTCGGCAAGGACGGCGTCATTCTCGCCACATCGAACGGTGGAAGCAGCTGGAGCCCGCAGACATCAGGCACCGTCGAAGATCTGTTCGCAGCCGACTTCTTCGACAACTCGGACGGCTGGGTGGTCGGCAAGGACGGTGTGATTGTTGCAACAAGCAATGGGGGCGGAACCTGGGTAGCGCAAACCTCGGGTACCACCAAAGATCTACGCGGCGTCACGTTCCCGGATGACTCGCTGACCGGATTTGCGGCAGGACAGAATGGCACGATCCTCAAGACGGTGAACGGTGGGTCGGCATGGGTTGTGCAAACAACCCCGACCACCGAGGATCTCTTCGGCGTGCACTTCACCGATTTGTCGACCGGATACGCTGTCGGCAAGAACGCCACAATCATCAAAACGACTGACGGGGGCGCGGTGTGGAGTGTGATCGTCCCGCCTGCGGGAGCGACGTTCCTGGACGTGCATT
>JAHEJY010000023.1 GCA_024638625.1 Actinomycetes bacterium
CGAGTTCGACTTGCAGCATTCCGGCGGAAGACGTCGCATGTTGCGCAAAGATGTCGAGAATCACGGCCGTTCGATCGACGACGTCGCAGTGGAAGATCTTCTGGAGGTTTCGCTGCTGGGTTGGTGTCAAAGCGTTGTCGAATACGACCACGTCGATGTCGAGGGCGCGGGTTCTCTGCGCGAGTTCGGTGGCCTGACCGTTGCCGATGAACGTCGCCGGGTCGAACCGCGGTCTCCGAAGGATTGCTTCGTCGATCGGATCGGAACCGGCAGTTTCCACGAGAAGGCTCAGCTCGTCGAGCGCTAACTCGGCATCGTGGGAATCCGAGGATTGATAAACGGAGATCAGAAATGCCAGCTGTCGACTGACGTCGAGATCGGTTTCGGTGGCGGTGAGCCGGCGTCGCTGGCGGCCAGGAGTTGTCATCTAGGCGTGAACGATATCAACTACCGGCCAGAATCGACTCCTGGTCATACAAGAGTTCGAGCGCAGACTTGACAGATCGCGGCTCATGCATGCTCACCTGGCTCATCCGGCGGGAGACCAAACCTCCGAGCATTGGCCGGGCTGCGGCCTGCCCGAGGTCGGCGGTGCTCGTCGCGGTGATGAGGTTGGTGTCGCATTCGAAGGAGGACGCGATCCTCTTCGAGAATTCGCAACGATCGATGAAATCGGGTCCGGCGAGGTGATAGGTCCCGTTGGCCGAAGCCTCGGCGAGGTCCCACGCCATTTCCGCGATATCCCCGACGTAAGTCGGTGTCGAGTACTGATCGTCCGGGATCGTCGCCGGCTCGCCGAACCGCAGGTTCCGGAGCAACCTGACGAAGAAGTTCTTTCCGTGTTTTTCCCACCCGTAGACGACATTGATTCGCGCTACGACGTGGTCGTCCGGAAGAATCTCCCGAGCGAGACCTTCAGCCTCGAGCTTCTGTCGTCCGTACTCGCAGAGCGGGTTGGGTTCGGCGAACTCATCGTATGGTCCGTCGGCGCCATCGAATACATAGTCGGTCGAGAAGAACATGAGTTTCGCCCCGACTTCCTGACAGCTCAGGGCGACTGACTCGACCGCATCGACATTGATCGGGCGGGTCGCATCAGGATCCATTTCGCACAGGTCAACATGCGGATTCGCCGCAGTCATGAAGACCCAGTCAGGATTTGTCCGGACGATCAGGTCGTGGGCGGCGTCGGCGTCCGTGGCGTCCAAGAATTCGAGATGAGTTTCGGCTTTGGCTGTGTACGTCCCGGTAACGAGGTGGCTCCTGGAGTGTCCCACAGCCATCAGGTACTCGCCGACGAAGCCCGAAGCTCCGATCACAAGTGCTTTCACAGACCTGCTTTCTCAGGTTCTTTGATCCGTTTTGGCTAGATCGCGAAAAGATTGCAGCGCAACAATAGCGAAGGGTTTCGCTACGATGGCGCTCAATCTCGTCAGGAGCATCACATGCCAACGCTGCGACTGTTCGCCGGGCTGAAAGAATCGGCCGGCGAATCCACGGTCAACATCGACGGTGAATCGGTGGCAGCGGTGTTGGCGGCCGCGGCCGATCGGTTCGGTCGCGCCTTTGAGCAAGCCCTTTCGAGCGCGAACGTATGGGTCAACGGCGAACCGGCCGGACCCGAAACCGGAGTATCCGAAAACGACGTGATAGCCCTCCTGCCACCGGTGTCGGGTGGATCCACAGCCGTGCGCGATCCTGCGGTCGAATCGCAATTCCACATTTTCCTCGCGGCCGCTGCGCTGGGCGTGCTGCTCATCACCAACTTCATGGGTGAAGAATGGTATGTGACGGCCGTGGTCGGGGTGTTCGGACTCTGGGTATGGGATGTTTTCGACCAGGGCAGAACCGCATCCGGATTTTCGGCATGGCCGGCAATGGCCGGCGCTCTCGCCGGCCCCCTTGCCGCCTACGCGTGGGGTTCTGCCGGCTTGGGGACCTCGCTCGCTTTCGTGGTCATGATCGCGTTCGTTGCTGCAATTGTCCGTCCCGAGAACCGCTCGATTGATCGCCTGGCTGGAACGGTTCTGGCCGGTGTGGTCGCAGCTACGTCTGCGGGAGCGTTGGTATTGGTGAGGCTTGGGGTCGACGGAGACAGTCGTACATTGGCTTTTCTCTTGATGATCGGCCTCGCGAATCTCGCATTCGGAGCGACCCTGGCCGGCTCCTCCCGTGCCTGGCTCGATCCGCACACGGCTGCCGCCATCGCCACGATCATCGTTGGCGTCGCGCTTGCCTTCATCACGGGCGATGAGGCCCCACTGGCGCTCATCATCTCCGCTTGTATGGTGGCAGGGGGGTTCCTGGCCGGACGAACGCTGGGTTCGCTCTTGCGGCGAGGCGATCTGTTCCTGTTGAGCAAACTGCCCGGCAGGCTGGTGCACGTCGATGGGGGAATCGTGGCCGCAGCTCTTTACTGGATGGCTCTCGCCCTCCTCACCTGATCGGCCGCCGCCTCCTGCGAGGGGGTCACGGTTGACGACCTTTCCGGGAGGCGTGGGTTTCAAGCCTCAGCCTGTAACCTACGGCCAATGCGCGCCCGTAAACGCATGATGGCGTGGTTTGTTGTCGCGTTGTTAGCGATCGCTGCCCCCGCCACATCTCAGGTCACCGAATCAGACGTGGAAGAAGCGCTGGCGGCGCGCGCCGAAATCGAACGCAGGCTCGACATCGCCGTCGAGACCCACGAGGCCGTGTATTCCGAATTGGAATCCGTCACGTATCGAATCGGTGATTTCCGGGCCCGAATCGAAGATTTTGAACGACAGATCCAAACGCTCGAGGGCCAGGTCGACGAGCAGGCTGTCGAGGCCTACATGGGCGGTGGTGCAACTGATACGGCGGTTTTCTTTCAAGTGGACTCCGTGACCGAGCTGCTCACCCGCCAGGAACTGATGGAGATCGCATCCAATTCTGAGATCGGTTTGCTCGACCGGGTGTCAGCGATCCGTAACAGTCTCGAAGCGACGCGCCAACAGCTCCAGGAAGACCAGGAACGCATCCGGGTTCTGGAAGCGGAGCAGGCGGCGCTGGTTACAGAGATCGATTCCCTGTTCCGGGAGGCCGACGCCGCATATCAAGATGTAAGGGGTGAGTTCGAAGAACAAGAAGCGCAGCGCCGGGCTGAGGCGCAGCGAAGGCGGCTGGCTGCCATCGCCCAATTAGAGGGAGCTGCGGCCGGCGCCCCCGCTTCGTCGACGCCCGGCTTCATCTGCTTGTTTCGCGACTCGTATCGCTATTCCAACGATTGGGGCAATCCTCGTTCGGGCGGACGTAGTCACAAGGGCACCGACATCGTCGCTCCCTTCGGTCATCCGGTGATCGCCGTAGCCGATGGCGTGGTGTCTCTGCGTAACAGCACTCTGGGCGGTACATCATTGTGGCTCGATGCCGACTACGGCACTTCCTACTATTACGCCCACCTGGCCGGCTATGCAGACGGAATATCGAATGGCACGCGAGTCTCCAAGGGCCAGGTGATTGCCGCCAACGGTGATTCCGGCAACGCGAAAGGCGGCGTACCTCATGTCCACTTCCAGATCCATCCCGGAGGACGCGGTAGCGCTCCGGTCAATCCCTACCCAACGTTGGTGAACGCATGTCAGTAGTTGAAGGTACAGATAGTCGTCGCAGAATCGACAGAATCAGGGACGAGGCTTTCCTCCGCGATCTCGAGACCGTCGATATGGACGAGTTGCGCGATCGACGTCGGATGTGCGATGAACTCGAGAACGAGCTCTCGTATTATCGACGTCTTCTTCATGGACGGATGGACCTTCTGGCTTTCGAGCTGCGGCGCCGATCCGGGGAAGAGACCCGGACTCTCATGGAGGCGCTGCCTGAAATCTTGACGGATGGACCTCCCATCGGAGATGCCCACGGCCGTCCGCCACGCATCGATGTTCCAGACCTCCCTGAGGAACGCAGGCGTCGTATCGACACGGTTCTCGACGACAACTTTCTCGGTCGCCTTGTGACCATCGACGAAGATGAGCTGCAGAAGCTCCAGGCCACGCTCGTCGAGATAGAGGCTGATATATCTACCCAACGGAGTGATTCCCAGCATGCGTTTGACGCTATCCAGGCGGAGCTGACGAGCCGTTATCGGGAAGGTTTGGGCGGTTTCGACGAGTTGCTTGGCCGCGCCTGACGTACTCGCCGTCCAGATCCGATCCGGTCTGGTGGAGGCGACTCATCACGGATCTGCATTGGCGCTCGGCCCGCGTGGTGACGTTCTGTTCAGGTCAGGAGATGTCGATCGAGAGTTCTTCCTTCGATCGGCCATCAAGCCCTTTCAGGCGACGATTGTGCTCGAATCGGGCGTGGATCTGACAGATGAAGAACTGGCCGTGGCGATTTCTTCGCACTCGGCGGAGCCGGTTCATGTGGAACTAGCCCGCAGCATGCTCGAGCGAGTCGACCTCGACAGCACCTTCCTTCGATGTCCGGCAGGTCCGGCGTTGGCCGAGTCGTCCCGTTTCCGTCTGCGCGACGCCGACCCCGACCCGCTGCACTCCATGTGTTCGGGCAAACACTCCGCAATGTTGATGGCGTGCGTAGCGAGAGGTTGGCCCCTGGAGACGTATGTGGAGCCAGACCACCCGGGTCAGGTGGCCATTTCTCAGCTCGTCGAGTCGTTGACCGGTGAACCGGTCGGTCCGCCCGGTATAGACGGATGCGGCTATCCGACGCTGCGGGGTTCCGTGCGGGGAATGGCGCGGGCATATGCCCGGTTGATGTTCGATGATCGTTTTGCGCGTGCACGGGTTGCCATGACCCGCTTTCCGGCACTGGTGAGTGGCACCGAACGTTCCGAAGGAGTGATCGCCAGTGCGATTGATGGCGTCGGTAAGACCGGTGCCTCCGGTTTGCTGGCGGTTGGTGCACCTGGACGATTTGGCCTGGCGGTTCGGTCCTTTGACGGATCCGGGACGGCTGCTTCTGCTGCAGCAGCCGAGATTTGTGTCAGGCTCGGTGCGGTATCGGTACCCGGTCGGCTCGACAAGATCCGACACCGGGCTCTCACGGGAGGCGGTGCGATCGCCGGGCAGTGGAAGGCTCTGCCATGACGACCGATTGGTCCGTCGACTGGGCCGCCAAGCAATGGGACCTCACGGCCAGCGCTCAGGCGGTCGGTCCGTTCGTCCGTTCAGGTTTCCTGGAGGCCTGGTGGTCGTCGTTTGGGACGCCAGATGAGCCGCTCGACGTGGTGATCGATGACACGGGTCTCGTTCCTTTCTGGCTGACTTCGGATGCCATTCGGTTGGCGGGTGAACCGGATCTAACCGACTACCACGCGCCTCTCGGCATCGACGGATCGCAGATGCTGGTCGACTACATACTCTCGAGACCCCGGGGGGCGCCGTATGTGTTCGACTCTTTGCCAGAAGAGGCAGCATCGTCGATTGTCGCGTTCTTCGACTATCAGGGCGTCGAGGTCAACAATCATCAGCATGCGGTTGCGATGCGCCTGTCGCTTCCGATTTCTTATGACGAATATCTGACGTCGATCGGAAAGAAACAGAGGCACGAGATGCGGCGCAAAGCCCGTCGATTTGGTGAGCTACTCGGGGATCCCGTGTTGACAGTCGGCGATGCCTTCGATGATTTGGATGCCTTCTTTGCCTTCCATCGACAAGCCGGTGGTGACAAGGGAACGTTTATGACGCCACAGCGGGAGGCCTTCTTTCGCGATTTGATGGCGATCGACGGTGCTCGATTGGACGTCCTGCGGGATGGGGTCGGGGCACCGGTCGCAGCGTCGTTCGGGTTCGTGGATGCGGACGCCTATTACCTGTACAACAGCGCGTATGATCCTGCTCGATCTGACGCCTCGCCCGGAATCGTGATGTTGAGCATGTTGATAGAACAGGCGATCGCGCACGAACGACGATGGTTCGACTTCCTCAAAGGTGATGAGACCTACAAGTATCGGCTCGGCGCCGAAGAGCGACCGCTCTTTCGCATCGCGGGAGTTCGATGATCACCTCCGTCGCATATGTTTCGTTCCACACGAGTCCGCTGCTCCAGCCGGGCATCGGGGATGCCGGCGGCATGAATGTCTACGTCGATGAACTCGCCAGAACGATGAGCGAGCGCGGAATCGCGGCGGACGTCTTCACCCGTTGTACCGACCCGGGCTTGCACGACACGGTCGAGGTCACCGACGGATATCGCGTCATCCACATCGACGCCGGACCGTGCGAAACGTTGAGCACGGCCGAACAGGCACCGTTCGTTTCCGAATTCGTAAGCGGCATTCAAGCCTGGGTCGATGAAAACGGGGCCGCATACGACGTAGTCCATTCCCATTACTGGTTGAGCGGGTGGGCCGGGGTTCTCTTGAAAGAGAAGTGGGGGATACCACTCGCCCACTCGTTCCACACGCTCGGCAGGATCAAGGACCTGTCGAAGCGCCCCGACGAGGCTCCGGCGTCGTTGCTGCGGATCGGGACCGAGGACAAGGTGATCGAGATGGCCAACTGCGTCATCAGCTCCACGATGTTCGAACACGACGACCTGGTTCAGCATTACGGTGCGAGCCTCGAAGCCCTATGCGTATCGCCGCCAGGCGTCAACCACGACGTTTTTGCCCCCGGTAGTCGGGGCGAAGCCCGCGAAGAGCTCGGAATCGAGTTTGGCCCGATTCTGCTGTTCGTGGGACGGATCCAGCCACTCAAGGGGGTGGATGTGGCGATCGAGACGCTTGCTGTGCTTCGCGATCAACACCCCACTGCTCGATTGGTGGTGGTCGGCGGTCCCAGCGGTCCGGATGGCGAAGCCGAGCTCGCACATGCGCGGCTGCTTGCCTCGAAACGGGGTGTGGCAAACGAGGTGGTCTGGAAACAGACCCAGCCCCACCATGATCTGGTCGAGCTGTATCAGGCGGCAGACGTTCTGATCATGCCGTCGCGCAGCGAATCGTTTGGGCTGGTCGCCGCCGAGGCTCAGGCCAGCGGTCTCCCGGTTGTTGCCGCCGACGTCGGTGGACTGGCGCATGTCGTCGCGCATGAGAAGTCGGGCATTCTGGTGGAGGGCTGGAATCCTGTCGGCTTCGCAGCGGCGATCCATCGGATTCTGGAAGATGACGCCTACGCCGAGTCACTGTCGAAGGGTGCGATCGCCCATGCCGATCAGTTTTCATGGGACGCAACGGCCGACCGGCTGATGGAACTCTACGAAGGCATCAAGGCTGCAAGTGACGCTGGCTGAGCTGACTGAGATTGCTCAGCGGTGGCTGGCAGACCCGGAATCCGGAGTCGTGGGTATCGACATATCGCGCAGCGGCTGGGTAGGGGTTCGATTTGCGCAGACTGTTCGCGATTTCACAACCGTGTGGTTCGCGGTCGGTGAACTCACCGTCGCCTACGAGGCGTACCTCTCACCTCCCCCGCGGGTCAATGGTGAACGGGTGTATGAGCTCTGTCTCAAGCGAAACGCGTCATTCTGGCTTGCCCACATCGCCATAGATCGGCACGGCGACCTGGTGGTACGAGGCCAGTTTCCGATAGCCGACGCCGACGAGGACAAGCTCGATGACGTTCTGGGAGTGGTCTATGAGCTCGTCGAACTGACGTTCAGGCCGCTCATCCGGATCGGATTCGAGCGATCATCGGAGGGCACCTGACAGCGCCTGAACCAGGGAACCCTGGACATAGCCGAGAGTTGCAATGATCGGTGCGGTCGGTCCGGAGGTGTCGGTTTCCCAGCTCGAGTCGTTGATGCCTGCCCTGGCTGCGATCGCAAGCCGGGCGTCTCCGATCACCTTCACCCACGCCTCGGCTTCCTGGATCGTGATGATCTGACCCTTACGGTATTCCGCCAGCGTTTCCCGAAAGGTGAGACGGTCCAATTCCCGCATCGAGGCCAGCTGGGGTCCCGCGAATTCTTCGTAGTCGCTTTGGGCATCGGCGTCGTCCACATAGGCCACGGGTTGCAGCCTCGATTCAGCCGGGTCACCCGGCTGCTCTCCGACAGATTCGAGTAGCTCCGGAAGGCCTTGAAGAAACGTCGCCAACGGCCTCGGGATCTTTACCTGGATGCCTGAGCTCACCAATTTGAACATCATTCAACCTTTTCGATGGTGGCCCACAGGCCATGGTGGTGGAGCCGATGGCAGTCGATTTCAGCTTTCTCCCGGGGTCCACTGAAGACGACCGACCGGCCTTCGTTGTGAACCTCGAGCATCAGCTTGGTGGCTTTCGCCTCGGAGTAGCCGAACAGCTTCTGAAAAACATAGACCACATAGTCCATCAAATTGACCGGGTCGTCCCAGACCACCACGTTCCACGGTCGATCGAGATCGATGTCGACGTCTGCATCGGGGAGCTGAACCGGCGTCGCAATAGTCATGGGCGCTCGGCTGCCTCCACCGATCGCGCCCTCTGCTCATTGAGGTAGTGCTCGAAATCAGCTGTGCTGATTCTCCATTCTCTACCAAACTTGACGGCCGGGAGTTCACCTGCGCGAATCATGCGAGTCACGACAAAAGGCGACACGTCCATGTACTCGCAGATGTCGGCCACGGACAACCAGCTCTTCGAGATATTCAACTCAATGCGCTCCATGTGAATCCAGAGTATGAGGTGGACAGGCTGGTCGCAAGAGGCCCTCTCTTGATCGCTCTTGATCGCTGAGCATGTTACGCGCCGTCCACCATCCCTAGGAACGCGGCAGAGCCCGAGTAACCGCGCGCCGATCCTGCACTTCCCCGGACAGAATCAGAATTGGCTTCTCGGGCTCTGACTGGCGCCAAGTTATGTCACGATCCGGGGAGGGGCAAGCGCACGGTACGTGGGATAGATTCGCGCCTGTAGTGGTATCGGACGCGCATTGTTGCCAAGAAACACCCTACGCAGTCAATACCGGTGGTTATCCACAGTTTCCACAGGTTTCCACAGGGGGTTGTGCACAACCACCTGGGGAAAAGGGAGGAGAGAGTCTTTTCGCGGCCATCCACGTTTGTTTCGCGCTCTTGTTCAAAACGAAAACGACTCGCCCCAGTCGAGCGGTACGACCTCGATGTCGAATTGGGCGAGCACGGAAGTGGCCATGCCGGTGATCCAGGCGCGACCGCTTTCGCTGAGGTAGAAGTCATGGATGGGCACGACCTGGTTGGGACCGAGGCGGCGGGCGAACTCGACCGATTTGGTCGTCGATCCCCATGGCGTCAGTAGCGGGAGTGCCAGTATCGGCGCCGATGTCGTCGGTCCGTAGCTGTCGCCCGGGTGGGTCATGATGCCATCGATGGTGTAGCTCCGGTTGGGGGGTGTGGACCCGTTCGGGATCATCTCATGTTGGACATCTTCGGAACTGATGCCAGAGGGATCGTCGGTTGTTACGGGTATGTCATGACCGGCGAGCAGTTCGGCCACTGCCTCGTTCGCACAAACCTGAACGTCGGATCCCCGATCTATCAACCAGCGAACGAACTCGGGCTGCACGTGATCGCGGTGTTCGTGGGTTATGAGCACTCGCTGAATCTCACCCAGATCGTTGAGATCTACGGGCCCATCGTCGAAAGAGAAGAAGCCCGGGTCAAAGAGCGTCGCGCCCGAGCTGTCGGTCACGACCAGGCAGGAGTCGCTGATTCTTCGAATCGTTGTCATGCCGTGGACCCTAGCGGTCGAAGGTGGCGCCACGTAGGCTGCAGCCGTTCGTCAGCGATGAGGCAACCTCAATGTCCGTGCCAACAACCACCACCGTTCTCGGAACAGGTCTCATCGGCACGTCGATCGCGCTCGGTCTGGCCGAGGGTGGTTGGAACATTGTGGGTTGGGATCGCGATCCTTCGCACGCCGAGCTTGGCCGAGAGCGAGGAGCTTTTGTTCATGTCGCCGGGTCGCTCGAAGAAGCGGTTGCAGACGCCGATCTGATCGTCCTCGCGGCCCCGGGTTCGGTTATCCCGGGTCTCCTGGCTTCTCTCGATCCTCACGACCTGCGTCCGGGAGCTGTTGTTACCGACGTGGCCAGTGTGAAGGCCACCGTCATGGAAGCTGCGGCTCATTTGCCGGCCTTTGTGGGGGGCCATCCCATGGCGGGTCGAGAGATGAGCGGCCCCGAACCCGCCACGGGCGCACTGTTCAAGGGGGCTGCCTGGGTACTGGTGACGGCTCCTGATCTCAATCAGCAGGCGCTCACCCGCGTCGAGTCCATGGTGCATCAGCTTGGTGCGTACCCGTTTCACATCGGTGCACTCGAACACGACGCCGCGGTCGCCACCATCAGTCACCTTCCCCACGCCATCGCGGCTGCACTGGTGAGTTCGGCAGTCGAGAGAGGCTCTGCCATCGACCTGGCTGCTGGAAGCTTCCGGGATCTCACGCGCGTCGCGCTGTCGGAGCCGGAGGCGTGGGCCGATATTCTGCGAACGAACCGGTCGGCTGTCGCCGGCTCGATCGATGACCTCATTCGTCGGCTGCAAGGATTCAAGAGCCTCCTGGCAAGTGACGATGCGGCTGCGGTGATCGAGAGGCTGTCGGTCGCCCGGGAGACCCGGCAGCGCCTGTCGCCACCGGTGGCCCTCGTGCGGGTGGCATTGACCGACAAGCCGGGCGAACTGGGAAAAGTGGGTTCCGCGCTCCAGTCGAGCCAGGTCGACATCCGCGACCTTCAGTTGCGACATCAGGAGCATGGCGGCGGAGGCATTCTTTCGCTCTCGGTTCGAATCGGCGAAGCCGACGTGCTGTCTGCCGCGCTGATCGACGCCGGGCTCGAGGTGCTGTCGTGACCGTCACCGCCGTGTTGATCGCAAGCGGACAATCTGTCGGGCTCACAGAACACCAGCAACTGCTCACCTGGGTTGAAGGCGAATCACTTCTCGAGCATGTGATGCGCCAGGTCGTCTCATGGCCGGTCGACGAACGAATTGTGGTGCTCGGCCACGATGCGGACACCGTCATTGAAGCTCTCGAGTGGGATGGCTTCACGGTCGTGGTGGATTACGACTGGGAACTCGGCCCGATGTCGTCCCTTCGGGCCGCTCTCGATCATGTCATGCGAAGGACCGGTTCGCCCTCCGCTGTTTTGGTATGCCACGCGAACCAACCCGAGTTTCCCTCCGATGCAATCGATCTGCTGCTCGAGGAGGAAGGATCGTTGGCGGTGGTTCCCGTGTATCGCTACGAGCGTGGGTATCCAGTGCTGCTCCGGAGCGGCCTCTGGGATCGGCTCATGAGCTCAGATGACACGACCGAGTTGTTGACGATGCTCGAGACCGTACCCAACGTATCAGAGGTGCGGATTGATGCACTTCCCGCCCGACGGATCGACACTGATCGAGCCCTTACATTCGTCAGACCCGACACACAGTCGGGACAGTCACATTGACGGCATGGGCGCGCGCTCGGTAATCTGCTCGCCGATCACCTCAGGAGTTTTAGACCAATGCCCTCCATCGATGCCATCCAGGGATTGTCTCGCACGCAGGCGAGGAACCTTCGCCGCAATCGAGTCCGGACGACCGAAGCTTTGTTGAAGCGGGCGGCAACCAGGGCCGACCGCAAGGCGCTTGCATCCACCACCGGGCTGGACGAGAAGGAGATACTCGCTTGGGTCAACCGGGCCGATCTCATGCGCGTCAAAGGGGTCGGTGAGGAATATGCCGATCTTCTCGAGGCGGCCGGAATCGATACGGTCAAGGAGCTGCGACGCCGGAATCCGAATTCGCTCCTCCGTCAGCTCGTTGATCTCAATGACAAGAAGAACCTGGTTCGTCGTCTGCCGACCGAAGATATGGTTGAGGGCTGGGTGGCAGGCGCCAAGAAGCTGGAACCGGTGATCTCCTACTAGGGCCGGCGTCCTCGGAAAATGCTAACTATTGCAAGCGGTAGTCGATATACTTGCTAGCAATATGGCAGAACCACTTCACGAACTCGGGGCGTTCATCAGGACTCAGCGGGAACGAAGCGCAATGTCGGTTCGCAAGCTCGCCGAACAGGCCGGAATCTCGAATCCGTACCTGAGCCAGATCGAGCGCGGCCTTCGGCGACCTTCAGCGGATATCGTGAAAGCCCTGGCAGGCGCGCTTTCCATCTCCGCTGAGTCGCTGTACCAGCGGGCAGGATGGTTGGCCGGTGAGCAGCCGGACGACTCTGGTGTCGTGGACTCCATAGAAGCCGATAGCCGCCTGACAGCGGGACAACGACGTGCGCTCGTAGAGGTATACGAGAGCTTCGTCAGAGACAACGAAAAGGAACGAAAGAATGACTGACAAGATGGATTTCAACAAAGCCGGGTACGCAATGCTCGGTGCGCCGGTTTGGATTGCTCGCCGGTTTTTGGAGCTGACCACGGATCTCACGAAGGCTGCTCGCGACGAGGTGAGCGAGTGGGCCGACAGCAACGACGATCTGGCTGGAGCGTGGGCTGCCGAGGGTGAGAAGATTGCAAATCGTCTCACCGACGCACCCGACATGTTCAAGGATATTGACATGAGCCAAATCCAGGAGAGCGTGCAAAGAGTGCAAGACCAGGTCGAGGAGCTGATCGGTAATTGGCGCGAGGCCATGTCTCGAGACGACAAGCCAACCACCACCGCGGTTCGCAAGCCTGCCCTTTCTAAGAAAGCAACTGCAAAGACCACGACCACCAGCGCCCCTGCGGCCAAGAAGCCTGCGGCCAAGAAGCCTGCGGCCAAGAAGCCTGCTGCGAAGAAGCCTGCGGCCAAGAAGCCTGCGGCCAAAAAGCCTGCGGCCAAAAAGCCTGCGGCCAAAAAGCCTGCGGCCAAAAAGCCTGCGGCCAAGACCACAGCTGCGAAGAAGCCTGCGGCCAAGACAACTGCTGCGAAGAAGCCTGCGGCCAAAGCAACTGCTGCGAAGAAGAGCTGACGCACTTCTTACACAACAAAACAACGTCAAAGGGAAGGCCGTGCAAGCGGCCTTCCCTTTTTTCTATCGCGTACACGCGGGGCGCCTCATGGGTGCAAGGGATGCGGAGACAAATCGCCCGGCCTCGGAACTCTGGACGGCAGCTCAACGTCGTAACGGAAATGTCGATACTCCCTCAAAGAAGAGAACAACCATGAAACGCACGCTCGCCGCATTCCTCGCCATGAGCCTCCTGGCTTCTGCCTGTGCCCGCTCTACGGACGTGGCTCCCGAGCGGCGCCCCGTCACCGTGGGCGCGCTTGGCGAGGCGTCTTTGACACTATTTGATTCGTGCGATGACTACCTCGACTACGCCCGGACCGAGGCTCTTGCCCGGGTTACCGCCTACGGGCTCGAGGGGTATGGCGGGTACTTCGGTCCCGAAATCGCCCGAGACGGCGCTACCGTCGAAATGGCGGAAGAAGCTTCCCCGACCACGACGGTTCCGGCGAGTGGGCGTATCGGCGAAGATTCCGCCACGAGCGAGTACGGCGGCGGGGGCGATTTCTCCGAATCGAACGTTCAGGTGGCCGGTATCGATGAGCCGGATATGGTCAAGACCGACGGTGAGCGGATCTATGTGCTTGCAAACGGTGAGCTCCACATTCTTGACACGGCCGGTGAGTTACTCGGCTCACTGCGACTCGAGTTGTGGAGCGAGTCGATGTTCATCTACGAAGACACGGTCGTGGTCTTCAGTTCGGACTGGGGACAGTATCGCGGCTACGGCTACGGCAGTCCCATCACCGATGTGATCATGATCGATACGGCCGACCCGGCAACGATGACGATCACTGAGCGGCTCCGGGTAGACGGATCACAGATCAGTGCCCGCCTGATCGGCGATCAGATGCGCCTGGTTGTCAACGCCGCTCCACTCGGATTCGAGTGGGCCTATCCCCAGGGAAGCGGGCTACGTTCCGAACGAGATGCCCTCGCAGCCAACAAGAAGCTCATCGAGGAGTCAACGGTCGACAATTGGCTTCCCTATTTCGTGCACGAGGTCGGCGAGACCACGACTGACGGTGTGCTGGTCGAGTGCGCCAATGCGTACCACCCCGAATCTTTCTCCGGATTCGAGTTGTTGACAGTCGTCACGCTCGACCTGTCTGAGGGCCTGGTGCCCGTCAGCTCCACCGGCCTGATGGCAGGTGGTTCCCAGATATATGCGACTGCGGATCGCATCTATGTTGCCCAGCAGCGGTGGATTGATTGGTCCCAGGACACCCCGGACATCGAAGGGATCACGACCGACATCCACATGTTCGACACGGGCGACGATCCGGTTGCGTATCTTGCCAGCGGATCGGTCCCGGGGTTCTTGTTGAACCAATTCGCCATGGACGCCTACGAAGGTGATCTTCGGGTAGCGAGCACCCGGACGCCCGAGTGGTTCGGGTCCGGCGAGAGCGACTCGCTTGTCTCGGTGTTACGTCGCAACGGGGGCGAACTCGAGGTGATCGGCCAGGTCGAAGGGCTGGGTGTGACCGAACAGATTCGCTCCGTCCGTTTCATCGGTCCCCTCGGATACGTTGTCACGTTCCGTCAAACCGATCCGCTCTACGTCGTCGATCTCAGTGATCCTGCGAACCCGCAAGTGAAAGGCGAACTCAAGATCAACGGCTATTCCGCGTATCTCCACCCGTTTGGCGACGGACAACTGGTCGGTATCGGTCAGGACGCAACCGATCAGGGTCGGACGCTGGGCCTCCAGCTCTCGCTGTTCGATGTAACAAACCCAACAGAGCCCATTCGGGTTGATGCGCTTTCGCTCGCCAACGCCTATACCGAAGCGGAATGGAATCACCTGGCAGTCACGGCGTGGAAGGATCGTTTCTTCGTGCCGTACGAGCGATGGCAGGAACCAACCCCGTTCGACGGCATTGCAGAAGGCGAACGCTTTCCGTCTCCTTCGAGTTTCGAAACCGGGCTGCTGGTCGTCGAAATAGGAGATGGCATCCGCGAGGTCGGACGCATCTCGCACCCGTCGAGCTACTTCTGCTGGGACGAGGCAACCGGAGCGGAGGTCCCATTTGGCGACGAGGCGGCCGACTTTTGCGAACCTGACTACGGTGGACAGATCCGGCGCTCTTTGATTATCGGCGACGACATATTTACTGTGTCGTCGAGAGGCGTGCAGTCAAACGACTACACGACGCTCACGATCGGGGTCTTCACCCCTTTTAAGTGAGCCCTCCTGTGCAACGGTTGAGCCCCGCTTCACGATGTGGAGCGGGGCTTAACCTATGGCCTCCGAGCCGAAAGGAAGCTTCCTGTGTTCGTCCGCGTAGCAGGCGCCCAACTGAATCTGGTTGTGGGTGATGTTGTCGGGAACCAGGAACGAATCGTGCACGCCATGGCGTGGGCAGAGGCCGAATCCTGTGATGTGCTCGTCCTCTCGGAACTGGCGATCGGCGGATATCCGCCCGAAGATCTGGTCCTGCGCGACGACTATGTGTCGGCGAACCTCGGTGCCCTGGAAGCCCTTGCCGCCCAGTCAGGATCGGTGCTGACGGTGGTCGGGTTCGTCGATCGAGTGGAGGACCATGAAAGCGTGTGGACCGACGATGCCCACCATCGATCCGTGGCGAACGCCGCTGCTTTGATCTGCGAAGGAGAAATCAAAGGCATCTATCACAAGGTGCATCTCCCCAACTACGGCGTTTTCGACGAGGATCGCTATTTCATTCCGGGAAACCAACCGGCGAAGGTGTGGCGGATCGACGAGGTACCGATTGGGGTCTCGGTGTGTGAGGACGCCTGGCTTCCTGAAGGTCCACCGGTCCTTCAAGGCAAGGCGGGCGCAGAGGTTCTCTTCAACATCAATGCATCGCCCTACCACCAGCACAAAGGAGACGAGCGAACGCGGCTCATTTGTGATCAGGCTCGCGCCGCCGGCGCACCCCTGGTATACGTCAACCAGGTGGGGGGCCAGGACGAGCTCGTGTTCGATGGTGGGTCGATGGTCGTCGGGGCTGACGGATCGATTCTGTACCGGGCTCTCCAGTTCGTAGAAGACCGCTTCTGGGTCGACATTCCTGTGTCTGCTTCTGCGGATCCGGCGCTTCCATTGGTTGGTCATGTGGCCGAGAAGCCGGCCGGGGTCGCCATCCCGGACTCGGCTCCACGTCTCACCCACGAGCACGAGGTGTACGAGGCTCTCACGACCGGCCTGCGTGACTACGTGACCAAGAACGGATTCTCGTCGGTGGTTATCGGGTTGTCAGGGGGTATCGACAGTGCATTGACGGCGACGGTGGCGTCAGACGCGCTGGGACCGGAGGCAGTGTGGGGGATTGCAATGCCATCTCGCCACAATGCCGATCAATCATTGATCGATGCTCGTGAGCTCTCAGAAAACCTGGGCTGCCGGTTCGACGTCGTCGAAATCGAGTCCATCTTCACGTCGTACCTCGAAACCCTCGACGACCTGTTTTCTGGCAGCCCTTTCGGTGTTGCCGAGGAGAACCTGCAGGCGCGTATCCGGGGTGCGTTGCTCATGGCGGTATCGAACAAGTTCGGTCCGATGGTCGTGACCACCGGCAACAAGTCGGAAATGGCGGTTGGGTACGCGACCCTCTATGGAGACATGGTTGGTGGCTTCTCGGTCCTCAAGGACATCTTCAAACTGCAGGTGTTTGAGCTCGCCCGCTGGCGCAATCGCAATGGCGTCGTCATTCCCGTCTCATCCATCGAAAAGCCTCCTTCGGCCGAGCTGCGCCCGGATCAGAAGGACTCGGACAGCCTGCCGCCCTATGAGGTGCTCGATCCGATATTGGAGCGGTATGTCGAGGACGATGAATCGGTCAGCGATATCGTCAGGGCCGGATTTGAGGAGCAGTTGGTCCGGCAGGTCATTCGTCTTGTCGACCGTAACGAATACAAGCGTCGCCAAGCGCCTCCCGGCGTGAAAGTGACAACCAAGGCCTTTGGCCGCGATCGGCGCTTGCCGATCACAAACAGCTTTCGCTCGTAGCGCTATCGGGCGCGATCGGAGAGAACCTCGGAGATGGTTCCGGCGATGTCGGGAAGGGCTGTGCTGAGGACGCTGCGGGCCCTGGTCACATCGAGCGAAAGGTCGTTTGCCCGGCCGGGAGGCGATGACAAATCCTGGATCTCGACGTCGGTTCGCCCGGCGGCAGCCAGCAAGGCTCGTCCGAAATCGGACCTCGAGGAAGATTCGACCGCGGCAACATGAAGAACCCCTTGTGCATCAGACCGCACCAGCTCCCACAGTGCATCCGCAACGGTGGTGACCGGCACGAACGATCGGATCTCGTCTACGAATAACTCGAGAGGCTCATCAGACGAGTGGTCCAGCACGAACGACGAGAAGGGGAACCGGTCGCTCCGGTTCCGACCGAGCATGGTTGCGGTTCGCACCACCAGCGCCAGGGGATGATTGGCCAGGACGAGATCTTCGCCTGCGGCCTTTGACCGGCCGTACGCATTGATCGGCGAACGCTCATCATCTTCGACGTATCCGCCTTTGGTCCCGTCAAATACGTTGTCGGTCGAAAGAGTTATCAGCCGCAATCCGCGGGCTGCTGCTGCTGCGGCGACATAGCCGGCTCCATCCGCGTTGACGGCAAACGCTTGCTCCGGATCTCTCGTACACGCGCCGATCAGGCTCATGGCTGCGCAATGGATGACAACGCCGGCATCCACCGATTGAATGGTGCTCGCCACCGAGGCCGGGTCTGTGACGTCCCATTGAAGATCGGCAGTGCGTCGATGAGATGTTCCGATCGCGGTAATTCCCTCAGGTACCCGCTCTAACAGTGTGGTACCGAGGAATCCGCTCGCGCCGGTGACGAGAACACGCATGCGGAGCGAGGATACTGCCATCTAGGGTTGCGCCATGTTTGTGATGGTCGATGGTGAAGCCGTTGAAAACGGCGAAGTGGCGGTGCCTTACGCCGACCAGGGTCTGCAGCGCGGCGACGGTTGCTTCGAGTTTGTGCGACTGTATGACGGCGTCTTCTTTGCGCTCGACGAACATCTTGACCGACTGGTTCGCAGTGCGGATATGTTGGGACTCTTGCTGCCGGATCGGGACACCTTGAGGGCGTGGTTCATGGCTGCCGCCTCGGGTCACGACCAGGCAGCTCCCTGCGGCGTGCGCATCCTCGTGAGCCGCCGGGGGCCCGATACCGACCTCGTTCGTTGCGTCCTGGGGGTCGATGAACTGCCTGGTCCGCGTCTATGGCGCATGACCGCAATAGCAGCGCCCTGGCAGCCTGCCGGTGCTGAGTGGGAGTTGGCCGGGGCCAAAACCCTCTCGTATGCACCGAACATGGCTGCCGCAAGGCTGGCGACCAAGCGAGGATTCGATGATGCGGTGTTGGTCAGCCAGGCCGGAATTGTGCTCGAGGCGCCGCGCGCCGCCCTGGCGTGGGTTGTGGGCGGCGTGCTCGAGACCCCTTCCCTCTCCCTTGGAATCCTCGACTCCATAACCCGGCGACACGTTCTGCTGGCCGCGGCCGAGATCGGAGTCGATGTCATGGAGGGCGAGTTCCACCTCGACCGAATGCTCGCAGCCAGTGAGATCATGGGCCTGTCCAGCGCCAAGGAAGTGGCACCCGTTGTACAGGTCGACAACAGCTCCTACCCGGCGGGCCCGGTAACCGATCAGCTGGCAATGGCCTTTGCGGAGCGGGTCCGGCGCCTTACGCGGCCATGAGCCTCGCAGTGGTCGCAGCGCTCGATGATCTCTATGCGGGCGTCGTCACCGACCCCGGAGCCTGGACCGACCAGCGCATGCAGGAGTGGATGGCGTCAATCGATGGTGAATCCGTCGACAAAGACGCCATCAAGATTCTCACACGCGGCGTCCGCCGGGCGCAGCGGATGAGAAAATACTGGAACGCACGTGCCCAGGGCCCGGCAGATTGGCGGGCAAGAGTCGATGAGTCTCTCGCCGGCCAGGCGTGGCGGGTGAGCCTTGATCTTGCGAACTGGTCGTTGAAAACGAATCCGGATCCAGCCGTCTTTGAGATCATGACCGAACGATTCCGCTGGGTGACGTTCGAGCCATACCCGCTGGCCTTCGATGCCTGGGCCGACACTCAGTAGAGCGGTCCCCAGAGGCGTAGACAGCGCTTCGGCTCGCTTTCATCGAGCGCCCGGAAAAGCAAGAACTTCGATGCGAACCAGCCAGGTCGTCCTTCCAGCACCGGGGGTATATCCCCGGGTGCGAGCCTGACGGTTTCTGAGCCGATGAGAAGCGACGCCGAGACATCCGGGTTGGCGGCGAGGTAATTCTGGAGTGACGGAATAGGGATGACGAGATCTTCTTCGAGGTAGTAGGCCAGCCCGGGATCATCGGTCTCCACGACGCGGACCATTACGTCCTGAGTGTCGCTGAGATGCAACGTCGAAGGCACGAGGAGGTGGTTGGTCTCTCCCCGGGCGGTGAGCAGATTGGAATACATGTTGAACCCGAAGCCGGTCTTGAGCTCGAGATAGGGCGTGAGTCCGTTCAGCGCGGTCAGGAGAACAACGACGGCTAGAGCCGGGTGGAGCGGTCCGAACCGCCGCTCTGAACCGGAGGCCACCCCGTTGGCACGCGGATTCGACCGGGCATACCCATACGCCACCACGAACGCACCGGCACCATAAGCGAGCCAGATCGGATATGCCGCCAGCCAGTTGGGGAGGTTGGAAATGAGCAGTAGCAACTGGATCGCCAACAACAGCAGTCCCAGCAGGAGGGGACGGTTGTCGCGACTGAGCGCCTTTCCTATTCGACCGAAGCGACGTTCGGCTTCCTGACCGACATCGTCTGGGAGGAAGAGCAGGAACAGTGGCAGGAGGGTCGAAGAGAAGTCGTAGATGTGGCCCCGGGGCTCCAACGCGAGCAAGAAATGAAATCCGAGAGCGAACACGACGCCGTAGCGAGCACGCGTGATCAAGAGGACCGGAATCGCCAGTTCTGCCAGCACGGTTCCGTATATCGCTACGTACGAGAGCGGCGTGTTGCCCACCACAGCCAATCCGGCCAGAGAACCGATCTCACCCGCCAGAATCGGTGCGCAGCTCGTCGACACATCGAGAAAGCCCGTGTTGAGTTTCGAAAACGCGATGAAGGAATACGCAACGACGAGGACCACCCGGGCTGCAGGAACGAAGGCTCTCAGCCAGTCATCTCCTTTCACCAGGATTGAGACGACGATGCACAGGCTGATCAGCCAGAGAATGACCTCATGGTTTCCCAGGAACGGCGCCTTGGCAACGGTTACCACCAACTGCAGAGACGCGAGCGCGAACAGGCCGGTCCTGTGAGGCTTCCAGACGAGTGACATAGCCAGGAGCAACATGATCAGTTGGAGGACACCTACCGGCGATCCGCGCAGAATCTCCGTTGGGTTTCCGACGACATGAAAGAGCTCGGCTGCGCCCCATAGCCGCACGAACCATTGGTATTCGGTTCTGGTCACCGTTGTTGTCATACATGTCTCATCGTCGATGTTTCATGCCATCCCAACCCTAAATAGCAAAGGACCCGGAAACCCGGGCCCTTCACCTGAGGAGGAGTGCTATGCGCAAACGGGTGTTTGCTATGTCCGGTGGCTCTTGGAGGGGCCAACACCATATGCATCGTCCAGAGTCCGAATAACTGTCGGAGCATTGGGGGCGGTCCCATTCGAACTAGTTACAGGAGCTCGTTACAGGAGCAACGCGGCGACCATGAGAAACCCGGCGAAACCGAGCACGTCGGTGAGGAACGTCAGGAATATGTTCGAGGCCAGGGCCGGGTCGAACCCTGCCCTCCGCAACACAATGGGGATGCTTGCGCCGGCAAGCGCGCCAACCGCCAGGTTTGCGAACACCGCGATGCCCATAGCCAAAGAGACTTTGCCGTCGCCACCGGAAGCGGCGAATGCAACACTGGCGCTCATCAACCCGATGATCACGCCCATCGCCAGCCCGATCTGAAATTCGCGGACGATGACTTCCCGAATCCGCTGGGACGGTACCTGGTTGATGGCCATGGCCCGGATCGTGACGGCCAGAGCTTGCGCTCCTCCGTTCCCACCAAGGAGTGCAACGATCGGCATCAAAGATGCGAGCACGACATTCTGAGCGATTTGACCTTCCATGGTGCGGATGGTGAGCGAGACGACCGTCGCCAGGACGAGGTTGACGACGATCCATGGCAATCGCATGCGAATTGACGTGGCCGGTCCTGTATAGGTCGACTCCTCGGAGCCGGCACCGACCGCAACCGCCATATCCTCGCCGGCCTCGTGCTGGATGGCCTCGAGGGCTTCTTCAACGGTCACGATGCCCATCAGTCGCTGGTTGGAGTCCACGACAGGAATTGCGAACAAGTGGAACCGCTGTATCAGCTCGGCAACCTCCTCGCGGTCGGCTTCGGGCGCGACAGTTACCGGATCCCGGATCATGACCCGGGCGAGGCTCGTATCATCGCTCGCGAATACCATTTCCCGGAATGACAGCACGCCCTGCAATTGTTGTTCGGCGTTTACCACATACACGTAAGAGAGATCGTCGAACGTCTCGCTAAACGCTTTCAGTTCCTTTGTGGCTTGCGCAGTCGTCAAGTCGGCGGACAGCGCGGCGACGTCGGTCCGCATCATGCCCCCGGCCGTGTCTGTTCCATAGCTGATGAACCGCTCGACGTCCCGGCGCATCGCTCCTTCCAATGAGGCGAGATACGGCTGGCGCTCATCGGGATCGAGTTCGTGGAGAACGTCGGCTACCTCGTCGGCGTCCATCGCCTCCAGCATCGGGCCGATCTCGGCGGGGCCCATGGCGAGCAGCCGCTTGGCCGCCGACGCGGGTTGCATTTCTTCCACAATCTCGGCGGCCGAGGTTGCATCGAGCTGTCCCAGCAAGGCCGCCGCGGTTTCCGGCGGCAACGCCTCGAGCACATCTGCTGCGTCGTACGGATCGCGTTCGGCGATTCTGTCCCATTCCTGGGGGTTCGCTTCCAGGTAGTCCTGGACTTGACGCGGCTCGCGTCGCGCCAATTCGCGCAAACTGCGCGCCAATTGACGGGGGCGAACGCGAAATCTCATCCTGCGTAGGTTAGGTCGGGCCCCTTGGCGCGAGCACGGTTCCCGGGGCATGTTTTGCCGATGTCGCCTGACAGTTCAACGTCGAAACACGGCCGAAAGGAACGAAGCAGACAACAACCAACACAACGAAGACCCATGACGAGTGGCATGGGACGAGTGGCATGGATTGCCGGACAACGTCCACGAAAAATGCACGGACCCCCCGGATGGTGAGAGGGGGCCCGTGCGATGAGTAGGTGCCCCAGGGGGGTAGGGCGCTCCTACATCTGTTGGCGCGCCGGGGTCAGACGCACTCCAACGAACTACAGGATACCCACAATGTTGCCGACAGCGCTTCGAGAAACCGCTCACAGTGAAATTTTTCCAGGTAGCTACGGGTTCGCCCTCTTGTTCGGGCATAAAACCACTGCAAAGAACCCCTGCATAGACTCGAATCAGTGGAACACCGACTTACCCAATACAGCCACGGCGCCGGGTGAGCGTGCAAACTCGGCCCTGACGAGTTGGCGCAGGTTCTGCGCCGCACGCACACCACCCCAGACCATCCCGATGTGGTGGTCGGTTTGGACGCGCCGGATGACGCCGGCGTCTATCGGATAAGCGACGACGTGGCGATCATTCAGACCGTGGATTTTTTCACCCCGATTGTCGACGACCCGTTTGATTTCGGAAGGATTGCGGCTGCCAATGCCATCTCTGATGTGTATGCGATGGGAGGGATTCCCCGGACGGCTCTCCAGCTCATCAGCTGGCCGCGCGAGGACCTGCCGTTTGAACTGCTGGGGCAGATGATCGAGGGCGGCATGTCCGTGCTCGACGAAGCCGGTTGTGTTCTCATCGGAGGCCATTCGATTGATGACAAGGAGCCCAAGTACGGCTTCGCCATAACGGGGACGGCCCACCCCGACCGCGTAGTGAGGGTGGGTGGTGGACAGCCGGAGGACGTCCTGGTGCTGACCAAACCGTTAGGAGTTGGGATCATCGCGACCGCCATCAAGGGTGGACACGCCTCCGATGAAGAGACCGCCGCCGCAGTGGCCTCCATGGTGGAGCTCAACCGGGCGGCCGGCGAGGCCATGATGTCGGTAGGCGTCGAGGCCGCAACTGATGTGACGGGCTTCGGTCTTCTCGGCCATCTTCTGGACATCACGACCGGTGCCGATATCGTCCTCGACGCAATACCGATTCTCGAAGGCGTGCGTCGACATGTCGAGGCGGGTCGAGTGCCGGGCGGTACCCGGCGCAATCTGGCTGCTGTAGCCGACAAGATCGATTGGGGTGCTCTCGATGATGTGGACCAGCTGATCCTGGCGGACGCCCAAACCAATGGGGGCCTCCTCATGGCAGTGGCCCCCGAAAAAGAGGCCCTCCTGCTGGCGGCGTTGGCCGACGCCGGAGTTACCGGTCATACCATCGGACGGATAACCGGCAGCGATCGTATCAGGATCCGCTGACGAGAATGGGGACCCCGCAGGGTCCCCATTCAACGTCTTATGGAAAGGCGGCTACAGACCCATGTCTCCTGCCACCGGCAACCAGGACGGCTGGCCAAAGCTGAACTGCTCGTCGGCGACACCCTGCGTGTTCGTATACCGCAGGTAGAACGCCTGGTCGCTCGGCCGGAAAATCGCCATTGTGTAGGTTCCGTCCCCGGTCCAGTCACCCGACACGAGACGGTCGCTGGGGTTGCCGTAGAAGAACTGGTTGTTCGTCGGAGCGACCGCTCCGGGCGTCACCGCGTCCGTGAAGTACACGAGGCCGGTGGTGTCCCGGTAGAGGCCGACTGTTTCTCTGCCGTCTGCATCGAAGTCTCCGACGAACGGCTTGTCTCCGGGGTTGCCGAAGTAGTAGCTGTAGTCGGCGATGAAGAAGCCATTGTTGGCTCCCAGCGTGTTGGCGATGAACACTCGACCCTCGGACGGCCGGTACACCGAGATGGTGTCTTTGCCGTCGCCGTCGAAGTCGCCTGCCAACGGGATGTCGCCGGCGATGCCCAGCGTGAACTGAATCTCACCGATCCCGGTGGTGTTGCTGTTGCGCAGATACACGAAGCCGTTCGATTGACGGTACATGCCGACCGTCTCGACCCCGTCTCCATCCCAGTCACCCATCACCGGGGTGTCACCAGGGTTTCCGTAGAAGAAGCTCGTCACCGCTCCGTTGTCCGCCCGCAGGTGCCATTCACCTGAGTTCGGGTTCACCAGTCCGACGGTGTGACCGTCCGACGGCGGCGGTGTCGTGTCGTCAATCACGATTGAAACGGTTGCAACGTTTGAGACGTTGGAGCCATCTGAAACCGTATAGGTGAACGAGTCGGTCAGGTTGGCCGATCCATTGTGTGTGTAGGTCACATTCAATCCGCTGACCACCGCCGTGCCATAGGCCGGGGCAGTGACAACGGTCACGTCCGCAAAGGCCTGTCCATCAGGTTCGGTGTCGTTGGCGGTGACGGCGATGACCTTTGATCCACCCAGGCCGGCGACGACCGCGTTGTCATTGACGGCTACGGGCGGGCTATCGACGCCGATTTCGACCGAACCGATCTCACAGGCACCTTCGAGAGGACGTCCTGTGCCACGCTGGTCTTCGGACGTCGGGCAGAGCGCAACCGGGATCTTGTTGATCGCGGGGCTTCCCGTGTCCGGCAGCTGTGTGAAGGTTGGGCCTCCGTTGTCCGCGAGCGCCAGCAGCATCGGATCGATCGGCGTGGCGTCG
>JAHEJY010000024.1 GCA_024638625.1 Actinomycetes bacterium
CGGCCGCTCATATGCCCAGGTGTCGGGCTCGATGGTGTCGTGGGTGATCCCCATGAGCGGGGGGAAGACCACCCTGGTGCACCAACGCATCCTCCCTGCGCTGCAATTGGCGACCGCGAACCTGGAACGGGAGATGACCATCGGCCGGTATTACGGGATTACCCGCTGGTCGTCGTGGAGTTGGCGTTCGGTGGCCGGGGGCCGCAACGGTGTGTCCTTCCACGCGTTCGGCACCGCCGTCGACCTCAATCCGCACCTCAATCCGTTTCTCAACGACCCCGACGCCGAACTGGTGACCGACATGCCGGATTGGTATGTCCAGGCCTATATGGACGCCGGGTTCTGCTGGGGAGGTCTCTGGGTCAACCTCAAAGACGCCATGCATTACTCGTGGATGGGACCGCTGGCCACGCCGGATTATGGCACCGTTCCGGCCCCATACGCTCCGGTGACCCAAGAAGGCGATTTCAGCCAGGTGGGCTTGAGCGCTCCGTTCGGTTTCGACACCGACGGTGATTATTCGATCGGGCTGTTCGATCGATCGCGGGACGGCAGTCCCGAGTTATATGGGTACCGATGGCAATCCGATGGTGTAGTCCGCATCGAGGTGTTGCCTGCCCAATGGGATTTTGGAGTAACGGGCATTCGTGAGCTCGTCCCGGTGCAAGGCGGGCCGGACACCGCCGATCTGTGGATGGCCGACTACGACAACGACAACCGGGCCGATCTGTGGGTCATCGACCGGGAAACGCGTCTCGCAACCGTATACGCCGATACCACCTGGCGCGACCCGAGAGTCGAACAATCAGAGCGTTTTGACGAGGTCGTGGGTCGTTTCCTGCTCCCGCCTGCCGATCACCTGCTGGTTGGCGACTACGACCGTAATGCCACAAATGACGTGTTCTTGTTGTCTGACAACGGCGACCTGACCATACGGACCGGTGAGGGGATGGGCACGTCGATTCTCTCAACCAACATCGGACCGCTTACAGGCGATGTCCTCATCGACGACTACAACGTCGATGGTGTTCCGGACTTGTACATCGTCGGCGAGACAGTCGACATCCTCCTCGGCCCCGAGTACACGGTCCGCGCCACCAACAAGGGCCAGGCACCTCTGCGGGAATCGCTGATGATCGGTGACTACGACGGAGACGGCAGGCCGGATATCTACGCACTCGATGGAGGTCGTATCACGGTCTCACTCGGAGGCGTGCGCAACGAGTCCGACATCACGTCATGGTTCAAGTATGAAGACCAGTCGCCCTGGGACGCGGGGCCCGAATGCATCGGACCGAACGCCTGCGACCAGGTCGGATTCATCTTTGGAGACAGCGAACTGTGGCTTCGTAAGAACCTGGCCTGGGACGGCGGGGATTATGCCCATTTCTATTTCGGGAATCCAGGTGACGTCGGCGTCGTTGGGGATTGGGATTGCGACGGGATCGACACCCCTGGGATGTTCAGACCGGGTAACGGTTTCGCATATGTCGCAAACGTCAATGAAACCGCAGTGGCTTCCACCGAGTTCTATTTCGGTCTCGGTGGCGACATTGCGCTTGCTGGTGATTGGGACGGAGACGGATGCGACAGCCTGGCGATTTATCGCCCCGGTGAGGGCAAGGTGTACCTGTCGAATGCGCTGCGTACCCAGTTGGCCGACGTGGATTTCTTCTTCGGCGCACCGGGCGACGTCCCGTTTGCCGGAGACTTCAACGGGGACGGCCGAGACGAGGTTGGCCTTTATCGGCCGGCAGACGGATTCGTCTACTTCCGATATGAGCAGACGTCGGGTCCGGCCGACAAGGCTTACTACTTCGGTGATCCGGGCGACCGGATCGTGGCCGGAGATTGGAACGGCGACGGCACCGACACGTTGGCAGTGCATCGAAAGACCGAGGGTCGTTGGTATTTCCGCCTCGACAACTCTCAAGGTTTCGCCGATCACGTGCTGGAAGCGGGTCCCGCTGACGAAGATCTGATTCTGCTCACGGGAACGTTCGGCAATCTCGCCTACGGAGAGAGCTAGAAGCCGACGGAGCGGTCGCCCGGGTCGTAGACAGTCGGGACGCGGCGAACGGTCACCGGTGTCGATGACGCCTCGGCCGGCACGCCTACTGCGGCGGCCTCCAGCATCACCATCATCCTGGCCGACCAGTCATGGTCACGCCTCGCCTGATCCGCGTCTGGTGACCGGCCGGCCAATGCCTTCTCTACAGCCGTGACGAGATCGTTGTCCGTGTGAACGCCATCGAGGCCAACCAATGATTCGAGAGGAGGTGCGGCGATGGGTACGCCCATCGCCATGGCCTCAAACGCCTTGAGCGGACTGACCGCATGGGTTGTCGCGTTGACCTTGAAGGGAATGAGGCTCGCATCGGCTGCGGTGAGATAGCTTGGCAGATCGCTCTGGGCGCGGAGTCCGAGGAAGTAGACATTGTCTGGCATAGGTGGATGCTTTCGCTCGTCCCCGATCATGATCAGCCGTGCGGTCGGGTATGCCTCCGCGACGGATTTCACCGCTTCCCAATCGAGCCAGTCACCGTACAGCGACCCGTGGTATGTGAACACCGGACCATCTCCCTCCGGGATATCGTCCGCGGCGACGTTGACATCCGCGCAGAACACGTCGGTGTTGACTGCGTTTGGTACCAACACCGGAGTCTGGTGGGGTGCCATGGTGCGAACACGGTCGGCCAGAGCCGCTGCGGACGCAGTCACGACGTCCGCAGCAAGGAGCAGCTGATCCTCGTGCTCCTGTGCCCACCACATTCCGCCAAGAGATCGATCGGACCAGTCGTCAATCACGTCGTATACCAGCTTGTATCCGTGCTGCTTCAGGCCGGTCGCGGCTTTCACGATATCGGCGTGGGGGAATTCGACGATCACGAGGCGATCCTGACTCCGGACCCGGCGGGCGAACGCATGGGGTTCGAAGGAATCTGTACGCAGCTCCTCGATATTCGGATGTACCACGCGGATGCCAAGATCGACGGACTCGCCACTGTCGTACTCGTGAACGTAGGTGACGTGAGCACCGCTCTTGGCGAGCTGGCGAGCAAGCTGGGCGCCGCGAAAGCCGCCTCCGACGTCGTGGAGCGGCACGCCGGCCATGACCACCACCGAGAGCGAATGTGTGATGGGGGTAGTGGGCGCGACCGGACCTGTCGCTGTCGGCGGCCCGTGCGGGATTAACGCAGTCGGTTTGCCGGCATTGAGCACGCGAAACAGCAAGCCTGTCAGGTCATGATCACCCGTCGCCCGACCGCCGATTTCGGCGTAAAAATCGGGATGTACGCCGATTGCGACCGGTTCAATGGTCGGGAATGCAAAGGAGCCCCGATTGATGCGCGGCGGGACCGTTCTCGCCATGATCACCGCTCCGTACGGGTGCGATGCCATGACCACGCGAATTCGATTGCGATCGGCCGATCCGATCTCATGCGCTTCTTCCAAGACGCAGTCCGCGGCTGGTCCCGCCGGCGTCTTCACAACCCGATACGTGTCAGGAGTAGCCCGCAGCCACGAATCCGGATCTCCGTCGACGATGATGTCCACGTTGGTTCGTGCCCACCCGGGCCTGGCCGGACGCCGAATCCGGGCCACCAGGCTGTCGGGCACCAAAGGCCGGACGGCCCGTTTGAATGCCATGAACGCGTGCGCTAGGAACGAACCCACTCAGGGATTCTCCCTTCTGTCTCGGGTGACACCTCGACGACTTCCACGTCAAACGTTCCATCGGGCACCGTGAATCGCGGGTCTATGAAACGACCCCGCCAATCAGGCGCCTGCTGCAGGGTCAGCAGACCCGGCACTGCTGCCACATGGGCATGATGGGTATCGGGATCCTGGATCGACCACCTCCGCCAGAGGATCGGTTCCGTTGCCGACGGGCCTGCTGCATAGGCGTCGTCGTCGGCCTCGAGATGTCTCGCCAACAGGTCGAGGTCGCCCGCTCCGGCATCGACAACATGGTCCCAGAGGATGACAAACTTGCCCCGGGAAGCGGCAATTGCTTCGTCGAGGGTTGCAGCGTGATCCTGGCGAGGCCAGCGATCGGACGCTGTCGGCGGAGCGTCCGACGTGAGGGGGACCACTTCGGCGTCGGTTATCTCCTGGATGGAGAGGAGATCGGCGTCTCCTTGCGGACCCAGGACGATCGACACCATGGGGTAGTGCGTTGATTTGATCTCGGCGATGCGGTTATACAGCCGGGGGTGAGCGTTGGCGACCTCCCGGCGGGCGGTCTCAAACCTTGCCTCCGTTTCCACGCTCATCGTGATGCCGTGCCGGCGGTAGCGAAAGAGCGGTTCAGGAATCTCGATCATCCCAATGCCGTGTTCGACCATGCGTAGCCAGAAATCCCAATCCTCATTGCCGAGCGTCATGTCTTCGTCATAGCCACCGACTTGCTTCCACGCCTCGGTTCGGATCACAGCGCAGCCGACCAACGAGTTGGATAGGAGCAGCTGGTAGGGATTGAAGGGGCGCGGAATCCAAATCTGGTTGATGTCACCGAAAAGGCGCGTCCAGCAATGGGCCACACCCGCTCCCTGATCTGCATCAAGGGCCATGACCAGCTTTTCGAGAAACTCAGGTTCGAGCTCGTCATCGGCGTCGAGAGGAACCAGGAACTCGCCGCGGGCCCGGCGCATGCCGGCATTGCGCGCAGCGGGTAAGCCGGCGTTCTCTTGATGCTGGACCCGGGTTCTGGGCAACTTCATCTCGTCGAGCAGGTCCAATGTGAGACGGTCGTCAGACCCGTCGTTTACGACAATGATTTCCCAGTCGCGAAATGTCTGAGCGAACACGCTGTATATGGCGTCTTCGAGATATTCGCCCTGGTTGTAGCAAGCGACGACAACCGACACCCGGACTGGATTCGGCCGGTGGCGGCGAGCCGCCCTTACCAAGGCCCGTCTACGCTCGATCTCTGGCTGGCGCTCCCGAAAAGCATCGTGCCACGCAGCCAAACTGCGGTATGGGTGCCCATCCGGGATCGCGTCACTGACCCACCTCGCGACCGGAAATGGCAGGCGGTTCAGCCAGCGTGCAACCCGGCTGTGCAGCGCCGGGGGATCGGCAGGCGGCGGCGGAGCCAGCGCTACCTCGAGACGGGCAAGCGCCGCAGTAGCCAAACCAGCCTGCACTCGGCCGTGTCGAATATCCGGCAGTTGGCTTGCATAGATCTCGGTCGCAACTCGATACGGGGGCGCAGGTGACAGAAACAGGCGGTCCAGGGCCGGTCCGCCGTTCACGACGGTCCTCACGGCGGCGACCAGGCCCGACGTCGTTCCGTCATATACGAGGGCACCGGATTCGAGCGTGAAGAAGCGCGAGAAGCCCTCGATATCTGGAACGATCACGGGTAATCCGAGTCCCCGGGCTTCGTGAGCCGCAAGGCAAAAGGTCTCGAATCTGCTCGGTGTGGCGACTGCCCACGCCGTGCTCAGAGCAACGCCAAGCTCGCCGCGGGGTATCGGCCCTGTGAACTCGAACTGATGCTTGAGTTCGACCGGGATTCTGTCGGTCACAGCGGCCGTCATCGAACGGTTTTCGCCGGAATGCCAGCCGTCCGAGCCAATCAGCCGGAATCGAGCTCGCTCGTGATCTCGCCCGACTTCAACCGCAGCTTCGACGAACTCCATCGCTCCCTTTGCCTCGGCCACCGTTCCGAGGTACACCACGTCGGGGTGCCCCGAGCGCTTCAGCCGATCCGGCGAGTGCAGCGGAGTGACCGGAGGCGGGCTGACAAGTACCCGCCCGGCATCGAGTTCGTATTCGTCCGTCAGGAGCGCAGCTATGGGCTCGCTTGCGCAGATCACGGCGTCGGCCATTGTGAACGCCTCACGCTCCATGACCGATACGTGATGCTGCGAGGCATCGGGCTCGTCGATGTGACGACTGATGAGGTCGGTCGGTCCGTGGGCCCGCACCATGATCCGGGTTGTATCGAGGCCTAGCGTTCTCCTGCGCATCAGCGACCAGTAGGCGAGCCCGTGAAAATCCTGAAACTCGAATAGGTCGACGCCATGGGCGAGACGGGCAGCCGCGGCGGACGCCGCTTGCGAGGCACCCACGAAGGCCGACCTGGCATCGGGTTCAGGGGTGACGAGCTCGATCCACTCCTCGTCGATCTCGTCCACCTGGCTCGTGACGAGTACAACCCGGGTGCGGTGCCCTTGCGCTCGCAGCGCTGTAGCCAGACCGGCAACTGCGACCCCGGCCCCGCCGTTCGTGTACGGGGCGAGCTCGGAACTGACAAAGCAGATGTTCAACGCGATTCCAGTCGGGCGCTCAGCCACCCGAGTGCTTGGGACAGGTGCTGAAGGAAGTGGGCGAGCGGAACGACCAGGTGTCTGGTTCGATCGGTCGACCATCCGATCTTCTTGCGGCTTCGCGAAAAAGCGAATCCCCAGAGCGCGGCGACGGCCGCAAGCCCCACTCGCCAGTTCACGAGCAACGTGAGCTCGGTCAACGCAATGGCTCCGCCGTATGTGATGAGGATTCGCTTGTACGACTCGCCGCGCAAGCCCGCCACGCCATCAGCCCGACCCCATCGGAATGCGGTCTTGGCCATCGCCCAAAGTCCTGTGGGTGGCTGCCACCGAACCATCGCCTCGGGTCTGAAAACGGGCACATAGCCGGCACGGCGAGCGCGCTCGCCAAAGAGCGTGTCTTCGGCCGCCTCCATTCCTTCCGGATACCTGCCGATCTCTTCCCACATGGATTTCCGAAACGCCTGGCTTGCGCCAGGGGGCAGGAAGGTCTCAGGGTTTACCTCATCGAGAACCGACATCAGGACCAACCCCGCTGCGTTGGAGCGGGCGGTGGCACCGTCAGGCCGGTAGAAGCCACCTACCCAATCCGCTCCGTTCGTGAATGGCTCTGTGATCTCGGCAAACCACTGGGGTTCGGCCACGCATCCGGCGTCGATGCAGGCCACGATGTCATGTGACGCCGCTTCGATAGCGGCATTGCGGTTCTCCGCCCGCCCGCCCGGCCCGTTGATGACACGAAGCGTTGGATGCGTTTCTGCGAGTTGCCAGAGAATCCGAAGGGTTCCGTCGGTCGATCCTCCGTCCGCGATCACGATCTCTGGCGGCGGCGTCGTCTGATTCAGCAGGGAGTTGACCAGTGACTCAATCGTCGATGCCTCATTGAGGCACGGGGTGATTACAGAGACGGTCACGGCGCAATTATGGCGGGTCGGGCGTCAGCACCAGTGGCAGACTGAGCAAAGCCATCAGCACGAGCGGCAGCGCGAAGCGGAATTCCTGATTCAGGGATGTGAGCGCGACATTCACGAAGTGGATGGCAAACAAGGCCCCCGGCAACAACCACGATCGAGGGCGCTTGAGGGCGACAAAAGCCCAAACGGCGAAGCCGGCGTAGAGGATGAGTGCGGGACGCCATGTGAGCCACAGCCGACCTGGCGGTTCGATCGCCTGAAAGACTGCCAGAGTGAGATCGTATGCCGACTGCAGTCTCGGCTCCCGGGTAATGCCCAGATCATTGTCGGGAATCGCGAACGGCGGCCGGTGCAGATACGCATCGTCTGGTTGTCCCGGCAGCAGGAGGTAGGACGCGGCGCACAGCCGATGTTGGGCGACCGCCGGGAACGCCTGACTCCAGGCCTCCAGGCCCCTGGCGAGGAATCGGTCGCCATCTGCGCGTATCACAGCCTTGCCAAACGAAGGATCGAACAGGATCGGGTTGGAGTCATCACAGTCGTACAGGTTTTCCCACGTCTGGCGGGGAGCAATGCTCGTCAGGTACGTAACGTCTTCGGGCTCGTAGATGTCAGTTGTCAGGAAGGCGGCCGCAACATCACCGATCATGATCTCGGACGAAGCGGGACGGGCCCGATCGACGTCGTACAAGGTATAGAGCGGACCCAGGACGATGAATATCGTGAGCGCCGCGGTGCTCAGCAACCGCACCCATGGCACCGCCTGTCGATGGGTCGCCGCCAGCACGACGAGCAAGCCGAGCACCGTCAAGAGCCCGTTGTGTCGAAACAGCCAGACAGCTGCAAGCAGCAGGCCGAACCGAACAACGTGTTTTCGCAGATACAGGGGACCTCTGGCAACCACCGCCATCAGCTCGAGGAACAGCCACAGGATGGCCAGAGCGAACGGTATGTCCTTCCATACCGTCAACGTTGTCTGCGCGACCGACGGCAGCCAGGGCACGAGCGACGGAATCAGTACTGCTGCCCAGCGCGGAACCCCGAGTTCCCGGAGCCGACCCGCCGCCACGACCATGAGTGCTACGAGGCCCGCTCCCTGCAGGAACGTGACTGCACCGGGGGCCGCAGTACCAAGTCCAATCCAGCGCATGATGATGGTGTGGACAGCGGGATGAAAGTCGAAGATTTCGCCGTTCTGTGCCTGGCCGAGCTGGTCGATCGAATCAAAGGAAAGAAAGCCCGGATACCAGCCGAGCCACCATATCACCAGGGGGATTGCCGCGACGACTCCGACTACGAATTGGTCACGACGGCTCATCACTCCGGCAAGGTTACGCCGCACTGGTGTCACTGAACTGCCGCGCCCTTCAATAGAATCCGGACGCTCTATCACTGGCTTTATGACGACCACGACTGTTTACGATTCTGCTCAACAGAATCTTCCATTCCTGACCACGTTCAAGAACTTCTGGACGTATCGCGGGTTGATTCGACTGCTTACGGTCAAAAACGTCACGGCCCGCTACAAGCGAAGCGTCCTCGGAGTCTGGTGGACTCTCCTGAACCCTCTCCTGATGACGGCGATCTATTACGTCGTGTTCGGTGCCCTGTTCAGCCGTTCTGCGGGAGAAGAGTTTCCGTACCTCGTGTACCTGATATCCGGCCTCATTGTCGCGGGCTTCTTTGCAGAGGCGGTAGTTGCATGCGGATCAGCCATCGTTGGTAGCCGGGGCATTTTGCAACGCATGCAGGTTCCGCCAGAGGTATTCGCCATATCGGCCGGGCTGGCAGGGGCAGTCAACTTTGCTATCAGTGTCCTTCCGCTTCTGGTCGTGATGCTCATCATGGGTGTAGGTGTGCCGCTTTCGACGGTGTTCTTTTCCCCCCTGCTAGCCCTTTTTCTTCTGGTCCTGGTGACCGGGCTAGGCCTCATGGTCGCCTCGGCCGCAGTCTTCTTCTATGACGTCATCGACTTTGTGAAGGTGCTCACTCAACTGGCTTCGCTAGGAGCCGCGACCTTCTATGACCTCTCGTGGGTTGATGAGAAGTTCCATGTGTTTCTCAAGGCCAATCCACTCTTCCACTATGTCGACGTCTTCCGCAAGTTGTTTTATAGGGGCGAGTTGCCTGACGCGTTGAACGTTGCCATGGTTGTCGGGTCGGCGATCGTGGCGCTGGGGCTAGGCGCCTACGTGTTCAGCCGTAGCTGGCGAAACCTGGTGGTGCGGCTGTGAATGACCTGGCGATCGAGGTGGAGAATCTCTCGTTGGCCTACGAGATCGACCGAAACCTCTCGGGAACGTTCAAAGGAGCACTCATCGATCGGCTCCGGGGCAAAACCGAACGCGAGAAGTTCTTCGCGGTAAACGACGTTTCTTTTCACGTAGAACAAGGCGAAACCTTCGGCATCGTCGGAGCCAACGGCGCCGGGAAGAGCACGTTATTGGCGGTGATCGCCGGGGTGCTTCCCCCGATCAAGGGCCGCGTCGTCGTTCGTGGAACAGTTGCCCCGATTATTGGTTTGGGTGCGGGCTTTGACAACGAGATGACGGCTCGCGAGAACATTCTGATGTACGGGGCGTTGTTCGGGCGTGAAAGCAACCAAATGAAAGAACGCGTCAACCACATTCTCGACTGGGCCGAGTTGTCTGAGCATGCCTATCAACCTGTGCGTACGTTTTCGAGCGGCATGGTGGCGCGGCTCGCGTTTGCAGTTGCGACCGATGTCGAGCCGGACGTGCTCCTGGCGGACGAAGTCTTTGCCGTTGGGGACGAGCGGTTTCGCCATAAGGCAGAGGCCAGAATGCTTGGCTTGCTCCAGGGCGGGGCAACCGTGCTGATCGTTTCCCACAATCTCCAACAGATCAAGAAGAATTGTGATCGCGTGATGTGGATGGATCACGGCAGGATCGTCGAAATCGGCCCAGCCGAAGAGGTGGTCAAACTCTACGAGGAGGCCTCGGTCGATCCGGCTCCCCTCTCCCGGGAGAATCAGGTTTAAACCGTCAGCTGATCCTGGATCGCCCGACCTTCATGCCGTCCGTGTCTCACGTAGTGGGCGAATCCGTTTCGAAAAGCGCCTTGCTCGACTGAGGCGGCCACATCCGGATGTCGGGCGAGGTAGTGAGCATCTGAGAACGAGGCGCTCGGGTTTCGCTGTTCTTTCGATCCGAACTTGACGTAGTGCTCGTAGGCGGACCGAAAAGAGCCGCTCTCGATGCTGGCCGCAACGTCGGAATAATTGGCTCGATACCACTGCTCGTCGAAGAGAGGTACCGGACTCCAACCCAGGGCTTGGCCCGATGTCACGAAATGGTGAAGCGGCGAGGATCCCGGAACCTGCGCAATCTCACGACCGATGCCGGCTCCCTGACCGAGGTAATAGGTCGTGTCGAAAAAGGGATTGGGCCAAGCTCCCCACATCCAGCCTGCATCGGCGTAATGTCTCAGTGCCTCATCCGAATCCAAATTGAGGCCAAGCGAGCTGTTATAGAACTGGACATCCATCAGATGAGTCGCAGTTGCGGGATCGCCGGATGCGACGCCAGCCGGTCCGTCCACCGATTCGAGTGTTGAGAGAGCGTACGTCTTGAATCCTCCGTTGGCATCGAAGGGATCGGGGTAGAGACCCGCCATGCCCGGCGTATCCCAATAGAGACGTCGATGTTCGTCTGGGATCCGGGTTCCGTCCGAATAGGTAGCGAAATGCCAGCTACCTGTTTCCCCGGCCGGTAACCCTGCAATGTCCAGGTCGCGGTAGTAGTTGTCCTCAAAAAGTTGAAGATCTGCATTGTCGTAGTGATACCGGGTGCGGATCATTTCGTGGGCCCCCTTACCGGTTCCACTGAAGTGATAGAAGATGAGTGGACGCTCATTGGACCAGGGTTTGCGATCACGCATGGAGATCTTGCGATGTTCGAGGTTCCAACTTGCCACGTTGAGCCGGTCGTCCCGAATGATGTGTACGAAGTCGAATATCGCTGGCGTCAGATCGATCCACCGCTGATCCGTGAACAGCCCGTTCGGGATATCGTCCCGGCAGTAGTCCATCAGCCGGTCGGTCCACCAATTGGCAAATTCGTGACCGTTGGCATCATTTTTTACGAGAATGAAGCCCATGTTGTAGATCCCGTGTTTCAGGCACGAGATCTCGGTATCGATCACCCCTCGTGCCGTTTTTTCAGGGGCCGTGATGTGCGGCGTCAATCCGACACTGCTGCCTTCCAACATTTCGATGATCATGGTCGGATCCTGGAAGGCATACGTATCGGGATCCAGGTACATAACGTACTCCGAATCTTCCCGCTCCAGGAGATGCTTGATCGCCGGTCCTTTGAGTGCGGTGCAGAATTCGACGAGGTTGTGCCTATACAGCCAGCCTCGATCGTCGATCAGGTCTTCGATCGGAAGGATCTCATCGATGTCCTCATCGGCGAGGTTCAACCAATCGGGTATCCGGTCACATAAGCCGAGCACGAAGTGAATCTCCGATGAAACCTCTTTCAGAGATCGCGCCAGCAGTCGGGTCTTGGGAAGGTACGCGATGTTGGCGCTCGTAAAGACAGTGAGTTTTCTCATCGGCTCAGCTTGTTGTACACCCGTAGGGCCAATGGACGGAATCGACGGGGCACCAATCGCTTGAGTTTCGACCCGGTAGCGCCAATCGTTGGCGCCGGCGACGGTCGAGTCTCGATTGCGCTTGCCCAATCTCGCATATTGGCCAACGCCCGCTCTAGTTCGGAACGCTGGTGGATGAGATCGTTGACCTGGTCTCGCAACTGTTGGGTTTCGCCGTCAGCAACTGCGGGATGTCGCAGGCCTTCTCCGAGTTCCCATACGGCCTGGTTTGAAGCAAGCGGGTCGGTCGACAGATCGGCCATGAAGCCGGAGAGATTCTGCAGCCAGGGAGTACGGTCGCGGTAGGTCACGACCGAATCCGAGGACTGCCGGATCGAAATGTGAGCGATGTCGGTGTCGATGTATCCGAACCTGGCGCCCGGTGCGGTCAGAAGGAGGAGCAGGAGTGCATAATCCTCACCCAGGTCATGTCGAAGAAGGTCTCCGCGCAATCGTGTCTGGGCGAGCTCAACCGGGATGACCATCGAGCAGATCGGCAGTGAGTTGGTGCCGGTGAACGCGTTGAGAACGTTGACCGGATCATAAGTCTCGATCTTCTGACTCCACATCAGCAGGGGACGCGTGTCGTCAGCCCAGGTCTCGGAGTACGCCTCCGAGATCCCAAAGAGCAACGGGCGGTCGGCCGAAATCACAGCGTCTTTGATGGCCGCAATGCTGTGCGGGGTCGCCATATCGTCATCGTCGACGAACCAGATGTAGTCGGTCGTCGCTGAATCGATCGCTGCGAGCAGATTTGCGGTTCTCGAATGTCCACTTGGGCTCGTCGCATGGGGTTCGATACGCAGCCCCGGAAACGACTCACGCAGTTCTGCACAGGCTTCCTCCAATGCCAACGGATCAACCGAGCCGACGATGACGACCTTCTCGACATCTCGCCTGGCGGCCGCGACCGCCGCTGACGCGACCGTTCTTCTCAAAAGGTACGGACGTGTGAGGGTGGTTCGGATGCCGATCGTGACCGTCGGTTCTGGCCGACAGTCGGCGAGGTCAGGCGGTCTCCATTTCGAGGGCCTGGGAGTGCCTTTGCGCTTATGTTCCGCCGCCCGTTGGCCATTCACGGAAAAACGAAGGTGACTGCTGTGGTAACTGGGGAGACCGGCCTCCCAGCCGGCTTTGAATAACTCGCCGAGAGCAGGTTGCGCTACCCCTTTGAATCGCTCTGACAAGATGTGCGTAAGGGCCTCGGGGCGAATCAGTAACAGCGACGGTGCGCCGTCGTGTACTCCGGCGGCGGGCCGGACGACTGGCGTCACCGCATGATCGAGATAGTTGCCGTTGTCCACGACACCGCCGGAAAAGTCAATGCCGTCGCTCACCAGGGAAAGCCAGGACAACTCGCCGACAGCGGCATCCATGACCGCTCGCGTGCATTCCTCGACCGCGTTGGTGTTGATGATCACACCTCCGTCGATCACGGCGATGGTGGTTTTTGGGTCTTCCAGACTGGAGGATGCGGCCCTGACCATGGCTTGTGCAAAATCGTCAACAACGATTGGCTGGATGAACCCGCCATCGGACAAGGTCTGGAGCAAGAGAGATGATTTCTCTGAATCCAACCCATGGACGATGAGGCGAAAGTCGGCTTTGTGCATAGGGTGTCTCACCGGTGGGAGGCAGAATCCTAACATGGGCGTCTGCTGCAACCCATCCAATACGTCTTCCACCCCACAACGTCTTTCCCCAGGAATTCATGGTCCAGAGCGAAATCGATCGAACCGTATTTGTCTGTGGTACCGGACGGAGCGGCACAACGGTTACCCAGGTTGCCCTCGGGGCGAATGAGGGCTTCGCAAACTTCGGAGAACTCGAGGCGCGTTTTCTGGTCGAATACGGTGGCCTCGTTGATTTGTATCGAATGTTGGGTCACGATTACGGGCTTGAGCGGGCCATCGAATCGATTCGATTGTTCCGCAAGCTCATGCGTGAGATGGCGGTCGGAGGCCTCTACGGGGACCTGGGGATCGACGCTCATCTCCCCGATGGGCATTACGCGCGAGTCGTAGGAACGTTCGTTGATCGTTTGGGAGGAGATACTCCACGACATCGCTCGGACGACGAACTCATGGCGTTGTTTCGAGAATTTCTGGTTGAGTTTCTCGATCCCATTCTCGGTCCGGGCCAACGTTGGGTGGATGGGACGCCCCATACGCTGATGCGGGCGAGGTTCTTGCTGCAGTTGTTTCCTGGAGCACAGTTTCTTCACGTAACGAGGGATCCCAGGGCAGTCGCCGCATCTTTGATGCGACAGGGTTGGGGGCCAGACGACGTGGTCGGTTGCGGCGACTGGCTCGAAAACGTGTACGCACGGCTCGCCACCGAAACCCGGTACGTTGAGCGAGCTCCCGGCGCGTATTTGCAGATTCGATTTGAGGAGCTGTGTTCGGATGTTGATCGGACCACGCAACGAATCGCTGATTTTCTCGATGAACCGGATTTGACCTTCTCCATGATCGAATTCGAGGTAGGCCATGTGAACGCGTGGGTCGGCGAGATCTCGTCTGAGGATTCGCGCTATCTCACGGACCGATTTTCGTGGGTGTATGACTGGCTCGGATACGAGCGTGATCTCGGTTGGTGGCGGAGCCATATGGCCGACTGGATGGGGCAGTGAGTGACGGCCGGTATTTCTATGCAAGCACCGAGATGCCGGGACGAGCCCGCCGGGCGCTGGATCTGGCTACTTCCTGGATCGAGGCATCCCACGACGTTCGGAAGCTGGTCCTGCCCGCCACCCATGCTGGTCCTGGGGACCACCTTGGTCTGCCCGATCTCTTCAACGCGACGCCAGACGCGCTCATCGAATCGTGGAGAGTCGCCCAGGTGGTGGATAACGCGACCGACCCGGGCGACACGGTCATCATTTCGGATCGACAGGGAATCGCCGGAGTATTGGCATTGGAGCAGGCGATGCGCCTACCCGCGGATCGAAGGCGAATCGTTGTTGTAGCCGGCGAGTCCACCTATTTGCGATTTCGATCGCACGCCGGAACGGCCGATGGGCTCGCACCCGAACTTCAGGCCGAAGTCGATTGGGAGATTGCGTCGTATCGCTGGGCGGACGCCGTCGTCACACCGTCTTCGTGGGTTCGAGATGAGCTGGCCGCGATCGGTGTCGGTGCGCAGTGGATGTTACGTGGCGACGCACCGCAAATCGCCGACATGGATCTGTCCGCGACGAACATCTGGCTCCCGGAGCCGGTGGTTCGGGCGTCCCGGATCGGAACCATCCTGCGAGCCATCAACATCGCGGGACGGGACGGCGTTGTTACTCTGTCTCCGTCGGACGGACCCGACGAGGTGTGGTCCGGCACCACCTGGGACGCTCTAGACGGTTTGCGGCTCATCCACACTTCGCATCTGGAACGGGACCTCGAACCCGACGCACCCGAGCTGATCATCCTCGGGGACCGAACGGCTGTACCTGAGGCGAGCGTGATTGGACATGTGCGCAGCGGTGTACCGGTTCTCGTACCGGAAGGTTCAACTGCCGCCGGCATGTGGCCCCGTGCGAAAGCTTGGCGTGATTTCGCGGATTTGGTCGAATGCCTGACGAACCGAAGGGCGTCACCCACCGAGATCCGGGAACCGGCCGTCTTGCAGATTCCGGAGCTACACGGTCCGGCACAGCGCGCGGACAGTATCTCGGTCGGGGTGCCGGTCTTTCGAGATGTCAGATTTCTACCCGAGTGCGTCAACTCCATCCTTGGCCAAACCGAACCGCCTGCTGAAATCCTGATCTACGACGACGGATCGAACCTGGATAGCGTCGACGTCGCCCTTCGCGATCTCGAGAACCTCGACAACCGGATACGGATCCTCAGTGGTCCCAATCAGGGCGTTTGCGTCGCCAGGAATCGGCTCCTGGAAGCTATGGCGGGGGATGCTTTTGTATTCGTCGACGCCGATGACATGCTGGAGCCCACGTTCCTGAGAAAGACAGCGAACGCCCTCCGCTCGCAAGCAGATGTTGCCGCCGTCGCGACCTGGACGCGGTTCTTCGGTACCTACGAAGCGGTTGAAGGCAAGCCTCCGTTCGATGCCCGGGTTGGGATGCGCGAGAACCCGATTATCTCAACGTGTGTACTCACGGACATGAAAGTCCGTGAGTTGGGAGTTCGGTTTGCCCCTGATCTTGCCTGGATGTTCTGTGAAGATTGGCATGTCTGGTCTCAGATTATTGCTGCCGGGGAGCGGTTTGGCCTCATCCCTGAGCCGCTCGCAAAGCACCGGGTGCACCTTTCGGGAGGCCATAGGCGCACCGAGCTCGCCTATTCGCTCGGCAGGGCGAGGGCAACCCGCCCGCTGAACTGACGAGATTCAGCCAACAAAATCGTCCCACGTCCGCGCAGCCGAAATATCCCATGCGTCAAGCCATGCATTGGCCCGTGCGACCGTTTCGTCGCGCTCTGACAGCAGCGTCGAGGCGGCATCGGCAATGGCCGATGGATTGTCCAGTTCACCGACGGTCGTACGATTCCATAGCTCTGGATCATCTCTGAACAGCACGGAAGTCTGCGATATGAGACACGGCACACCCAGTCGATAGCTCTCCATGGGCGTGAGCGGCAGACATTCGGCGAGGCTGACGTACATATTGAGGTCAACGCTTCCGAGTATCGCCGCGAACTGAGACCACGGCACGACGCCGTGTACGGAGTGGGCCACCGTTTGCAGGTACGGAACCGGTATCGGCTCGAGAACATGGGCTTTGGTGTCCGGCATCAGGGCGACGGCGCCGAGTTGGGTGGCGATGTTCTTTCGCCAAAACATCTCCCCGAACACCCCGACATGGGTCCCGGCGCCGAAATCGTGGACCGTGATTTCGGGCATCACGGGCGGACGGGCTGCCACGAACGACGCTTCATGCCCCAGAGCTCTCATGACTTCCGCGACGCCCGATTTCGCGAAACCCAGTCGATGCAATGCTCCGTCGCTCAGCCAGTTCAGCAGCATGGTTACCTGCCCCCACTCGGCTACCCCTGCTCCGTGTTGGGCAGGTGATGAGTAGTGGACGGCCCCGGTAGTCAGGCCGGCAGCTGACGCCCTCGCCAGGAAGGATTCGGTGCCAGGCGGCATGCCGTGAACAACCGCCATACTGACCCGGGCCGAGGTAAGTCGATCGATGATCGTACCGCCGTCTGTGTCGAGGTCGGGCGATTCGATGACCGGAACCCCGAAACTGCGTGCTGCCGTTCGGACCCCCCGCCAATCCGGATGGCATACGCCAACCGCATGGGTTCCGGAGGCAAGATCAGTCAGATCCATGTCGCGTCGCCAGCAGGGCATCCATGGCATCGATCGATTGGCGGGCTGCGGTCCCATCACCATATGGGGACGTCAGCGTGGCAAGGCGGGCGTGCACCGCTTCGAGGTCACCGACGATCGCTCCCGCCAGCTGGCCGATGGCCGGGCCGGGACGCGTGAGGTGCGCGAACGTGCCGTTGACCTCCGGTCGTTCGGTCGAGCGTCGGACGACGATCACAGGACGCTTGAGCACGCTCGCCTCTTCCTGGACGCCCCCGGAATCGCTCACGGCGAGGGCAGATTCGGCGAACAGTGCCAGAAAATCGACGTAATCGAGTGGTTGTGTCACCCGCAGCGGCCGTAGGAGAGTCTCGAATCCGAAGCTCTCAACCGCCTGTTCGGTGCGCGGGTGGATTGGGAACACGACAGGCATCTCGAGGTCTCCCAGCTGGTCGAGGATGACGCGGAGGTTGTTCCGGTCATCAACGTTTTCGGGGCGGTGGATCGTCGCCAACACGAACCGGTTCTGGTCAACACCGAAGGCCTTGAGAATCTCGGACCGTTGTTCTTGCGGCGGCAACAGCCGGGTGGCCGCCTCGACCACCGTATTGCCCGTGATGACGATGCGTTCCGGGCTGATACCGGCACGTAGCAGGTTTTCCTCTGAGGTCGGCGTCGGTGCACAACACAAATCTGCGATGTTGTCTGTCAGAACCCGGTTGTGCTCTTCGGGCATGCCACGGTCGAAGCTGCGAAGCCCGGCCTCGATGTGGACGACGGGGATCTCATTGGCGTTTGCGGCGATAGCCGCGGCCAACACGGTATTGGTATCGCCCTGCACCACGACCGCATCTGCGGGGTCTTCTGCGAGATGCTGGTCGATGAGCGCGATGGCCTCGCCGATCTGCCGTCCCCGTGATCGGCCACCGATTTCGAGGTGGATGTCAGGAGGCGGGAGGCTGAAGGCTTTGAAGAACGCCTCCGACATCAGGGGGTCGTAATGCTGGCCGGTATGGATGATGCGGGCCCGGGAGCCGAGCAGCTCGATGATGGGAGCCAGCTTGACGATTTCAGGCCGGGTACCGAGCGCGACGGCGATCGACCCACGTTTTGGTTGGTTTTCCATCGGTCCTCGTCGCTACGCTTGCCGCCGGATGTTACGTGGATTAGGCATGGGCCTCGGTGTTCTAGCACTCGTCGTCCAAATCGGAATCATCCTCCTTGTCGCCTATAACCTCATGACCTCGCTCTGGGGTCTTATCAATCCGAAAGGGACCAGGCCCGGCCTGCGAAATCGCCGGTTTCGGGTGATCGTCCCTGCCCACAACGAAGCCGCCGTGATCGGCAATCTGTTGGTGGACCTGAGAAAGCAGGACTATCCGCAAGACCTGTTCAGTGTGGCCGTGCTGGCGGACCGATGCACCGACGAAACCGCTATGGTCGCCCGGCAATGGGCAGAGGTCTACGAACGACGCGAAGGGCTCGACGGCAAGGGTGCACTGCTCGCCTGGTTTATGGCCGGCTATCCACTCGATGATGACGAATGTCTGGTCATCCTCGACGCCGACAACCGGGTGCCGCCGAATCTCCTGACGAGGTTCTCGGACGAGATGGATAGCGGCCATGACGCGGTGCAGGCGTATGTTGACACCGGAAACCCAGATGGTGGCTGGCTCGCCACTGCTTCTGCTCTCAGCTACTGGGCGAGCAACCGGATGGTGCAGTTGGCTCGCCGCAATCTCGGGTGGTCAGCCGACCTCGGCGGGACCGGGATGGCCATGACGCCTAGAGCGCTTGCAGCCACCGGAGGGTTCGGGTATTCCATGACGGAAGACGTGGAGAAATCTGCTCGATTGGCCATGAGCGGCTATCCGGTGTGGTGGATCCACGACACCCGCATCTTCGACGAGAAGCCAACGGCGCTGACATCGGCCGTTCGGCAGCGGGCCCGGTGGTCGCGGGGGCGGCGCGGCGTGGCCCGGGAGTATGCCTGGCGTCTGGTCGGTACCGCTTTGCGCGAAGGAAGCTGGTCGTATGTTGACCTCGTGATTCGCATGGTGCAACCGTCACGCTCATTTCTGGTTCTGGTCATGGCAGTACTGGCAGTGGCCAGTGCGGTCGCACCACACTGGTGGCTGGTGCCGTGGCTCGTATGGCTACCGGTGTTGGTTGTTCAGGTCGTGTTGCCGATGGTGTTTCTCGCCAGAGAGGGGATCGCGGCCAAATACATCTGGCGATACCCGCTGCTGGCGATTTGGGCACTGATGTGGATACCGGTCCAGGTGTTGGGACGGTTCCAGCGTGGCTGGTATCACACGCCTCACTCGGGTTCGGGGTAGAACGTCCTCGTTTCGGACCTGACACGGGTCGGAGACCGCAACAGGCCCTTTATCAGGCCAAAGCCATAGCTCACGTGCATGACGCCCGCCGCTGCCGCTGCCCCCAGTCGCGAAGCGGGAGTTGAGTCCACCGAAAGCGCCACGCCGGTCAAACCCAACAGCCAGGCACCCACGACGATGATGAGCGGCAACCAATACCCGGCCAGCAGACCCGGGATGGCCGAAGCGGCCACGACCACGATCAGACCGGCCGGTGCGAGTGGTCGCAGGTGGGGGAGGCGGCCGTGCAACGCGAGCATGTCAGCCTTCGCGACGCCATATTTCAGGAATTGGCGGAATAGCGCCGAAAACGATTGGCGGGGATGGTATTGCGAACGGATCGTCGGATGGAACTCGACGAGCCAACCCCGATCTCGCCAGCGGTAGTAGAAATCGGCATCCTCGGCGGCACCGCTCGGCAAGAGTCGATAACCACCCAATTCGAGGAAGTCAGCCCGCTGGAATGTACCCAGGTACACGGTGTCCACCAGTCCGATCTCGGTCTGGTGACGGTACGGCGCGGGTCCGACGGCGAGGGGGGAGGTCATAGCGGCTGCGATGAAACGGGCGGTTCCCGAATCGGCCGAGCCGACTTGCGAACCGCCCACCGCCACGCCGCTTCTGCCATCCAGAGCGGAGACGCTCGCCGAGATGTAGGTAGGGTCGAACGTCGTATGACCGTCTGCGCGTACGAGAATCTCGGAGTCTGCGGATTGTGCGGCGAGGGTCAGTCCGGCAGCCTGGTGTCGGTGCGGGTTATCGATGATGTTGATCGTGGCCGGGTGAGCGGACTGCCATTCGGTGAGTTTCGTGGCAGTTGCATCGGTAGAGCCACCGTCTGCGACGATGATTTGATCCGGAACCACGGTTTGCTCGAGCAGGCTGGCGAGGCAAGCGTCGATGTGATCCTCTTCGTTGAAAACGGCCAGAATGACCGCAACCGACTGAGATGCCGACATGGCGGCGGAGGCTACTCAAGAAATCCGCGGCTTCTTCCGATTCGCCCGGCATGACTTCGAAGAATCAGCCAAGAATCCGGGTGGCCCTCGCGACGTTGATCGTCACCCTGGCCGCCACGTTGCCTGCCACGGTCCCGACCGCCGCTGTCGCCGCTGCGCCCATCGATGCCGAAGGCTGGGTCTACAGCGGCATGTACAGCGAGGCGTGGGCCGCCGGCAGCGATCTTTCGGCTGTGGCTAACGAGGTGGGCAAGTCCATGACCTTGGCCGGGACCTTTTATTCCCCATACAACGGAGCCGCGCTGCAATCTCCCTACAACACGATTACTCCATTGGAATCGATGTGGTCGGCGGGTTCGACACCGTTCGTCAACATAGAGATTCTTGATTCTGCCGCGAGCATCGCAGCAGGCGACCATGATGCGGCGATCGACAACTGGGCGAACCACGTCGCAACCTGGATCTCAGACGGTGGTGGCCGGTCCCTGATTGTTGCGCCGCTCCAGGAGATGAACGGCGATTGGGTGCCCTACGGGCTCGATCCGGGCAATTTCAAACTCGCATATGCGAAATTCGTCGATGCCATCCGCAGCAAGGGTCTCGACGAGACCAAAGTCCGGTTCGCGTTCGCGCCCAACGGCTGGACCGATCCGGCCGACCCACCGATTTCGTCGTACTACCCGGGTGACGCAACGGTTGATTTCATCGGAATCTCGGCGTACAACTTCGGCACCGGTGCGCCCTACAACGGACCATGGGCGCAATGGGAGGAAGCGCCTCAGGCGATCGGACAGTATCTCGACATCCTCCGCACCTTGGCTCCTGAGAAGCCGTATCTGATCGCGCAAACCGCGTCTGCGACGGTCGGTGGCGATCGGGAAGCCTGGCTGCCTGCCACGTATCAATTCCTGGCCGACGATCCGAACGCGGTCGGCATCGTGTACTTCAACAAGGACAAGGCCAATCAGGGCGAGATCGACTGGCGCGTGTGGGATGGTGCCACCGCATCGTCCGGGTTCCACGCGGCCTCGAGCCTGTCATCGACCCGTTATGAATGGCCGCTCACCTCGTTCTTTGCCCCAGGGGAATTGACTGTTGTCGGGCCGGCGCCACCCGCGCCGCTGTGCCCTGACGGCTACGACTGCGACACGCTCGCGCTGGTGAATGGAGGCTCGCAGTATGCCCTCCTCAACAACACCGTCTCTACCGCGACCGACGGTGAGTTCTACTTCGGACAGCCGGGGGACGTCGCTCTCTATGGAGACTGGGACGGCGACGGTACCGACACGCCTGCGATGTTCCGCCCATCCAACGGGTTCGTCTACCTTCGCAACGACAACCAGACCGGCGTCGCCCATCAGGAATTCTTCTTCGGGATCGAGGGAGATATCCCGATTGTCGGTGACTGGGACGGTGATGGCGACGACACCCTGGCGATCTATCGCAACGGGGAGGTCTTCGTCGCGAACTCGCTGGGCACGGTGACGGCCGAATACAGCTTCTACTTTGGAAACCCGGGTGATCGTCCGTTCGCCGGCGACTTCGACGGCGACAGCTTCGACAGCGTTGGCCTCTACCGGGAATCGAGCGGTTTCGTGTACTTCCGCGACAGCCTGTCTTCGGGAACTGCCGACTTCGACTTCTTCTACGGAGCCCCGGAGGACAAGATCGTGGCAGGCGACTGGGACGGCGACGGTGACGACACCGTGGCCGTCTACCGACCGTCAACCGGAACGGTGTACTTCCGTTTGTCGAACACCCAGGGGACGGCTGACGGGGAACTGGTTGTAGGCGGCCAGTACCGGTTTGCGCACCGGCGTTCCTGACTGGTTCCTGAATCTGATTTGCTCGCCCCCGTGGTTGCGTGGGTGCCGGGTAGGTCGATCGACCCGAAATTCGCCGGAATCGATAAACCAGGCAGTCCGGGGTTAAGAAAAACTCGCTGAGCGTCGATGCCCCTCGTGGTTGCTGACCGCACAGAGAGTGATAGACATGCGACGAATTCTGATCCCCGTTATCTCGCTGCTCCTCGTAATCGGTGTCGTACCGGTTGCGTTGGCTGAGCAGAGTGCTTCTGAACTCGGCGCCGAATCTGAGTTCTACGAGCTCATCAACACCTCGCGAACAGCAGAAGGTCTGGAGCCCCTGGCCGTATACGGTGACCTGCTCGACGACGCCCGGGCCCAGAGCGAACTGCAGGCGGCCGATCTCTGCGAAGGTGGGGCGAGGATCTGTCACAACACCGATCTGGGATCGGTGACCACGAACTGGACGCGACTTGGAGAGAACGTCGGGGTCGGCGGCAGCTACGCGGGTGGCGTTTCACAGCTCCATGACGCCTTCATGGCCTCACCCGGACACCACGCCAACATCATGGGCGACTACAACTACGCAGGAATCGGCGTGGTTATTCGTGAGGACGGAGCGTTGTATGTCACCGTTGTCTTCATGCTGGGACCCGATGGCCTGTCGTCGGAGCTTCCCGAATCGCCCGAGCAAGCCGGCCCCAACAGCCAGAGTGTTCCCTCGTTTCCCGCAGGTGCCGACCTGATCGGTCAGCACAACCCCAATGCCGGCACATGGGATCTTGCGGGTGAGGATGCGCCGTTCTATTACGGGAATCCAGCAGACATCCCCATGGCGTGTGACTGGGACCAGGACGGGCGAACCACGGTCGGTCTCTATCGAGGCTCTACCGGATTCCTCTATCTCAGGCAGTCGAACACATTCGGCGTCGCCGACCTGTCGATCTTCTATGGCATTCCCGAAGACTTGCCGTTGTGCGGCGACTGGGATGGCGACGGGCTCGAGACCGTCGGCATCTACCGCCCATCCGAAGCTCGCTTCTACCTTCGCAACTCGAACACGCAAGGAGTCGCCGACACAGTTGTGGATTACGGAGACTTCGGCGATATTCCTTTGGCGGGCGATTGGGACGGCGACGGCATCTCGACCATTGCGACCTTCCGTCCTTCGACCAAGACTCTGTATATCAGTTCTGGTTCGGACGCCGGCTCCTACGACCGGCCCGACTACCAGGCCGGTGACGTTCTCGTGGTAGGCGACTGGGACGCCGACGGATCGGACACGGTCGGGTACTTCCGACCGTCGACAGGCACCTTCCACTATTCGAACTGGCTCATCGACTCGGCACCTGAGTACTACTACCTGGGCAACGCCGCCTATTCCCCGGTCGTCGGACGCTGGTAATCCTCGCAACCCTGGGTTCTAGGCGGCGAAAACCGCCACTTAGAACCCAGGGTTGCAAATAGGAGCGGGTTCAGGTGCGAACCAGTCGGGTTACGAGTCGGAGATAGAGACCCATCAGCGGGTTGATCAACTTCACGATCGGACTGACCGGCATCTGGTTGATTCCGGTAACGGCGCTGTCCATGGCCTCGAGAATTCCGCCGTCGCTGACAACCCTGATGTCGCGGGTCGCGGCGGCATCGGCTGCGATCTGTTTTCGGGTTTTCCAAAGGTGCTTCCAGGCGGCGCGTTTGTCATCGAACCAACCGTGGCGTAGCGCGGCAAGCACGACTCCCAGTTCTGCCGCAAGAAGCGCGGGGATCAGGAGTAGGCGGGTCCGGGGTTCATAGTTGGCAAGCACCATGTGGAACCGGTTGCGCTCCAGATAGAACATCTTGCGGGCATGGCGGTTGAAGTCGTAGTCGTGACGCACCCGCGAGGCCGGGACCTGCACATTGCGGAGCCCGCGGAGTCGAACCCTCCACCCGAGGTCCACATCCTCGAGGTAGAGGAAGTAGTGATCCCGGAACCCATCGAGGATCGCGAAGAGATCTTTACGGATCGCGAACGCCGCCCCTGACGGAAACGGGACATCCGTAAGTCCCACGTCGGCCGGGACCGGCTCGCCCCAATTGGTACTCCAGGCGAACCCGAGAAAGGTGAGGGCGCTATGAGATGTGAAGTAGTGCCCGGGTTTGTA
>JAHEJY010000025.1 GCA_024638625.1 Actinomycetes bacterium
GGGTCGAACGCGATACGGCACCCGCCGGGCTTTCGTCCAGCGGGTGCCGCCTTGCAAGCGAGTTAGTCGCTCGCTTGAGACCAGAGGGTCGAGCCGATGACGGCAATACCTGCGATCACCAGAGCTACGGGTCCCAAAAACCATAGGTCCCCGAGCTGAAAGTCCCAGACCCCCAGCTCCTCGAATGTGAACACCAGGCCTGTCACGAAGAACAGAAACCCGGCTACAAACGTGCCCGGATGCAATGGTGCGTACTTCATCGTCTCACCACCTTGATCGATCCCAAGAATACATCGAGATCAACGGTCATTGTCTCACCTGCCTGGTCGAATCCGGGGCTGACGAAGCTGCTGTTCACTTCCGTGCCAGACAGAACCTCGTCAAACATGACGATTTCGCCCGCGTCCACCTGAGCGGTAATCGCCACCGGGACATCCGCAGGAACGATCAGTAGCAGCTCACCGACCCCAAGCTCACCGATGGTGGCGACCCTGGATGTCGGGGTCACGTTCGAGAGATCAATCTGCAGGCTCCCGATTCCGAGCCGATACGATGTGTCGACCTGGCCGATTCCGGTTGGATTATGCAGGCGCTCCCCCACCCCACCGCGAAAAGCGTCGAGCGGGGTGACCGATCCCATCACGACGATAAGCATCAACACCACCCCAACGGCGACCAGGCCGCCGTGGACGCCGTCGAAGGCGCCCACCATGAGCGCGAGACCAACGGCAACCAAGGCCAGCGGTATCACCAGACCGGCCCTCACGTCCATGACGTCGAGACGATCCAGGATCCAGCTGAATCCTGCCAGCATGAGCGCAACGCCGAAGATAACGGGGCCAAGCGAGAACTGGTTTCCCCTGGCCTCGGCCGTTCCCTTCCGTACCTCCATGATGTCAGTCATGAGACATCCCCCGAATTACGAGGCCCGCCCCGATGGCAATGATGACGCCGGGCCAGATGAAGTCGTCGAGCCACGGCATGAATCTGTCCGCCAGTGCGATGACGCCCAGCACAATCAACAAGGCCCCGACGAAGAGACCTCCTGCCGGGGTGTTGCCACGCGGCCTTCGATATTCGACCTCGTCCTCTGGCACCTCGGGCATGACGATCCAGGCGATGATATACAACAACACTCCAGACCCCGCTCCGACCGCCATCGCCACGAAAGCAATACGCAGCCAGATCGGATCCACGCCGAGGTAGTTGCCGAGACCACCGCAGACACCGGCGATGACCTTGTCCTCGCGGCTCCGCCGAAGTCTCATAGTGACCGGGCGGGTTTCGAGATCACTCATGATGTCAACTCCTCTTCGGGAATCGCAAGCACGGCGATGAAGTAGAGCAGAAGCCCCGAGCCACCACCCAGGGCCAGCGCGACGAACGCAATGCGAACCCACACCGGGTCTACGCCCAAATACTTGCCGAGGCCGCCGCACACCCCTGCCAGGACCTTGTCATCGCGGCTGCGGCGAAGTGGTTCACGGCTTTCCACAGGCCGTCTCTCGACCGGACTCCTATCGAGATCTTCCATATCCGACACCTCCCCTCTTTCGCCCGCAACGCTATGCGATGAACGCGCCACGTTGTAGAGGCGATCGTCATATCCCCATGGACACGGCACCGACCACCCTGGGTAAGCCTGTCGGCAGTGCTGAATAGCCCGGCTGTCACTCATGAACGAGAAAAGCCCCGGGGACGGTCCCGGGGCTTTCTCGTGTCTCGTTTTGCCTAAACGCCTATTGCCTATCCCTTGGCCTGCGTGAACTGATCCTGGAACACGAGAGCCAGCTCTCCCTGGTTGGGGATGAGCTCGAGGTTGGCTTCGACCTCGGGCGGCGGATAAATGGCAGGATCGCCGATGATGTCTTCAGTTATGAACGGGGTTGCCGCCTCATTCGGACTGGCGTAGAACGTCCAGTTGGTCAGCTGTGCTCCTCGCTCGGCATCGAGCAGGAAGTCCATCATCGTGTGTGCAGAACACACAGCCACAGCTGTGGTGGGAATCGACATGTTGTCCACCCACCTGACACCACCCTCGACCGGGATCACATAGGCGTAGTCCTCCCATGCATCGGCTTCGTCAAACGAGAGGAAGAATCCTCCAGACCAGCCGTGGGCGATATCGACCTCGCCGTTGACCAGGTCGTCTCCGAAGTTCACCGAGTCATATTTGGCGAGGCGTTCGTTGGTCGCCTTTAGCAAAGCGCCCGCCTCCTCCACCGCGGCCTCGTTCTGCGACTCGATCACATCGACGATGCTGTAGCCGAGGTACTTGAGGGCCGCCGAAATCGCCTCAGGTGCATCGTCGAGCATTGATATGCGCCCGGAGAAGGCCGAGGACATGTCAGGGTCGAAAATCATGGCCCAGCTCGGAGCGTCTTCCATGCCGAGCTCCTCGAGAGCTGTATAGCTCACGCCGATGCCCGTCGTCCCCCACTGATACGGCAGAGAAAACTTGCCTTCAGGGTCGTAGGGAGGATTCTCGAACGGGGCCCCGACATTCACTGCATTCGGAACGGCATCCCGGTTGATTTCAACGAGGAGGTTTTCCTGTCTCATGGTGTCGACCATGTAGTCCGACGGAACGACGAGGTCGTACACTGCGCCGCCTGCTTCGACCTGGGCGAGCATGCTCTCGTTGGATTCGTACTCGGTGTACTCCACGTTGATTCCGTACTGCTCCTCGAACGCGGTGACCAGGTCTGGATCGATGTACTCGGCCCAGTTGTAGAACGAAAGATCTCCGTCGACCTGGCCCGGTTCGCAGGCCGCCGCCTGCGCGTTCAAATCGCCGTCACCGGCGTCGCCACCGCAAGCCGCAGCGACAAGCGATAATGCCAGCAAGGCAGCAAGTGCTCTCCAAGATCGTGCTTTCATGTTGTCTCCTTCAGGGTCAGCTTCGCTGATCGGTATTCATGCATGTGCTATTTCACTCATGGGTAATTTCGTGTGCCAACTCGGATGTACGGCCCGGCCCCCGCTGGACGAGCAATGAGCCCGCAACCAGGGCGATGGATGCGACCAGCATAACGGTGGACAGTGCATTGATCTCGGGAGATACGCCGCGCCGGACGAGACCAAAGACATACACCGGCAGTGTCGTCGAACCCGGTCCTGCGACAAACGCGGTGACAACCACGTCGTCGAGCGAGAGGGTCAAGGCCAGGAGAGCTCCCCCCAGGACGCCAGGCATGATGAGCGGGAGCGTGACTCTCCGGAAGGTTTCCCAGGGACCGGCATAGAGATCGCGCGCTGCCTCTTCCAGGCTCCTGTCCAACTGACCCAGTCTCGCCCGGACGACTACCGCCACGAACGAGATGTTGAATGCGATGTGGCTCAACGCAATGGTTCCGAGGCCGAGCGACAATCGAGGACCGAACGAGTCGACGAAAGCGAAGATCCGTGCAAAGAAGAGAAGCATCATGACGGCCATGGTCACGTCGGGAATGATGATCGGCAGGTACAGGATTCCGTCGAGTGCACGATCCCCCCGAAACCGGTACCTGTCGATGGCCAACGCGGCGGCCGTGCCGATGATGGTTGACACGACGGTGGAAACGGCCGCAACGACGAGCGAGTTCTTGAGCGCGTCCCAAACCTCAGGGTTTCTGAAGATGTTGGCATACCAGGTCGTCGAGAGGCCACCCCAGATACCAACCCGGCTCGACGCGTTGAAGGAGAAGATCACCAGCGTGATGATTGGCGCATAGAAGAACGCGTACACAAACCAGGCGTTGCCGGCCATTGCCCGCTCGAGCGTGCTTCCGGGGCGAATACCAAATCTCATAGCTCTTTCGCCCCGCCTCGCTGACGGGCTACCAGGGCGGCCAACATGATCACCATGATCACAATGGACAAAGCTGAACCAAAGGGCCAATTGCGAGCTTGCTGGAACTGGCGGACGACATATGAGCCGAGCATGACCGTCTTGGCCCCACCGAGGATCTCGGGAGTGACGTAGGCACCGAAACTGGGCACGAAAACGAGCAGGGAGCCCGCCAGGATTCCAGACTTCGTGAGTGGCAGCGTCACTTTGCGAAACGCGGTCCAGCCGTCGGCATAGAGGTCGCGAGCTGCCTCGACCAGACGCCAATCCATCCGCTCGATGGCCGCATACAGGGGGAGGATCATGAAGGGTAGGAAGCCGTATATCAAGCCGATGGCGACCGCGACCGGTGTGAAGAGTACGCGTATCGTTCCGAGCCCGAGCGCTTCACTCGCCTGGGCGATCGGACCATCGGATCCCAGAAGAAACCGCCACGCGTAGGTCCGTATCAAGAAGTTTGACCAAAACGGGATCATGACGAACACCAGGAGCACGTTGCGGGTTGCCCGGCTCCGTGTCGCGATGTAGTAGGCGAACGGGTAGGCGACCACGAGGCAGATGACCGTCGTCAAGAGGGCAATCCAAAAAGACCTCCAGACAATGCCGACGACCAGCGGATCGAAGAGTTTGACGTACGAATCGATGTTCCAATCCGACAAACGGGTGCTGCCCGTCGCTGAACGGGTTGCGAACGAGTAGACGCCGACGATGAAAAAGGGAAAAACAAACAGGAGGGTGAGGTAGACCATCGCCGGCAATCCCAGGAAAAAGCCCCGCCTGCGTTCGGCAATAGCAGCCCTGGCTTCCAATCCCTCGTGTGCGATGACTTCGGTGCCCTCGGGGGGCCTTTCCTCCGGAGCCTCGTCCTCCGGTGCCAGCGTTGAGGTCACATCACTCCTCGAGCATCGCAGCCGCGGACGGATCCCAGTGGACGGCGACCCGCTGGCCCGGTTCGAACAAGGTCAGACCCGGCCGGTTCTCCTGGCGAACATCGAGGGCTCCCGCCTCGCTCGTCACCTCGTAGTAGTAGGACTCCCCGAAATAGACACGGCGACCGACCGTTCCGACGAGGCGGCTGGCATTGGGGGGAATCAGATCGGAGTCGTCGGCGAGGACCAGATGCAACTGCTCAGGCCGCAGTGCGACGTTTACGGCGGCACCGGCTCCAATCTGGTGATCGAGAGGTAAGACGTAGCCACCTTTCAGCACTACGGTGCCGTCGGAGCCGACCGTGCCGTCCAGCAGGTTGATTTCACCGATGAAGTCTGCGACGAACCGCGATCGCGGGTGTTCGTAGATGTCCTCTGGTGTCCCGACCTGGAGCAGCGAGCCGTCGTGCATGACCCCGAGACGATCCGACATCGTCAGAGCCTCCTCCTGGTCGTGGGTTACGTAAATGAACGTGATCCCTACGCGCTCCTGCAGCTCCTTGAGCTCGATCTGCATGGCCTGGCGGAGCTTGAGGTCGAGTGCCCCGAGTGGCTCGTCGAGGAGGAGCACCTCTGGTTCGTTCACGAGAGCGCGGGCGAGGGCGACCCGCTGTTGCTGCCCACCTGAGAGCTGTTCGGGTAGTGCATCGGCACGTCTACCGAGCTGCACCATGTCGAGGGCGCGCTCGACGCGTTTGGCGATCTCGCTCGATTCGACCTTCTTCATGAGAAGTCCGAATCCGACGTTCTCACGAACATTCATATGCGGAAATAACGCGTAGCTCTGGAACACCGTGTTCACCGGACGGACGTCCGGCGGTTCCAGCCCAACCTCCCGCCCGTGGATCTTGATGCTGCCCGACGTGGGGTACTCGAAGCCGGCGATCATCCGCAACGTGGTGGTCTTTCCGCATCCAGACGGTCCCAGCAGTGAGAAGAACTCCCCGTCGCTGATATCGAGATCGATGTTGTCAACCGCGACTAGATCGCCGAATCGCTTGGTGACACCCGTCAATTGAACCGCGGACTCTGCCATCAGTCCGCCGCCACATCGAGTTGATGCACGATTTCTCCTCCTACCACTGTCATGTCTACCGCGACGTGACCCGTCCATGCAAGCTCGAATGGATCCTCGTCGAGCACGACGAGATCGGCGCGGAATCCCGGTGCGATGACCCCGGTCTCGTGATCGAGGTGATTCACATACGCAGAACCGGATGTGAAGGCGTTCATGGCAGTTTCGTGATCGAGCCGCTGGTCTCCGATGAAGGCATCGCCGATGGTGTCCTCAGAAACTGCTCTCGTGGTCGCGACTGCAATCTGCGCCATGACCTTGGGGCTCGACACCGGCCAATCGCTACCCATGGCTATCGGCGCTTGCCGGGCCAGGGCTGCAAATGGATAGTGGTGAGTGCGCTGGCGTTCCTGGAGAAAGGGAAGCGTCAACTCTATGAGAGCCGGCTCCGGGCACGCCCACAGGGGCTGGACATTGGCGGTCGCTCCCAGTGCTCGAAAACGCGATACATCGACCGGATCCACCACCTGCACATGGGCGAGGTGAGGACGCAGGTCATTTGGGCCGTTGGCGCGGCGGGCCGCCTCGATGGCGTCGAGGGCATTGCGGACTGCCCGGTCGCCGAGGGCGTGGAAGTGGCATTGCAGCCCGGCGGCATCGATCGCCGTCACGATGTGACGTAGCTCACCGGGGTCGATGAAATCCAGGCCGGAGTTGTCGGTTGGGCGGCTGGATTCGTCGATGTATGGGTCGAGAAGGGCAGCCGTGAAGTTCTCGCACACGCCATCGAGCATGAGCTTTACGGTGCGTGGGTCGTAGCGGCCGTACCCCTCGCCACTCATGCCGATCAGATCATCGAGCTGATCTATACCGCGATCACGATCCCACCGCAGGGCCCCGCGGACCGAGGCCTTGAGCTCACCCGATTGTGCGAGCGAGCGATACAGTTCGTGAATCTCCCGGGTCACCCATGCGTCCTGCCACGAGGTGACGCCTGCCTCAAAGAGTGTTCGTTGAGCATCGAGCAACGCAGCGGCTGCCTCTGCCGGGCTGGGAGGCGGCACGATTCTTTCGATCAGGTTCATAGCCCCCTCATGCAACGTGCCCTGCGGGGTCCCATCGGGGTTTCGCTCGATGCGGCCGTCGGATGGGTCGGGCGTGGACGACGTGACATCGGCCAGCTTCAGGGCAGCACTGTTGGCCCATCCGCTGTGACCATCGGCGACGACCAGATAGGCGGGACGGTCCCGGGTCACTTCGTCGAGAGCGCTCGCCGAGGGATTCCCACCCTCGAACCACGGATACAACCAGCCGCCTCCCTGGATAAACGGAACGTCCGGGTGGGAATCGGCATAGGCCGCAACGGCTTGGAGGGCCTGGGCAGCGGAGTCAGACCCCGACAGATCACATTGCAGGCCCTGGAGACCGCCGTATACGGGGTGCACGTGGGCATCTTGAAATCCAGGGGACATGAACCGATGCTGCAGGTCGATGATCTCGACACCGGTTCCGGCCACATCGAGGACATCGCGCGTGGACCCGACCGCCACGATCCGCTCGCCGGCGATCGCCACGGCTCCGGCTCGCGACCCGGCCGGGCCACCCAACCAGACGGAGCCGTTGACGAAGGCTTTCACATCAAACCATCAATCCGATAGGTCGAGATCGAGCACGACAGTCTGCAGGTCGGTGAATTCGACGAGGCTTCCCCTTCCCCACCCGGTATCGGTTCCGGCGGCACCACCGAAAGGCTGAAACGTCTCCCAGAAATCCGTCGAGTCATTGACCACAACAGTGCCGGAACGGATGCGATCGGCGTACCAGAACGCCTTGGAAAGGCTTCTGGTGAACACCGCAGCTTGCAGCCCAAGCCGAGAGCGGTTGGCGAGGTCGACTGCGTCCTGGTCGTCTTTGGCCGACAAGATGGGCAACACCGGCCCGAACGATTCCTCCTGCGACACGAGACTTTGCTCGGGAACCTCGTCGATCAAGGTGAAGTCGTAGTACAGCTCGGTTGGGAAGCCGGACCGTCGTCCACCGCCGGTCAGCACGTTCGCACCCTTCTCGATGGCATCTGCTACGTGACGATCCATTTTCGCAGCCGTTGGCTCATTGTTGAGCGGGCCCATGTTGGTTTCCTCATCAAACGGATCACCGAGGCGAACCACCTCGGCTGCCTTGAGCGCTCTCTCGACGAATTCTTCATGTACCGCATCAACAACGATGACACGTTCGGTCGCACAACATACCTGCCCGGCGTTGTAGTAGGCGCCGTACACTGCCGCCTCGGCCGCCGCAGCGACGTCGGCATCTTCCGTAATGATCGTCGGACCGTTCCCAGACATCTCCATGATTGAGCGCTTGATGCCCATCTGAGAGATGATCCTGCGCCCCGTTGCCGATGAACCGGTAAACCCGATCGCGTCTACACCGTCGTGGGTCACCATCATCTCCCCGACATCGCCCTCGCCAGGTATGACGGACACGAGGCCCTTGGGCACGCCTGCTGCTTCGAACGCCTCCGCCAATTTCAGCAAAGCCCAGCTGGTATGCAACGGCGGTTTCACAATCACCGCATTGCCCGCCGCCAACCCCGGGCCTACGTATTCGAGCGGAATAGTCACCGGAAAGTTCCATGGGGTGATCGCAGCCCAGACCCCAACTGGTCGGTGGAACGTGAACATCCGTTTGTTGCGATCCGACGTCGGTATGACGTCGCCCGTCAGCCGCTTCACATCTTCGGCCGCGTTATAGAAGTACTGATTGGCTTCGGCGATATCTTCCAGAGACTCGGCGTGGTAGGGCTTACCTTGCTCGAGCGTTTGGATACGAGCGATCTCCTCGACCAGCGGCTCAATGGCACCGGCGATCCGTAGGCAGAGCTCGGCTCGCTCGAAGGCCGACCAGTGGCGATAATCCTCTTGCGCAATCCGGGCGGCATCCACCGCGCGGTCAACATCGCTCTGTGTTGCCATCGGGATATTGGCTATGTGTTCCCCGGTCGCGGGCGACACCAACTCGTAGGCGTCTTCTCCACTCCCCCCGGTCCACTCACCGGCGACATACATCTTGACGTCGACCGCCATGACTCCTCCATCAACGTGCTGGGGCGTGTGTTGTCAGGCTGGGCACGTCGCTCGCCTGGTTGTACAACACTGTTGTATCTAATAGTACGCTACCACCCATGATGGAAAGCCGCAGCTCATGACAGCCGGGCGCAGCCTGGATTCGCTGGCCCTGGCCAGGCCCTACCCGCTGTGGTGGGAAGGCATCGATCGCAGGCCGACGCGGCCGGCATTGGGTGGGCCGACGACTGCCGACGTCGCCATTGTCGGCGGAGGCTTCACCGGGCTCTGGACGGCTTACTACCTCGCACGCCAAAACCCGGATCTATCGATCGTGGTCCTGGAACGAGACTTCATCGGTTTTGGTGCTTCGGGCCGCAACGGCGGCTGGTGTTATGCAGGTTTTGCGGCCGATCTCGCACGGGTGGAGGACCTGTCTGACCTTGAAACGGCGAAGCGATGGGGGCAGCTGCTGATCGACACGGTCGACGAGATCGGCGGAGTCATCGACAGGGAGCGGATCGAATGCGCCTGGCACAAAGGGGGAACCATCGAATTGCTGCGCAACGGAGGTCATCTCGAGCGTGCCCGCCATCACGTGAATGATGCCCACGAACGTGGTTGGACGCAGTCAGATATCAAACTGTGGACGCTCGCCGAGGCGCGCGTCCGCATCCGGGCCACGAACATGCTCGGTGCTCAATTTTCTCCTCACACGGCTGCGATCCAGCCAGCCAAACTCGTCACCGGGCTTGCTGTTGCATGCGAAGAGCACGGTGTGTCGGTATTCGAAAACACTGAGGTCACTTCGATCAACGCAGGAGTGCTGGCGACAAATCGTGGCACGGTTTCTGCTCCGATCATCGTGCGGGCCACGGAGGGTTATACCGCAGAGATCGAAGATCACGAACGAGATCTGGTCCCTTTGTACTCGCTGGTGCTGGCCACCGAACCGCTCTCCGATGCGATCTGGGACCAGATCGGTTTGGACGACAGAGAGACATTCGGTGACTACCGGCACATGGTCATCTATGGTCAGCGAACCGCCGACGGGCGAATCGTCTTCGGCGGCCGCGGTGCGCCCTATGACTATGGCTCGCGCATTCGTCGCGGTGCTGAGTTCTCGCCGGACCACCATGTGGCGTTGTTACGAACGCTCATCGACCTCTTCCCTGTGCTCGAAGGCTCCGCGGTGACCCACCGGTGGGGTGGCGTGCTCGGTGTTGCTCGCGACTGGACGCCGCGCGTGATGTACGACGACAGAAGCGGGATTGCCTGGGCGGGCGGCTACGTGGGGAGCGGGGTCGCCGCCACAAACATCGCGGGCCGCACCCTCGCCGATCTCATCTCCGGCACCAATTCCGAGCTCGCTCGATTCCCCTGGGTCAACTTCCCTCTCCGGCAATGGGAACCGGAACCGTTGCGATGGCTGGGCATCAGCGGTGCCCAGAAAGCGATGGAGCTTGCCGATCTGGCCGAAGCGAGGTTCAACCGGCCCTCGCAGGTGGCAGCCGGTCTCTGGCGCATGATCGATCTCTAGAAGGAGGCTGTTGTGAATTCAACCAGATCCGATATCAAGTCCCTGGCGGCGGTCAGAGTCGACGGCGGCATCCGGGCCGGCGCCGACACCGGCAAACCGCAGACGTGGTACAGCGAGCTCTTCGACCGCGATGGGGTCGAGGTCGGAACGTGGGGATCCACACCGGGGGGCTGGCAGATCGAAAACCGGGCGGACACGGAGGTCGTCCACATACTGAGCGGGCGCGCCCGGATCACCGATCATGACGGTCAGTCATACGAAGTCGTCCCCGGCGACGTGTTCATTCTCCCGGCCGGCTGGTCAGGGCGTTGGGACATCCTCGAGGACCTCGAAAAGCTCTACGTGACAATCAACCAAAACAACGGAGGTGACAAGTGAGCTTGCAAGGGCCGGATACGGCAAAGCTCTTCGATCGGGCCATGGATGCCATGGTCAACGGTGTTTCCAGCGGATGGAGGTACTGGGGACGGGAGGACACGATCGTGTTGGCCCGGGGGGAAGGAAGCCACGTTTACGACGCCGACGGCAAGCGCTACGTCGATTATCACATGGGTTTTGGTCCGGTCATTCTCGGACACGGCGATTCGCACGTGGCCGAGGCCGTCGCCCGGGCTGCCGCCGACGGCATCACGTTTGCCTTCACCCAGGAGCGCGAGGTGGTGGCGGCAGAAAAGGTCAAAGAAGCCGTCCCGTGGGTCGAGCGCTTGCGGTTTACGAACACCGGTACCGAGGCAACGATGCATGCTGCCCGGCTGGCCCGGGGCTTCACGGGTCGCGACATCCTGCTCAAGTTTGAAGGCCAGTATCACGGCGCCCACGACTACGTCATGTATTCGGCGCCGGGTATGGACACAGAGATGATGGGATCGCCCTACCGGCCGATTCCGATACCGATGAGTTCCGGCATGCCGGGCGCGATCAATGAGCTGATCCTGACACTCCCCTACAACGACCTCGAGGCTGTACAACGGGTGTTCAGGAATGACGGTCACCGGATTGCAGCGATACTGGTCGAACCGATGATGGGCAACTCGATGGGAATCATGCCGGTCGACGGTTTTCTGGAGGGCTTGAGGGCGGTATGTGATGAATACGGAACAGTCCTCATTTTCGATGAAGTCAAGACCGGATTTCGGATCGCCACCGGAGGTGCCGCTGAAGCCTTCGGAGTCGTGCCCGATCTCGCCACCTTTGCCAAAGCCCTCGGCAATGGAGTTCCGGTAGCTGCTATCGCCGGACAAGGCGAGGTCCTGGAGGGCTGGGCAAAGGGTGGGATCATGCAGGCCGGAACCTATTCGGGAAACGCAATCTCGACCGCAGCAGCAACGGCTACCGTCGAGCAGTTGCTGACGGGTGAACCGATGGGTCGAATCAAGAAGATCGGTAGCGCCCTGATGGACGGGGTGCGCGGGATCATGGCCGAAGCCGGTGTCGCGGGCGCCGTCATGGGACACCCCTCGATGTTCGGCATCTACTTCGGAGACGAGCCCCCCACCGACCTGCGCGGGACCGCTTCCCACAACGAAGAGCTCTACGAGACAACCATGATGGGCATGATCCGGCGAGGGGTGCTTCCGAGCCCGGATGCCCACGAGCCCTGGTTTCTCTCTGCGGCCCACGACGAGGACGACGTTGCCCAAACCCTGGAAGCCTTCGGTGACTCCCTCGACGAGGCACTCGGCTGATGCCGATCCAGGTCGATGTCGACCAGCGCAAGACCGACATCGCAGAAGCGACGTTTCGCGTGGCGGCCAAACGAGGTTTGCCGGGGGTAACGCTGCGGTCGGTGGCTGCCGAGATGGGGGCCTCCACGACCGTGATCACCAACTACCTCCCGTCCCGGGCCGAATTGTTGGTCAATGCGGTTGATCTACTTGGTGATGAGTGGGTACACGAGCTCGAGAGAATCCGCGGCGAGGGCGGAGAACAGGTCCTCCAGCGGGCGATGCGGGCCTCGGTCGATTGGAATCATGGTGAGCAGATGCGATGCCAATTTTGGGTCGACCTGCTCACGGCCCCCGGCCGGGTCGACGAGGTGGATCAGCACTTGCGCGATACCGCGAAGAACGTGAGGTCGATCATCGAAGATATCCTCGTCGATACAGATCACCCGGAGCCAAAGAAGACGGCTGATGTGCTCTTCCTCTTTGCTCAAGGTGTTTTCGTGTCGATCGTGGAAGATCCCGACTCATGGCCTCCCGAGCGAGTAACAGCAGCTGCCCGCCAACTCGTCGACCAGATCTAGAGCCGAACGGAGTCGAAGCGATTTCGCGAGCCATCCGGCCCTATCCGGTGAATCAACGGACTCGTACGGTGTTGTAGGACGACGCCCCGAAACACGGGAGGGTGGTCAATATGGCCTCACGTACCCCATGTCATCGGCCAGGCGATTTGGTGGCTTCCGCGGTGGTGTTGACGGCTTTGTTCGTGGCAGGTCCAGGCGCCGGGACCAGCGCCGCTTCCACTGGCGGGGAATCACCCGACCCCGGCCGGTTTGATTCGATCGTCGTTTCACAGAGCGAAACATTGGAAGCAGACATCTATCTGGTGGATGCCCTGGGAGACGTCCTCGAAAACGTGACTGCTCAGCCTTCCGATGACCGGGGAGGCTGGTGGTCCTGGGATGGCAGCATGCTCGCCTACGTCTCAAACCGCAACGGCGAGGATGCCATCTTTGTCGAGAAGTTTGACGGGAGCGACCCAACCAGAATTGCCCCTTTCGAAGGACTCGACTGGTCGTGGTCACCCGATGGCAGAACAATCGCATGGGTGTCACCTGCGCACGCGGAAGATCTCTGGGTCACAGATGTCATCACCGGGTTCAGTGAGAAGTTGACCGACGGGTCCATCGAGGTCTCCGGACCGGCCTGGTCGCCTGATGGTCGGAAGATCTTATTCGAGGCTTCGGACGGCGATCGAGACATCTTTGTGATCCCCGGTGCCGGTGGTTCCGTTACCAACCTCACGGCTGACCGGGCCCCGGATGATTTCGCGCCCCAGTGGTCCCCGGATGGCTCCCGCATCGCCTTCGTCAGCGCCGAGGACCCGGATGCCATTTATGTGATGGATTCACGGGGCGAGAAACGTCTTGCCGTGGCCGAGTACGATCCCGGAGATACGCTCTGCCCGGGTGGGCTGGGCTCGCTCGCCTGGTCTCCCGATGGTTCAACCCTTGCGTACGCGGCCCGGGGCTCATCGTGTACTCCCCTATCGAGCTTCATCGAGTTCTTCACGGTGGTTCCGGGACATGGCGAGGCCAGGTTGTTGGCTTCAGGCCCATCGTGGCGAGCCGGAGGCCCTTCCTGGTCCCCGGACGGTATGCGAATCGCCGTTGAACTGGGCAGCGTGACCTGGCAGTCGATCACCCTGGTAGACCCCGACGGCGCAAACCGTGTGAATGTCGACGTTCCCGGCAGGGGTGGGCATTCACGGTCACCGAGCTGGTCGCCCGACGGCTCCCGACTCGCCTTCGTTCTCGACCCGGACGTCAACTACGCATTTGAACGACCGCCTGCGGCATTCGACATCTATCTCGTCGATGCCGATGGGACCAACCCCACATACCTGGCCGATGGAACCGACCCGAGTTGGAGGCCGCTGCCTGCCGCCGGGGTTGGTTTGGTGGATACCAACACCGGCCAATGGCACGTTCAGGGCGCGCCGTCCTTCTACTTCGGCATCCCGGGCGATTCGCCTGTCGTCGGAGACTGGGATTGCGACGGGCAAGAGACCCCGGGCATGTTCAGGGAAGCAAACGGTTTCGCCTACCTGCGCAACACCGCAGATACCGGCATAGCCGACGTCGACTTCTTTTTCGGGGTCGGTGGCGATATCCCGTTGGCGGGTGACTGGGATGGCGATGGATGTGATTCGCTTGGCGTTTATCGGCCAAAGCTCGGCAGAGTCTTCCTGCGGAACACGCTCGACACGGGATCTGCGACAACCGAGTTCTTCTTCGGTATCCCGGGGGATCGGCCATTTGTGGGTGACTTTGATGGTGACGGCGATGACGAGATTGGCCTGTACCGGGAATCCACCGGATTCACGTACCTGCGGTTGACGCACTCGAGCGGCACTGCAGATCTGGAGTTTTTCTTCGGCGATCCGGCCGACCGAATCGTCGCCGGTGACTGGGACCGAGACGGACTCGACACGGTCGGCATCTTCCGTTCGGCGGATCACAAGTTCTACCTTCGCAACGAGAACTCCGAGGGATTCGCCGATCGTGAATTCTGGTCAGGACGAAGCGAATGGCTACCGGTGGCGGGAACCTTCACCCATTAAAAGGTCGGCTACAACTTCTGTTCACGGACGCGCCGTTCGGCCATTCCGTTCAAGATCTCGAGAACGAGCCGGTTGGCCAGCAGCGCGGTAACGTCGCCAGGCCCGTCGTACGCCGGCGAGACCTCCACTACGTCGGCGCCTATCACATTGAGTTCTCTGCCGAGCCGGCGGAGCGTATCCATGATTTCCCTGGGAAGCAGGCCACCCGGTTCGGGGGTTCCGGTGCCGGGAGCCAATCCCGGATCGACAACATCGATGTCGACCGAGATGAACGCTTTGTCGACCCCGTCGGTGGCATAGGCAACGGCCTCGTCGACCACTGTGTTGAGACCGCGATCGACGATGTCGGTCATGAGATAGCTGCGCATTCCCTGTTCGGCCATCCAGGCCACGGTCTCTGGTTCAGGCCAGTAGCCCCGCAGACCGATCTGGACGAATCGCCTGCCGGCAACGTGGCCTTCTTCAATGAGTTTTCTCATGGGAGTTCCGTGGCTATGGGGCATGCCGCCGAGTGTGCCAGCGCCCGTATCTGCGTGTGCATCGAAGTGAATGAGCGCAAATTCGCCATGGACTTCGGCAATGGCGCGGGCGTTGGCGAATGTGATCGTGTGATCACCTCCCAGGACAATTGGTACCTTCTGTGCCGCTGCGATCGTGTTGACGGCCGCGGAAATCCTTTCGAGGCTTTCGTCCATGTAGCCGGGAGGCAGATTGAGGTCACCGACGTCGACGACGTTGAGTACCGAAAGCGAATCGATGCCGGTAGTGAGGTGTGGCCGGTAGCCATCGAAACCGAGATAGCCGGCCTCTCGTATCGCTTTCGGTCCAAATCGGGCACCCGGGCGAAACGAAGTCCCCCAATCAAAAGGGGCGCCTACGACGACCACGCCGGCCTCGCCCAGCGATTCGAGCGTGGCAGCGGGCACACCGGAGAAGCTGGCCCGGGATGCAAACGCAGCGATCTCTGATGTTGCGAAACCATCGCCTTTCATGCTGGATTCGCCTCCTGGATTCGCCTCGTATCGGCATCGGCGGTCGGGGCTGGATGCGGGATCCGGTTCATGGACGTAATCTAGACAAGAGCCTCAGAACGGACACCCATTGGGAGCGATCAAGCTCGTAACAGAGATTCCCGGACCCAGGAGCCTCGACCTGGTGGCACGCCGCGACGCGGCGACCGGGCAGGGTGCTGCCAAGCTGACCCGGCTCGCCATCACGCGTGGTCACGGAGCCGTGGTGACCGATGCCGACGGCAACGATCTCATCGATCTGGCAGGCGGCATCGGCGTGTTGGCCGGTGGTCATACGCCCGCAACGGTGGTCAGCTCGCTGCAAGATCAAGCTGAGCAATTGATCCACATGTGTGCCATCGTTGCTTCTTACGAACCCTATGTGGCCGTTGCCGAGAAGCTCAACGAGATAGTTCCCGGAGAGTTCAACAAGAAATCAGTGCTGATGAACACGGGAGCCGAGGCGGTGGAGACAGCGGTGAAGGTCTCGCGGGCGTACACCGGCCGCCAGGGGGTTGTGGTCTTTGATGGGGCCTATCACGGCCGTACGAACATGACGATGGCCATGACCTCGAAATTCAATCTCTTCAAGCACGGGTTCGGTCCCTTCGCTCCAGAGGTCTATCGCTTCGCGTTTCCGAACGTGTACCGAAGACCACACGCGATGTCGGAAGACCAGTTCGTCGATTGGCACATCGCCAACCTCGACCACAGCTTCATGGCGATCGTTGAACCGTCCCACGTCGCATGCGTGGTCGTCGAGCCGATCCAGGGTGAGGGAGGATTCATCCCCGCACCCGCCAGGTGGCTCCAGAAACTGCGCTCCCTATGCGACGAGAACGGGATCGTCTTCATCGCAGACGAGATTCAGTCCGGTTTCGGACGAACCGGCAAGCTGTTTGCCATCGAACACACCGGGGTTGTCCCGGACCTGACCACGACGGCCAAGTCGCTTGCGGCGGGCATGCCCCTGTCGGCGGTAACAGGAAAGGCTGAGATCGTCGACGCCGCCCATCCCGGGGGGCTGGGAGGCACGTATTCCGGCAACCCCCTCGCTTGCGTGGCGGCTCTGGCTGCGATCGATCAGATCAACAATCTCGAATTCCTCGAACGCGCAGCCGCGATCGGTCGACGGTTGCGCGCTCGCCTCGAACGGATCCAGGCGGACCACCCCTCTGTCGTGGGAGATGTACGCGGTGTAGGTTCGATGTTGGCAATGGAACTGGTGAACGACCCGGACACAAAGGAGCCCTCGATGGAGGCAGCAGCGGCCATAACCGCGGAAACAACGAGACGCGGCGTCATCACAATTCGGGCTGGTCTTTTTTCCAACTGTGTGAGGTTCCTTCCGCCGCTGGTAATCACCGACGCCGAACTCGATGAGGCGCTCGATGTGGTCGAGACGTCAGTTGCATCCGTGGTGGCGGGAGCGGTTTCATGACCAGGCGCCTGTTGTTGACCGGAACACCCGCCCAGCGCGGGAGAGAACACGGTTCCCCGTTTCCCGAAGAGATCCAGGCCTACACGGAAGACCGCATCGTGTTGGTCATGCAGGGTTCGTGGTCCGGCGGCCGCAACCTGTCGCGAACCGAGGTCCTGGGCGTTGCCGACAGTCTGATTCGTCCCCACGCAGAGTATGCACCCGATCTCTTTCGAGAGATGGAATCGATGGCAGATGCTTCGGGGATCAGCGTCCCCGAAGCCATCATCGTGGGTGGTTTCACTGACTTCATCGATGTCGTGCGCGGCGCGTTCGATGGTGCACCTGAGGACGACACCTGCACCGCGATGATCGCCCCGGCGGCCTCCACGGCGAGCGGCCATCCCCTGTATGCCCAGACCTGGGATATGCATGACAGCGCTACCCAGCATGTGGTTCTGCTCGAGATCGAAGACCTCGAGCATCCCCGCGCTTTCGTCTTCACCACACTGGGCTGCTCGGGGCAGATGGGAATGAACGAGGCAGGTATCACCGTCGGCATCAACAATCTGACTGCCGCCGAGGGCCAGATCGGGGTGACCTGGCCGTTTGTGGTTCGCAAGGCGCTGCAGCAAACAACTCTCGACCACGCGGTGAAGACGATTACGGAGAGCCCGGTGGCGGGTGCTCACAATTACCTCGTCATGGGGCCGGGAGGTACCGGAGTGAACATCGAGGTCATGCCCCAGGCCTACCACGTAACCGAAATCTCCGAGCGTCCATACGTGCACACCAACCATTGCCTGTATGGCGAGACCGAGGCCTTCCAAGCGAGCAAAGCGCCGCAATTGATGGAGAGCTCGCAGAGCCGAAAGATCCGCGCCGAGGCCATGCTGCGCGACGCGCCGATTGATGCGGACCGGCTCATGGAGATAACGCGCGACAGCCAGGCGGTCTGTCAGGTCTCGAAACCTCCGTTCCACATCGAGAGCTGCGGGGCCGCGGTGATGAGTCCGGCCACCGGTGATTTCTGGGCTGTTGCCGGACGTCCCGATCACAATCGGTACGAGCACTTCTCGTTCGCCTGAGCGATGACTGAGCTGTCATATGTAAATCTCACCGAAGAACTGGCGCCCTTGTGCGCCGAACTCGAGTTGGCCACCTTTACCCACGCAGATCCCAACGACCTCCTGCAGGAAGAAGACATGCTGGCTTACGCTCGAACGTTTCCGGAAGGATTCTTCGTGGTGTTGGACGGAGACAGGGTTGTCGGTCAGGGCGGAGGCATCTATCTCGACTTCGACTTTGCCAAACCGCAGCACACAATCGCAGAGATCACCGGCGAGCACCAGTGCGCCAACCACGATCCGAACGGCGACTGGTATTACGGGACCGACATCCTCGTCCATCCGGACTATCGCCGTCGAGGCATCGGGCGGCACCTCTATGAGTTGCGAAAGGACCTCGTTCGGCGCGACGGCAAGAAAGGCATTATCGCAGGCGGTTACTTGCCCGGTTACGCCGACCACAAGCACGAGATGTCTGCACAGGAATACTGCGACAGGGTTGTCGCCGGCGAGTTATATGACCAAACGCTCACGTTCCAGCTAGAAAACGGATTCGAGGTGCGCGGCGTGCTGGAGCACTACATCGACGACGATGCAACCGACGGTTGGGCATCGCTCATCGTGTGGCGCAACCCGGACGTACCCGGCGCCTAGAAACTTGGCAGCTCGACTCGGCTAGTTTCCGGCGCATGGTTATCTCAGAATCCAGGCCCTTTCTAAGGGCGGACGGTCCCGACAAGGTCACGGGTTCCGGCAGGTACGTTGCCGACATCAGCCTCACGGGTATGGCCGCCGCCAAGTTCAAGTACGCCGGGATGGCCCACGGCCGTATCACGAAACTCGATCTTGAGGCGGCGCGTTCTATACCCGGGGTGTATGCCGTGCTCACGCACAAAGACGTGCCTGACGTGCGCTTCGGCGCGATTCCTGATCGCAAGCTCTTTGCTTCCGACGTCGTGCGTTTCGAAGGAGAGGTGGTCGCAGCCGTAGCCGCCATTGATGCTGCCACCGCTGCCAGGGCGGTGGAGGCCATCGTGGTCGAGTATGAGCCGCTACCCATCGTTGACGACCTGGAAGCAGCGCTCGACGAGAACTCACCACTCGTCCATGAAAGCTGGGCAGATTATGACGCCGATCACGTCGTGCGAGATCGCAATGTCGCCTCGTTCTCTTCTATCGAACGAGGCGATGTCGAGGCAGGTATGGCCGAAGCCGACCTGGTTGTGACGAGTCGTTTCGAGGCGGACGCCTCCCACGCGGTTCCCATCGAGCCTCGCGGAATCCTCGCTCAGTGGGAGGGTGACCGTGTCACCATCTGGTCGTCAACCCAGGTTCCGTTCCAGGCCCGGGCCGGCGTGTGCGAAACGCTCGGCCTCGCCACCAACAAAGTGCGGATTATCGTGCCCCATCTCGGCGGGGGTTTCGGAGGCAAGTGCGGATTCCATTTCGAGGCGCACGTTGCCGCCCTCGCCCGGGCCGTCCGACGTCCCGTGAAGCTCGTCTTTACCCGGGAAGAAGAGTTCGTCGCTCCGGACCGCAGGCGAGAAGGGATGACAATCGACGTTACGTCCGGAATCCGCCGCGACGGCACTCTGGTCGCCCGCCGGGGCCGAATGTTGCTCGATAACGGTGCATACACCGCGGATGCCGATTTCTTTCCGCAGCTCGCGGCCATGCATCTCGCCGGTCCCTACAAGATCCCGAACGTGTTGATCGAATCCTCGCTCGTCTACACCAACCGGCAGCCGTCGGGATCGGTACGGGCCCCTACTGCTCCCCAGGCCTGCTGGGCTCTCGAGGCGCACACGGACGAACTCGCCGATGCGGTTGGGATGGATCCGGTGGCGTTCCGGCGGCTCAACGCCATCGACTCCGGCTCTGTTGGTGTGGTCGGTCAAACCTATGGCGAAATCGGCCTCCAGCAATGCATCAACGCGGCCGTCGAAGAGATCGAATATGGATCTGATCTCCCGCCCGACGAAGCCGTCGGCGTTGCGATCGGCTGGTGGCCGAGTTTTCCTGGCCCGTCGGGCGTCTATATCAAAATTGACGACGATGGCGCCGGACAAATCATCACGGGGGCACAGGAGTGTGGGACCGGGGCGGTCATGACGATCCCCCACATTGTGGCCGATGAGCTCGGGATGCAGCCTGGCGATTTCGAGCTCATCTATCAGGACACCGGCGCGGCTCCCTATGACGTGGGCGCAACCGGAAGCCAGACTCTTCTCAACAACGGTCGTGCCGCTCTCGCCGGAGCGCGAGAACTGGCTCGACAGCTCAAGGAACTGGCGGCCGAGCATTTGGAAGCCTCGACCGAGGACATCGTGCTGCAGAGCGGCGAGGCTTCGGTGGTTGGTTCGCCGGCGTCTTCGGTCTCTATCGTCGAGCTGGCGGCGATCGCCGCCGACAACAATCTGCTGCTCGCCCACGGCTCGAGCGAAGTCATCGAAACTCCGCCCCTGGTCGGATCGACCTGCGTGGGCGACCAGGGTGTCGCCGCCTGGTCGGCCCCCCAGTTCTCGTGCCATGCCGTTCGTGTGCGACTGGATCGTGATACCGGTGTGGTGCGGGTGTTGGAGGTGAGCACGGCGCACGATTCGGGGACCATCATCAACCCGTTAGGGGCCACGGGCCAGGTCGAAGGTGGGGTACTCATGGGTATCGGACAAGCGCTCACCGAGGGCACCCGGTACGACGAGGATGGACGCCAGCTGAACGCCGGACTGCTCGAGTACAAACTGCAAACCATTGCGGACGCCCCGACGATCGCTACGCGCTTCATCGAGATCGATACGCCAGATGCTGGGCCCCACGGTGCCAAGGGCTTGGCGGAGGCGCCGAATGTTGCCACCGCCGGCGCGATCGCGAACGCAATAGCGAAGTTGGTAGGTCATCCGATCCGCCGGCTCCCGATGACCGCCGAACGCGTCTGGGAGACATTATGAGGTTCACAAAGGCCGAAACCGTAGAAGAGGCACTTCATGCCATGGCTGCCGGTGCCCGGCCCATAGCGGGTGGAAGCGACCTGATGGTGGCAGCACGCCAGGGCAAGTCTCCGCTACCAGAGTCAATCGTGGCCATCGACAGGATCCCCGCCCTCTCCCGCATGGATGCCGATGAGAGAGGTATGCGAATCGGAGCGGCGGTGAGCCATGCACAACTCGAAGTCGACCCCAGGATCGTTGCCGATTACACAGCCCTGGCCGACGCCGCCGCCCTCGTCGGCTCGCCCGCGACCCGTCATGTCGGAACCATTGGCGGCAACATCATGAACAGTAGCCCCGCAATGGATACCGGCGCACCGCTGGTGGTGTTGGATGGGCGAGTAGAACTGCGCTCACTTGACCGTACCCGGCAGATCGACATCTCCGAGATGTGGACGGGTCCTGGCCAGTCCGTGGCCGCCGTCGACGAGCTTTGTACGGCGATTCTGCTTCCCGAGCGTGCGCCACGTTCCGGCAGTGGATACGTTCGACTCGAATACCGGAGAGCAATGGAGATAGCCGTGGTCGGGGCGGCCGCATCTGTGACCCTCGCTCCCGATGGGGATCTGCTGGCAGCAATCTCGGTTGCCTTGACGGCCGTGGCCCCCACCATTGTCTCGGTCGAAATCCCGAAGGAGGCGATCGGCCGTCCGGTCGATGACGACTTGCTCGATCGGATCGCCGTAGCGGCTTCCGAACGAGCGCAACCCATAAGCGATGTGCGGGCGTCGGCCCGGTACCGTAAGCACATAGTCGGCGTGATGGCCAGGCGGGCAGCCGCCTCCGCTTTCGGGAGGGCTCGCGGCGAAACCATCGGTGTTCCTTTGAATCGCACAGCGGGGATCGGCGCACCGTGACCTATATCCTGACCGTCAACGGAACCGACTATCCCGTCGACGCCGACGTGACTCGCAACTTGCTGAGCGTGATACGAGAGGTCGTGGGCCTGACCGGAACAAAAGAGGGATGCGACGACTGTGAATGCGGGGCCTGCATGGTATTGCTGGACGGTCGACCCGTGAATTCTTGCTCCTACCTGGCGGTTCAGGCGCAAGGATGCGCGATCACGACCATCGAGGGTCTGCAGTCCGACGGCGATTTGCATCCGCTCCAGAGACACATGCTCGAATCAGGCGCCGTGCAATGCGGGTTCTGCACCCCGGGCATGATCGTTTCCGCCCGGGCGTTGCTGGACGCCAACCCGGATCCAGACGATGAAGACATACGCATCGGGTTGTCGGGCAATCTCTGTCGCTGTACCGGCTATGCCAGGATCATCGAAGCCGTGCGAAAAACTGCGGCCGGGGACTCCGGCTGAAGAACCAATCCGTCGCACAGCTGGTGGCGGACCTTGTCCGCCTCGGCTGCAGGGCCGGTGACGTTGTGATGGTGCACGCCTCACTTCGCAAGATCGGAACCGTGGAAGGTGGAGCAGCCGGCGTCCTCCGGGCGATCCATGAGTCGATCGGACCCGAAGGAACGATGCTGATGGTTCTGGGAGCCAGAGATGACCACGCCTGGGTCAACGACAGACCCGAGGAACAACGTCCAACCCTGCTCATCGACGCAGAGCCCTTCGATCCGCTCGTCACCCCGGCAGACCCCGAGGTAGGGATCCTGGCGGAGGTATTCAGGCAGCAGAAGGACACGATCGTGAACGATCACCCGGAAGCGCGATTCGGCGCCCGGGGCGCCATCGCCGGAGCCCTGCTTCGTGATCCCCCATGGAATGACTACTTCGGTCCGGGTTCCCCGTTGTCCCGCCTGGTCGAGGCTGATGGGAAGGTCCTTCGTCTCGGAGCCGATGGAGACACCACCACGCTTTTGCACCTTGCCGAGTATGAGGCGAATCTTCCTCACAAACGCAGGCTGCGGCGTCATCGGTTGCTCCGTTTGTCGACTGGCCCAGAGATTCGGGTGGTTGACGCACTCGACGACATGAATGGGATCGTCGATATCGAAGGTGAGGACTACTTCGTGTCAATCCTGCGAGGGTTTCTGGATGCCGACCTGGGGACGAGGGGTACGGTCGGCAATGCTGCAGCTGAGCTCCTGCCTGCGAAAAAACTGCTGGAGTTCGCAATTCGCTGGATGGAAGCCAACCTTGCAGTCTCGAAACCCCCTCAGGACACGTAGGTGTCGATCTCTTCCAGGAGGGAAACCTTGGCGGACTCGTCCAGGAAGCTGGCCGTAATCGAGTTGCGGGCGAGCTGCGCCATCACGGTGTCGTCGAGCGAAAGCGATGAGGCGACAGCCTCGTAGTTCTGACCGACATATCCTCCGAAATAGGCGGGGTCGTCAGAGTTGATGGTCACGAGCAGCCCGGCCTCGATCATCGCAGGCAGAGGGTGGCTCGCCATATCCTCGAACACTGCCAGCTTGATATTCGACATCGGACACACGGTGAGGGGTGTTTGTTGCTCTGCGAGCCGTGCGACCAAGTCCGGATCTTCCAGCGATCTCACGCCGTGGTCAATACGTTCGGCTCCAAGCATATCGAGTGCCTGGCGGACGTATTCCGGTGGCCCTTCCTCACCGGCATGAGCAACAACTCTGAGCCCTTCGGACCGGGCCCGTTGGAAGACCTCTGTGAACAGCCGGGGAGGGAATCCGACCTCGGAGGAGTCGAGACCGACACCGATGAATTGCTTTCCGTGTGCGAGAGCCGACTCGAGCGTCTCCATGGCAGCTTCGGCGGGCAGGTGACGGAGGAAACAGAGAATCAGATCGCAGCTGACGCTGAGATCGGTGCCGGCTCGGGTGGCGGCCCCGGACAGCCCCTCGATCACCGTTCCTATCGGGATGCCGCGCCCGGTGTGGGTTTGGGGATCGAAGAATATTTCGGCCCGGCGAACCCCGTCTGCTGCGGCCCGTTCGAAATACGCATACCCGAGATCGAAGAAATCTTGCTCCGTCTGGAGAACGGCCGCACCCTCGTAGTAGATGTTCAGGAAATCCTGCAAGCTGCTGAACTCATAGGCCGCTCGAATCTCCTCCGGTGACTCGTAACCCAGCTCTACCTCGTTGCGACGACCGATCTCGAACATCATTTCCGGTTCGAGAGTTCCCTCAATGTGGACGTGCAACTCGGCTTTGGGCAACCCCCGAACGAAACTCACACGTGCCTCCTCAGAGAAGACGCGCCTCGTCGCCAACGTTGACTGTGCCGGATCG
>JAHEJY010000136.1 GCA_024638625.1 Actinomycetes bacterium
GAATTCCGGGTTTCGCGAATCCAGACTCGCTGGCAGCCGGCACTCGAATTCATGGAGAGCCGCATGAACCAGTACCTGGAAAACCATGCCGAGGCTGCGGTCCCCTCCCAGGTGGTTCTTTCCTTCGATGTGATACCGACCAACCCACCGTCTGATACAGCGGCGGACCCTTCGCAACCTTTCCATCGACCCTTTATCCGCTGGTATCCGGGTGAAACTGTGACACCCGGGATGCTGCCGGTGGAGGCTTACAACCCGAAAGCTTCTGAATTCGTTCAGGTTCCGAGGTTTCCATGAATCGCAGTTTCGTGGGCATGGAACCTCGATTACCGTGGCCGCTCAACCGAGCCACCTGGTGGACAGAACCGGTTCGGGCAGAACGTTTGGCTGCGCTGAGAATTGGGGTGGGCCTTGCGTTATTGCTGGATGTTTTGTTGACCTATCTGCCCTACACATACGAGCTCTACGGTGCGGGAAGCCTGGGTGCGCCCGATCCCCTGGGTAGTCCCTTCACCTCTCGCCTCTGGTTCTGGTCGCCATTGGGCGATGTCGGCCCCCAATGGGCCTGGATCGTGATACTCGCCGCCTGGGCCGGAAGTGCCGCGCTTCTAGCCCTCGGACTCCGGCCGAAGATCGCTGCCGCCATCTGCTTGTCGATTGCCCTCTTCGTGAGCAACGCGAACCCCTTCATCTTCAATTCCGGTGACAGCGTGCGCGACATTCTTCTCTTCTATCTGATGCTGAGCCCGTCTGGCGCTGTCTGGTCTTTCGACAGCCGCAACAATCCGTCAGAAACGGTCTATGTCTCACCCTGGGCGCTGCGAGTGTTGTTCGTGCAGATGGCCATCATCTATCTCGTGAACGGCATCTCAAAAGCGAATTCCCAGATCTGGTTGAATGGGGCCGCTCTCCACTACATACTCAACACCCACGATTGGTCCCTCGTCTCGATTCCGCTTCCTGTTTGGATGACCCGGATCATGACCTGGTTCACGCTTGTTTGGGAGTTGCTATTTGTGCTCCTGGTAGCAAACAAACCGACCAGAAAAGCAACCCTCTGGGTAGGAGTGGCTTTTCACATCTCTACGCTGATCACGCTGCGGATCGGTTTTTTCGGGGTCTACATGTTGTGTTTCTATGTGCCGTTGTTGCCATGGGGCCGATGGCGAGACCGCTGGCGAGCGAGCCGGGGCGCAGCGGTCGCGCAGCCGGCTTGATGTGGCCGATCTACGTCGCGCTGAATTCGTCGAACGCCGCCAACGCTCGCGGAGCGTAGACCGTGCCGGGGCCACCGCCCATCATGATGGTCACCCCGAGCATTTCGGCGACGGCTTGCCTGTCAACCCCCGCCCGTGCTGCTTTGCGTGCATGGGCCGATATGCAGCCGTCGCATTGACTGTTGACGGCGATGGCCAGAGCGATCAGTTCCTTGGTAGCGGAATCAAGCACCCCGTCAGCCATGGATGCCGCGCTCAGCTGGCTGAAACGGTCATACACCTCCGGGATGAGTCGCCGCAGCTCGCGGGCCTGCCCCGCGAGGGTTCGCGATACCTCATGATTGTGTCCGTCCAATGTGTAGCTCCTTTGCATCATGGCCGCAGTTGGCCTCCGCTACAGGATTCTTGCAGACACCGGATCTGGAGCACCTTCATCTGCCGGTAGCCTCCGCTCATGGGTAGCACCCCGATGACCAGCGCAATTCGGTCGCTCAACAAAACCGGTGCGACCTTCACGACACACATGTACCCATATGCCGACGGATCGGGTGCAAGCGGAGCTGCCGAGCTGTTGGGACTCGACCCTCACCTCGTGATCAAGACCCTGATCATGGAAACCGATAGCAGCGATCCCCTCTGTGTCCTCATGCACGGTGACGAGCAGGTTTCGACGAAGGCTCTCGCCCGCCTCATCGGCACGAAGAGCGTACGCGTTTCTGATCCGATCGTGGCGCAGAAACGCACCGGATACCAGGTCGGCGGCACGTCCCCTTTCGGCATGAGAACGGACATGCCCATCTACCTCCAAGCAACGGTGCTCGATTACGGAGGGATTTACGTCAACGGGGGAAGACGGGGATTACTCCTGTGCATGGAGTCGCGCGAGCTGGTGTCCGTACTCCAACCAACCCTCGTCCACATCATGACATGAGAGATACCCGAAAGGCGCTGGCCGATTTCGCAAAGGGGCCACAGTCCAGTGACAGTCCCCTCTACGGCGCGATGACGTGGGCGATTCTGGAGAGCGAATGGCTGCTGCATCTGGTGGAACAGACTCCACAGAACCAACCGGTGCCGTTGCATCTGCTGGCGGCCATCCAGTTCCTCATCCGCAGGCATCCGGATCATCCATTGGCCGATTACTACATACAGGCCATAGACCGATCGCCACCTTTGATCGACAACCTCGGTGCCACGATGGAGGACTTCACCCGGGCCTATGAGCACGAAATCGTGAGGCTTCTGGCGACCAGGACCGTGCAGACGAACGAAATCGGCAGGGCGGGGGCACTGGCTCCGGGATTCTGTGTCATCCACCAGCGCACCGGGTTACCGCTGGCCACCGTGGAAATCGGGACCGCAGCAGGCCTGCTCCTGGGCTGGCCCGACTTCCGCTACGACTACGGAGATGCGGGACAACTCGGCAGTCCATCGTCGCCCGTCAGGCTGAAGACAGAGGTCCGGGGAGAGCGAACTCCACCGCTCGAGGCCGGCCTACCTCCGCCGGCCGAAAGGTTCGGGATCGATCGTTCTCCCCTCGACCTGACGAATCCTGATGACGCAGATTGGCTGCGGGCCCTGGTTTGGCCCGAGCACCCGCATCGCCTCGAGCGGCTGAACACCGCGCTCGAGGCGATGGCCACCGCCCCTCCTCACATCTTGAAAGCCGACGCCCCCGACGGCGTTGCAACGCTGCTGATGCAGATCGATGAAGGCGCCACCCGGGTGGTATTCCATTCGATTGCCCTCTATCAATCCGATCGCGAGACCTGGCAGCAGATTCATGAGATCCTCGTGACCGCGAGCAGGCGAGCTCCCGTGTACCGGCTGGGTCTGGAATTCGAGGCGGGCCAGAAAGGTATTGATCAGCCATTCCTGACCCTGACGATCTACGAGGGTGGGCATGTGTCGGAGGAGGTGCTGGCGCGCGTCCAGTACCACGGACGCTGGATCGAGTGGCTGGTGGACTAGGGAGCCAATTCGGCCAATCGCTCGGCTGCCAGCTCGCAGTACTCGGGAGACGTGTCGACACAAACGAAATGTCTCCCGGTTGTCCTGGCGGCGAGGGCGACCGTACCCGATCCGCTGAAAGGATCCAGTACGACGTCGCCTTTGAAGGTGAACAGTTCGATGAGTTTGCGCGGCAGGTCCACGGGAAACGGGGCCGGATGACCGACGCGTTTGGCAGATTCGGGCGGGATGTGCCAGGTGTCAAGTGTCAAGGCACGGAACTCGTCCTTGTCAATCGTGTCCTCGTGGGGCAGACCAAGTGCGGCCCGCTTCTTACGATTCGGCGCTCGATCGAACCGACCTTTGGAAGCTACAACCACTCGCTCGGTTACATCCCTCAGAACGGGATTGGCGGCAGAACCATACGATCCCCAGGCACACGACCCGTTGGCGCCCGCGGCCTTGACCCATACGATTTCGCCGCGCAGCAGCATCCCAAGATCATCCTGCAGAATGCGGATGACGTCTGACGACAATGACCGGTACGGCCGCCGACCGAGATTGGCGACGTTCACGGCAATCCGGCCACCTGGCTCGAGGGTACGCAAGGATTCACCAAACACATCTCTCAACATGGCGAGGTATTCGATATAGCTGGCGGGGATTCCGTTCTCGCCGAGGTCGGTCTCATACTCCTTGCCTGCAAAGTACGGCGGTGACGTAACCATGAGTGCGATCGAGTTATCGGGGATTTGGGGCAAATCACGCGAGTCCTGACACAAGAACTCATCAATGATCGGACACGGCTCAATGTGATCGTCGTCTGATAAGACCGGTGATCCAAAACGCTCATAGAAGTCAGATGCATCGTGCGATTCGCGCTTACCGGACCCGAACCGGGCGGTCGACGTTCTCCGCCGGGGCCGCTGGCTTTCGGGTGGCGCGGCCCGCGGAGATCGAGTTTTGCGGCTTTGGGTCACGAAAACCTCCGATACCGGTGTCGGGAAGTAGGTTTCGTAGGGAATGAACTTAGTGTCGATTTTCCCACTCTCTAGGGTTTTGTGGACGACGCAGGAGACCAGGATCCTCGATCGCGCCTGCCGATGAAGACGATCGGCCTCATCGGAGGCATGAGCTGGGAGTCGTCGGCCGAGTATTACCGGATCATCAACCAAGAAACACAACGGCGACTAGGGGGGTCATCATCGGCCCGGCTGGTCTTGATATCGGTGGATTTCTCGTCCATCGAAGCCATGCAGCAGTTGGGCGACTGGGACCGGGCGGCAGCTGCGATGGCGCAGGCCGGAACACAGGCGGAGGCGGCCGGAGCTGATTTTCTGTTGCTGTGCACCAACACCATGCACAGAGTGGCAGCCGCCGTCTCCGAGGCGGTTTCCATCCCGTTGCTACATATTGCCGACGTGACGGCCAACGCCATCAAACAGGCAGGCGTTGATGAGGTGGGCCTCCTGGGAACGCGATACACGATGGAGCAGGAGTTCTACCGGGACCGCCTGGAGCAACTTGGCTTGACAGTGAACATCCCGGACGAGCCCGGTCGCACTCGCATTCACGACATCATCTTCGACGAGCTTGTCAAAGGTGTCATCAGCGCCGAATCTCGGGAGATCTACCTTTCGATTGCCAGGGATCTGATTGCCGGCGGAAGCCGGGGATTGATCGGCGGGTGCACCGAAATCGAGCTCCTGATCACCCGCGACGACGTCGGGGTGCCGTTCTTCCCCACCGCCGAGCTACATGCACTGGCAGCCGTCGACCGGGCGCTATCAGATTGACCGGTGCCCCCGGCAGGGTCACTCGACGACGGCCGGGTAGCTTCCGAGCATATGGATGTTCGACAGTGCCATCGGGGTCGGATCGAGGATCTTCGCCAACCCGTCCGGGCCTGGTTCATGAAGAAAGTCGACGTAATACATGTAGCGCCACAACTTTCCACCGGGACGCGACTCGATCATCGTCAGGTTGGCACCTCGTAGACCCAATTCCGTGAGTGCCATCGCCAGTGCGCCGGGTGTGTGGGGGGTTTCAAACGCAATCGACGTCTTATTGTCGGCTGCCCGAACGTGGTGCTTGCCGGGTTCGAGCACCACAAAACGAGTCGTATTGTGATCCTGGTCGATCGCGTCCTCCATGAGAACCTCCAGACCAAATGCTTCACCGGCCGCCGGGTCAGCCAGTGCGAGCTCGGACGGATCCTCATGTTCGGCTACTTCGCGGACCGCGCCGGCAGTGTCTGATGTCGCAACCGCTTCCCATCCCCGTTCTTCGAGAAGCGATTCGGCCTGGCCGAGCGCAACCGGGTGAGATCGCACTGACTTGGCGTCATCGAGTGTTGCGCCCGGAATACCCATGAGAGCATGCCGGACATGGATCACGTGCTCAGCCTTGATCGAGGCATCCGCTGAAACCAGCCGATCCAAAACCGGCAAGATCGGGCCGGTCGTCGAGTTGGCGATCGGCAGGACGAGAAAGGCAACTGCCGCCTCACGCAATGAACGGAACGCCCGCACGAAGCTGGCGTGGCCTTTCAGCTCGGCTTCCGGGAACAGTGCCTGGGCGGCCCGATAACTGTACGAGTGGGTCTCGCCCTGATATCCGATGATCATGACGCCAGACCCTACTTGCCGGGTTTTGGATTGATCGGGTGACAGGCTCTCCTAGCCTTGTCTTATGCCGTTCCTGGGTTTCTCAGAAGGTCGTCACAGCCGACTCCACGATCACCTCGGTGCTCACACCCATGACGAGGGCACGTACTTCGCGGTTTGGGCACCCAATGCACGATCGGTCTCGGTGGTCGGCGACTTCAACGGATGGGATCATCAGGCCGATCCGCTCAGCGGCCCCGGAATCTGGACAGGGACGATACCGAACGCAGGCCTGGGAAATACCTACAAGTACCACATCGAACCTCAGGTGGGTATGGGCTTTCTCAAGTCGGACCCGTTCGCATTCGCCGGCGAACTGGCTCCGAAGACAGCATCCGTGGTTTGGG